>JAEZDP010000147.1 GCA_023418055.1 Acidobacteriota bacterium
CGCCTGATCCGCCTCGGCGACATCGCCGTGGCCAGGGACGCCGCCGAGGAGCCGCGCACCGCCGCGCAGTTCAACGGCCGGGACGCCGTCGGCATCGACATCATCAAGGCCGACGGGGCGAGCACGACCGACGTGAGCGCGCGCATCGCCGAGAAGGTGGCCGGCCTCCGCGACACGCTCCCGCCGGGCGTCGAGCTGGTCGTCGCCCGCGACACCGGCCCGCGCGTGTCGAACTCGGTCGCCGACGTGCAGAACGCGCTCGTCGAGGGCGCGGCCCTCACCGTGCTCGTCGTCTTCCTCTTCCTCAACTCGTGGCGCTCGACGGTCATCACCGGGCTGGCGCTGCCGGTGTCGGTGCTGGCCTCGTTCGTCGCCGTCTGGGCGTTCGGCTTCACGCTCAACACGATGTCGCTGCTCGGCCTGTCGCTGGCGATCGGCATCCTCATCGACGACGCCATCGTCGTCCGCGAGAACATCGTCCGCCACGTCGAGAAGGGGAAGGACCACTGGACGGCCGCCCACGAGGGGACCGACGAGATCGGGCTGGCGGTCGCCGCCACGACCTTCTCGATCGTGGTGGTGTTCGTGCCGATCGCCTTCATGGGCGACCTGGCGGGGCAGTGGTTCCAGCCGTTCGCCCTGACCATCGCCTGCTCGGTGCTGGTGTCGCTGTTCGTGTCGTTCTCGCTCGACCCGATGCTCTCGGCGTACTGGCCCGAGCCGCATCTTCCGGTCGAACAGCGCTCGTTCATCTCGCGGGGGCTGCACCACTTCAACATGTGGTTCGAGCGGATGGCCGACCGCTACAAGGTGGTCATCGGCTGGGCGCTGCGCCACCGCTTCGCGATGATCGTGCTCACGCTGGCCTCGTTTGTCGGCGCACTGGCCCTGCCCGCGCTCGGCTGGGTGGGCGGCGGCTTCTTCCCCGTGGCCGACAACTCGGAGTTCGCCGTCGTCATCACCACGCCGCCGGGTTCGAACATCGAGTACACGAAGCTGAAGTCGGAGGAAGCGGCCAGCATCGCGCGCACCCTGCCCGAAGTGCAGTACACGTACACGACCATCGGTGGACAGACCGAGTCGGTGGACGAAGGCAACGTGTACGTCCGCCTGAAGCCGCGCGCCGAACGTGCGCGCAAGCAGGACGAGGTCGCGGCCGACCTGCGCGACCGGCTCGCCAGGATTGGCGGTGTGGAGGCGTGGATCAGCACCAACTTCTTCGGCAACTTCAAGCAGATCCAGCTGCGGCTGACCGGTCCGGATGCGGACACGCTGGCCGAACTGGCCGAACGGATCCGCGAGGAGGTCCGGCAGGTATCCGGCGCGGTGGACGTGGGCCTGTCGACGAAGGGGCGCAAGCCGGAGCTCGACATCGAAATCGACCGTGGCCTGGCGGGCTCGCTGGGCTTGACGGTGGGGCAACTGGCGCAGGCGCTGCGTCCGGCCTTCGCGGGCATCGACGTGGGCGACTGGGTGGATCCCGACGAGCAGACGCGCGACGTGTACGTGCGCCTGTCGCCCGAGTCGCGCCGCAACGTCCAGGACCTCTCGACGCTGCCCCTGGCGGTGCAGGGCCCCTCCGGTCCGTCCATCGTGCCGCTCGGGCAGGTCGCGTCCATCTCGAGCAGCCTCGGACCGGCGCGCATCGACCACTTCAACCGCGACCGCGTGATCAACATCGAGGCCAACACGCAGGGCCGGTCGCTGACGGAGGTGGTGGGCGACATCGAGCGTCGGCTCGTGAACGTGCCGCTGCCGCCCGGCTACCGCATCTCGCAGGGCGGTGAGACGGCCGACCAGCAGGAGGTGTTCGGGCGCATGGTGGCGGCGCTCGGCCTGGCCATCATGCTGATGTACTTCGTCCTGGTGCTGCAGTTCGGATCGTTCCTCGATCCGCTCGCCATCATGATTTCGCTGCCGCTGTCGCTCATCGGCGTGATGCTGGCCCTGCTCGTCACCGGGTCCACGCTGAACCTGATGAGCATGATCGGGGTGGTGCTGCTCATGGGGCTCGTGGCGAAGAACGCCATCCTGCTCATCGACTTCGCGAAGTGGTCGATCGAGCAGGGCACCGAGCGCAAGGCGGCACTGATTGAGGCCGGACGCGTGCGCCTGCGGCCGATCCTGATGACGAGCTTCGCGCTCATCGCGGGCATGCTGCCCGTGGCCATCGGGCACGGCGAGGGTGCCGATTTCCGGGCGCCGCTGGGACGCGCGGTCATCGGCGGGCTCATCACGTCCACCTTCCTCACGCTGCTCGTGATTCCGACCATCTACGACATGATGGCGAGCACGCGCGACTGGGTGTTCGGGCTGTTCCGACGGGGCGCCGCTGAAACCCGCCATCCGGACCGCGAGCCGATCGAACTGCCGCCGCCGCAACCGGCCGTCAACCGCGCGCGGTCGTGACACGCCGCTGATCGACACGAGGCGCCCGCGGTGGCGGGCCGGGCGTGCCCGGTCGCCACGCGTGGGCGTGAGAGCTCTGATGTCGGACCACCAGGTGGCCCTGCACCGCGACGTCGGCGTGCCGTGGCTCGCTGCTGCACGCTGGGCCACGCTCGCGGCGCAGGCCGGTGCGGCGCTCATGGGCGTCACGGTGCTGGCCGTCCCGGTGCGGTGGCCCCTCGTGGCGGCCGTGCTGGCCGTCACCCTGCTCTCGAACCTGTGGCTCGTACGGCGGCGGGAGACCGGCCGGGTCTCTCGGGTCGACGCCGCAGCCGTGCTCGTCCTGCTCGACGTGGTGGGGCTGGCGGTGGTGCTGTTTGCCGCAGGCGGGCCGCTCAATCCCGTCAGCATCTTCTTTCTCGTGCAGATCACACAAGCGGCCTTCGTGCACGGCGCCCGCGTGGCGGCGCTGGTGGCGGCGGTGTCCACGTCGCTCTATGGCGTGCTGTTTGTCGCGGTCACTCCCGAACTCGATGCGGCTCTCGCCATGCACCCCGAGGTCGCACGGCACTTCCAGGGCATGTGGTGGGCCTTTGCCGCGACGGCTGCGCTCGTCGCGCTGTTTGTCGCACGTCTTGCCGGCGCCGTCGCGCAGCGCGACGCAGAACTGCGCGCCCTCGGCGCGCGCCTGGCGCGAACGGAAACCCTCACCAGGCTCGCCACGCTCGCGGCAGACGCCGCGCACGAACTCGGCACCCCGCTCGGCACGATTGCCGTGACCGCGGGCGAACTGGAGCGCGACCTGTCGGCGCGGCCGGGCACGCAGGTCTCAACCCTCGACGACGTGCGGCTCATTCGCGAAGAGACGCAGCGCTGTCGCGACGTCCTGGACGAGATGGCCCGGCGTGCGGGCCA
>JAEZDP010000204.1 GCA_023418055.1 Acidobacteriota bacterium
GTGCGCAATACCGGGAAGACGCTGGTGCGGTGTGGCCAACTCGTGCGGGAGGCAGGCGGGGACGTGCTGGCCACCGTGCAGATCTACGATCGCCTCGAAGCCATCGAAGCGCTCGACGTGCCGAATGTGGCCCTCATCGAACATCAGGCCCCCGAGAACTACCCGGCGCCGCACTGCCCGCTGTGCGCGGCCGGAGTGCCCCTGACGTCGTTCTGATGGCCGGGCGTCGCACGCGCGCTGCGCTGGCGGCCGAACTCGACCGCCTCTATGACGGGTTCAACGTCGCCGACTCGACGGCCGACCCGGTGCAGTTCGTCTGGCGGTACGACGACCCCGCCGATCGCGAAGTGGTGGCCATGGTCGCGTCGGCGCTCGCCTTCGGGCGGCTGGCGAGCGTGCTGGCCAGCATCGAGCGCGTGCTTGCCGTGCTCGGGCCGTCGCCGTCCACGTGGCTCACGACCATCGACGTCTCCGAAGCACGGGAACGGCTCGCGCCGATCGTGCACAGGTGGACACGCGGCGACGATGTCACGGCGCTGCTCGTCGTGATGAGCGTGCTGCGCCAGCAGTACGGGTCGCTCGAGGGCTGCTTCCTCGCGCACGACGACATGTCCTCACCCGACGTGTTCCGCGCGCTCGAGGGGTTCTCCACCGCAGCCTGCGGCGTGGACGTGTCGGCCGCCTACGGAGGCGGCCCGCCTCGGCGTCCCGGCGTCGCCTACTTCTTCCCGAGGCCCTCGGGCGGCAGCGCCTGCAAGCGTCTCAACCTGTTCCTCCGGTGGATGGTGCGACACGACGCGGTGGACCCGGGCGGGTGGACGCGGGTGTCACCCGCGCGACTGGTGATCCCGCTCGACACGCACACCATCCGCGTGGGGCGCTGCCTGCGTTTGACGCGCTACACCAGCCCGGGCTGGCGGATGGCCGCCGACATCACCGCGACGTTGCGGCGGCTCGATCCGGCAGACCCGGTGCGCTTCGACTTCTCGTTGTGCCACATGAGCATGATGGGCGCCTGCGGCTGGGGACGGCCGGTGGGCAACACGCAGTGTCCGCTGAGGGGGCATTGCAGGCCTCGCTAACGCCTCACGCCTCACGCCTCACGCCTCACGCTTGGGCGATCTGCTCGTACACGACCAGCGTGTCCTGGACCATGCGTTCGACGCTGAAGCGGTGGCGTACGCGTTCGAAGCCCGCGGCGGCAAAGGTGCGGGCGCGCTCGTCGTTCGCAAGCAGGTCGATCAGGGCCTCCGCGAGGGCATCGGCGTCGCGGGGCGGCACGACGTGTCCGGTTTCGCCGTCCACGACCACCTCGGGGATGCCGCCGGCATCGGTGCCCACCACCGGCCGTGCGCATGCCATGGCGTCGAGCAGCGACGTGCCGAGGCCTTCCATCACGGAGCTGAGGACGAAGAGGTCGCACGTCTTCATCAGTGAGAGGACGTCGCGACGAAACCCAGGCATCAACACGTGTTGCTCGAGTCCGAGGTCCCTGACCTGGGCTTCGAGCGCAGGGCGCAACTCACCCTCGCCGAGGATGACCAGGCGTACGTCGGGTACGGCCCGTGCCACCTGCGCCATGGCGTCGACCAGGTAGCGCTGGCCCTTGTGGGGCACGAGCGCGGCGACGTTCAATATCACAGGAGCCCCCGCAGGCAGCCAGAACGTCTCGTGCAGCGAGACGGGTGCCGCCTCGGCAACGTGTGCGATGTCGATGCCCTCGTGCACGGTGACGAGGCACTCCGACGGTATGCCCCCGGCCTGAAGGATGCGGCGGATCGCGTCCGACGCGCAGATGAAGCGCGCGACCTGCCGGTGTTTGTACCGTGAGAACGCGTTGCTCCGCAGCTTGAAGTCCACACGGCGCGCCACGACCAGCTTCGGCTGGGGCTCAGGATGATGGAACGCCAGCGCCAGCGCCGACAACGCCACGCCGTGCGGGTCGTGCGCGTGCACGATCGCGGGTCGGAACTCGCGCAGCACCCGGGCCAGCTTCCACGCGGCATGGAAGTCCACCTCGAACTTCGGGGCCAGTGGCAGCAACCAGCGGTCCTGCGGCGCGCGTCGCCGCAACTCGCCATCCGGGTGGGCCACCAGCATCGTGTCGTGACCGAGGGCGCGCAGGCCCTTGACGGTCAGCAGGCACTGGTTCTGGCCGCCACGCCATGTTCGGGCGGTGTCCACATGCAGCGTGCGCATCAGTCGGGGGATCGGGGATCGCGGATCGCGGATCGCGGATCGGGGATCGGGGATCGCGGATCGCGGATCGCGGATCGCGGATCGGGGACATCGAGACCCTGCTCGTACAGCTTGGCAAACTTCAGCAGCACGTACGTGGCGTTGAGCAGCGAGACGACGAGGCCCGTCGTGCCCTGGCGGATGCCGCCTCGGGCGAGGTAGTTGCGCAGGAAGGCGGCTATGGGATGGCCTGCGAGGTGCCACGGCCTGGCACGTCGGCCGTTGCGGAACATCTGCGCCGCCGCGAGGGTCGTGTAGCGATCGATACGCTGGACGTGGTCCGAGATGTCTGCGTACGGGCGATGCTCGAGTTCGCCGTCGAGCAGGCCTATGGCGCCGTCCACGCGCAACGACTCGTGCACCAGCTCGTCGCCCCAGGTGGCCCGACGACGATCGTAGAGGCGCAGCGCGTGGTCCGGGTACCAGTCGGTGGAGCGAATCCACTGGCCCAGGTACCAGGTCACCCTGGGCATGCGGTAGGCCACGCAGGTGGGGGAGGCGAGGGTATGCCGGATCTCTTTGGCCAGGGCCGGCGAGACGCGCTCGTCGGCGTCGAGCGACAGAATCCAGTCGTGGCTGGCGAGGCTGGCCGCGAAGTTCTTCTGTCGCCCGTACCCGTCCCAGTCACGCTGCTCGACGCGCGTGGCCAGGGGGCGCGCCACCGCCACGGTGTCGTCGGTGCTGCCGCCGTCGACGACGATACGTTCGTCGGCCCAGGCGACCGACGTCAACGCGTCAGCGATCTGTGCCGCTTCGTCCTTCGCGATGATCGTGACCGACAGCTTGGGCACGCCCGCAAGGATAGATCACTGCTGGAACTGCCCGCCCTGCTGGCCGCCCTGGCCGATCTGGCCGCCCTGGCCGATCTGGCCGCCCTGGCCCGTCTGCCCGCCGGCGCCACCTGCACCGCCGGTGCCGCCCGGCACCACCGACACGCCCGCGCCGCCGCCGATGGAGGCCTCCTGCGATGCTTCGAAATCGACCAGCGACTTGACGTAGTCGAGAATGGCGCGCTGTTCGTTGTTGCGTGCGGCTGCCAGGTCTCGCTGGGCCTGCAGCACGTTGAACGTCGTCGACAGCCCGACGCCGAACTTCTTCTCTTCGGCCTCGAGCCGCTTTTCGGCCAGCGCGCGGGCCGCCTGCGTCGAACCGACGCGGCGGAGGTTGGTGTTGACCTGCCGTCCCAGGTCACGCACCTGCTGGACCACCTGCCGTTCGGTATCCTGCAACTGCAGCAGCGACTGGTCGTTCTGCAACTCGGCGCGTGTGAGGTTGATGCGATCGCTGTTGCGGCCGAGCGGGTACCGGAACTGCATGGACACGGCCCACGTGGGGTAGTTGAATCCGAAGAGGTCGCGCAGCACTTCGGAGTACGGGACGACCATGCCGCCAGTGCCGCCGGTCTCGCCCGTGATCGGATCGCGTCGCGGCAACACGGTGCCGCCCAGGCCCGCGAGGCCGTACTCGACGTTGGCGCTCAGCTGCGGCAGCACCTGGTTGCGGAGGAAGCGGATGCGTGACTCGTTGTTGTCGAGCAGCGCGCGCGTGCGCTTGAGGTCCAGCCGGTTCTGCATGGCCATGCCCACGGCGCTGTCGATGTCGACAGGCGTTGTCGCCAGCTGCGGCGCGTCGGTCGGCGTGAAGGTGGTGCCCCAGAAGTCGGGCGCGCCGGGATCGAGGATGAGCGCCCGCAGCCGATCCTGCGCCTGGGCCACGGTCTGCTCGGCAAGGATCACCGACTCTTCGTTGCCCGCCACTTCGGCCTCGGCCTGCACGATGTCGATGGGCGCCATGGTGCCCACCTCCACACGCTTCCGGTTGTCGGTCAGCGTCTGGCGTGACAACTCGAGCGTCTGCTGCTGCACGGCCAGGTTCGACAGGGCGACGACCAGGTCCCAGTAGGCGTTCTTCACGTTTCGGATGGTCGTGACCACCGTGTTGCGCAGGTCGAACTCGCTGATGGCCAGGTTGGTGCGGCTGACGATCACCTGCAGGCGCGTGTTGTCGATGCCGCGGTTGCGCAACAGCGGCTGGTTGAACTGGAACGTCAGGTTGCCGCGCGTGGACGGATTCAGCGCCGCGAACTGGTTGTTGGTCTCGTTGCGGACGCCCTGGAAACCGAAGTTGTAGGAGCCGCCCGTCGGCAGGAACTGCTCGACGCCGACGTTGCCCGACAGCGTGTCGCTCGTGAGCGTGTCCTCATCGGTTTCGAGGAAGGACGAAGGCGGCTGGCTCGAGCTGTTGAAGCGCAGGTTGCCCGTGAGCGCCGGCAGCCAGGCGCTGTAGGCCTGCGCGAGATCCTGCGACGTGATGTCGGGGCTCATGCGCTCGACCCGCAGGGACACGTTCTGCTCGAGCGCCATGGCCACGGCTTCGTCGATCGTCAGCGCGCGGGCGTCGGGATCGGCCGAGGCGACAGTGCCGGGGACCGGCGTCGGCTGTGGCGCGGGCTGTGCGGTGGCGACGGTGGCCGGGACGGCCAGGCTCAGTGCCAGCACGCCACGCGTGAACAACAGGGAGGCCGATCGAATCACGGACGTCAACTCCAGTGCGAAGGTAGAACCGTGGAACCCGGCCCACGCCCGGGGACGGGCTGGAGACGTCCTGGGATGTGAGGCCACAGCTATAGACGAGACGAGGGGGAAGGCGGTTCGGCGGCAGAGTATACTACCGGCCCTGCCCGGTCGCCACGCCCGGCGTGCCTGTCCGGATGCGGACAGGTGTCCGCCTTCGTGTCCTCCAGACCCATGTCCACACACGTCTTCCTTACCTGTTTTCTGCTGTGGCTCCTTGCCGTCCCGCGCGTCGCCCTGGCGCAAGCCGTGGCCACCGCCCCGCCCGCCCCGCGTGCCGCCGACACAGCGCGTGTCGAACTCACCGTGGACAGCATCATGCGCGGCCCGTTGCTCGTCGGATACGCGCCGACGAATCTGCGCTGGTCGGGCGATGGCGAGCGGCTGTACTTCGAGTGGCAGGCGCGCGACGAAGACGAAGCGGCGACCTGGGTCGTCGATCACGACGGCACCGGTCTCAGACGCCTGACCGACGAGGAACGCCGGCTCGCGCCGCCCGTCGGCGGCGAGCCAGACCAGCTGCACCGCCGTGTGCTCGGCATCGACAACGGCGACATCGTCATCGTCGACACCGTTGCGGGCACGCGTCTCGACGTGACCCGTACGGCGGCGTCAGAGTCGCAGCCTCGCTGGGTGCGCGACGACACACACGTGACGTTCGTACAGGACGGGGGACTGTATCTCGTGCCGGTCACGGGCACGTCGTCGGGCGTCGTCGTCCAACTCGCGCACGCCGGGCCCGAGCGGCCAGATCCCAAGAAGACCCCGAGCCAGCAGTTCCTCGAGGACGAGGAGGCGCGCCTGCTCGAGGTCGTGCGTGAGCGTGCCGAGCGGCGGAAGGAAGAGGAGGCCGAACGCGACGCGCGTGCCGTGCCCAAGCTGACGCTGACCACGAAGCAGTCGGTCGTCGACATGCAGGTCGACCCGACGGGCCGGTACGTCTGGGTGCTCGTCAACGAACAGGCCGAGGGCGCGAAGGCCTCCAACGTGCCCGCGTACGTGACCGAGTCGGCATACACCACGCCGCGAGAGGTCCGCTCGAAGGTGGGCGACGCACAGGGCGGACGACGGCTGGCGATTCTGGATCTCGAGCAGAAGCAGTCGGTGTGGGCGAGCCTCGAGGTGAAGGGGAGCACGGGCGACACGCCGCGCGAACTGCGCTGGAGCATGCCCGACCTGTCGCCGACGCGTGGCGTCGCGCTGGCAGGCGTGCGCAGCACCGACAACAAGGACCGCTGGATCGTGCGGGTGGACCCGACGACCGGTACCGCCGCCATCGTCGACCACTTGCACGACGACGCCTGGGTGCGCGAAATCGGCGGCTTCGGCGGGTCGTCGGGGCAGGGCTGGATCGACGACCGTCGGTTCTGGTTCCTCTCCGAGCGTGACGGGTGGATGCACCTGTACACGGTCGACGTCGATGGCGATCCCGTCACGGCCCGCGCACTCACGTCGGGCGCCTGGGAAATCACGGGGGCCGCGCTCTCGACCGATCGGCAGACGTTCGTCCTCGAGTCGACCGAGGCCCATGCAGGCGAGCGCCATGTCTACGTGATGAAGGTCGACGGCGGCGCGAGGACGCGGCTGACGACGATTCAGGGTGGGCACGCGGCGCGCGTCTCACCCGACGGGCGGACGGTAGGCCTGGTGCATTCGACCAGCAACCAGCCGCCAGAGGTCTATGTCATGCCGAACCAGCCGGGCGCCACGGCGACGCGTGTGACGACCAGCCCGGACCCGGCCTGGTCGGCGACGCGCTGGCTCGACCCCGCGCTCGTCACCTTCACGGCACGGGACGGCGTGCAGGTGCCGGCACGGCTCTACACGCCCGAGATGCTCGGCGCCAGGCGGCATCCGCGTCGGCCGGCGGTGGTGTTCGTGCATGGCGCCGGGTACCTGCAGAACGCCCACCGCTACTGGTCGAGTTACTTCCGCGAGTACATGTTCCACCACCTGCTCGCGTCGCGCGGCTACGTGGTGCTCGACGTGGACTACCGCGGCAGCGCGGGATACGGCCGCGACTGGCGCACGGCCATCTACCGTCACATGGGCGGCAAGGACCTCGACGACATCGTGGACGGCGCGAAGTTCCTCGCGGCCGAACACAAGGTCGACCCCGCCAGGATCGGCGTCTATGGCGGCAGCTACGGCGGCTTCATCACCCTGATGGCGATGTTCACGACGCCCGACGTGTTTGCGGCGGGCGCAGCGCTGCGTCCGGTCACAGACTGGGCGCACTACAACCACGGATACACGTCCAACATCCTCAACGTGCCGCACGAGGACACCGAGGCCTACCGCCGTAGTTCGCCCATCTACTTCGCCGACGGACTGAAGGGCGCGCTGCTCATCTGCCACGGGCTGGTGGACGTCAACGTGCATGCCCAGGATTCGATCCGTCTCGCGCAGAAGCTCATCGAACTGCGGAAGGAGCGCTGGGAACTGGCGCTGTACCCGGTCGAGGATCACGCATTCGTCGAGGAGACGAGCTGGGCCGACGAGTACAAGCGCATCCTGAAGCTGTTTGAAGAGAATCTGAAGCGGTGAGGGACGGCTCGGCGAGCCGCAACCCCTTGGCCCCATGGAGATCCGATGTCGCCCGAGACCGTCCTGCAACTGTTCCGCGATTCCGGCGCCCTGCTCGAGGGGCATTTCGTGCTCACGTCGGGGCTGCACAGCACCGGCTACCTGCAGTGCGCGAAGGTGCTGCAATACCCCCAACATGCCGAGGCGCTCGGACGCGCCCTCGCTGACGCGGTGCGCGCGGCCGGCCTGCAGGTGGACGTGGTGCTGTCGCCGGCGATGGGCGGCCTCATCATCGGGCACGAGGTGGGTCGAGCGCTGGGTGTCCGGGCGATCTTTGCCGAGCGTCAGGACGGCACGCTGACCCTGCGTCGAGGCTTTGCCCTCCAACCCCGTGAGCGCGTCCTCATCGTCGAGGACGTCGTGACGACGGGGAAGTCGACGGTCGAGACCGTCACGGTGGCACGAGCCTCGGAGGCGGAGGTGGTGGGCGCGGCCTCGATCATCAACCGGGGAGGTGGCGGCGAGGTGGGGGTGCCCTACGTCGGTCTGGCATCGGTGAGCTTTCCCACTTTTCCGCCCGACGAGATTCCCGAGGCGTTACGCGACGTGCCGGCGGTCAAACCGGGATCGCGGAAGTAGTCACGCGGAGGCGCGGAGGCGGCGGAGAAGAAGTAGTCACGCGGAGGCGCGGAGGGCGCGGAGGGACGGAGGGGTAGAGGGAGGCTGCTAGGGCGGTTGCTCGGCCTCCGATCGCGTGGCCACGCCAGGCGGGTACCCCACCTGGACCAGGGTCAGGCCGTGGGGTGGGGCATTGGGTCCGGCCAGCCCGCGGTCACGGGCGGCGAGGATGTCTGTCATCCGCGACGCGGGCCAGCGTCCGCGGCCGATGTCGGTGAGGGTGCCGGCGATGGCGCGCACCATGTGGCGCAGGAAGCCCGTGCCCTCGAGCACGAGGTCGAGGCGGTCCTCATCGGCATCGAGGCCAAACAGACGCCGGTCGCGCGGCGTCGCGCCGTGCAGGCGCACGGCCGACAGGGTGCGCACCGTCGACTGGACGTCGGTGCCTGCCGACTGGAAGCAGGCAAAGTCGTGCGTCCCGACCAGGTGCCGGGCCGCCCGCCGCATCTCGGCCACATCCAGCGGCGTCCCGACCCGCCAGGCATCGCGCTCGAGCAGTGGATGCCCCACGGCGCTCACGAGCCAGCGATATCTGTAGGTCTTGCCGGTCGCCGAGAACCGCGCGTGGACGTCGTCGGCTACCTGACTGGCGTGGCGGACGCGGATGTCAGGCGGCAGCCGGTTGTTGAGCGCTCGCGCCACCACCTCGCCGGCTTCGTCGCGGGGCAGGTCCAGATGCGCGGTCTGCCCGAGCGCGTGCACGCCGGCATCGGTCCGCCCGGCTCCCGTCACCACCACCGTCCCGCCAGCCAGCCCCGCCGCCGCCTCTTCGAGCCGCTGCTGCACCGACACGCCGTTCAGTTGCCGCTGCCAGCCCACGTAGCCGGTGCCGTCATAGGCGATGCGCAGAAGATAGCGGGGCACGGGGAAATGATGCACCAGTAGCGCCGGACGCCTCACGCCTCACGCCTCACGCCTGACGCCGGTCGCGCCCTTCCCTCCTTCCGTCCTTCCCTCCTTCGTTCCTTGGTTCCTTGGTTCCTTCCCTCCTGTAGAATGTCCCCTTGTCCATGTCGCTCGAGGCTTTGCTCAATTGGCTGCCGCCAGGCTCACGCGACGCCGACCTGGCCAGCCGCATCAATCCCGACCGCCTGCCGGCGCACGTCGCCATCATCATGGACGGCAACGGGCGGTGGGCGGGGCAGCGGCATCTGCCGCGGGTGGAGGGGCACCGGGCCGGCACGCGGGCCGTGCGTGAGGTCATCGAGACCAGCGCCAGGCTCGGTCTCGACGTGCTGACGCTCTATGCCTTTTCCGTCGAGAACTGGAAGCGTCCCGCTGCCGAAGTCGCCACCCTCATGGCGTTGCTCAAGCGGTACTTGCGCAGCGAGCTCAAGACGCTGACCGACAACAACATCCGTTTCCAGGTCATCGGGCGCATCGACGAGTTGTCGGCCGACGTGCAGCGCGAGCTGGAGGCCGGCATGGAGCGCACGCGCCAGAACACGGGCACGGTGCTGAACATCGCGCTCAACTACGGCGGACGGGCCGAGATCGTGGACGCGGTGCGTCGCGCCCTGGCCGAGGGGCTGAGCCCTGAGGACATCGACGAGGCCCGGTTCGGCGAGCTGCTCTACACGGCGGGGCAGCCCGACCCCGACCTGCTCATCCGCACGTCGGGCGAGATGCGCGTGAGCAACTTCCTGCTGTGGCAGATTGCCTACAGCGAAATCCACGTCACCGACACGCTGTGGCCCGACTTCCGGCGGGCCGACCTGTTCGAGGCCATCCTGGCCTACCAGCGGCGCGAACGGCGATTCGGGGGCATCGCGCCCGTGACGCAGCCGGTGGCAGCAGGCCGGTGACCCGCCTCCTCAGCGCTCTCGTCCTGCTCCCCACGGTGCTCGGGCTCATCTGGTGGCTGCCGCCCGTGGCCACGCTGATGCTGTGTCTCGTGGTCCTGGCGCTGTCGTGTCACGAGTACGAAGGCCTGGTCGGCCGCGCCGGTCTGGCACCGCTGCCCTGGCTGGCGACCGCGGTCACCGTGGCCGCCTACCTGGCGTTCTCCACAGGGCGCGCGCCCCTGCTCCCGCTGCTGCTGGCCCCGGGGATCGTCGGTACGGCGATGGTGATGCGCGGGCGGACCGGCCGGGAGAGCCTGGCGGAGGCGGCCGCCACGTTGTTCCCGGTGCTCTATCTGGCCGTGCCCGTCGCCACGATCGTCCTCATCCGGCGTGAATTCGGTCCAGGCCCGCTCATTGCTCTCATCGGCACGCAGGTGGTGAGCGACTCGGCGCAGTACTACACCGGCCGCCTGCTGGGCCGCACGCCGCTCGCGCCCGCGGTCAGCCCGAAGAAGACACGCGAAGGCGCCCTCGGCGGCCTTGTTGCCGCAGCGCTCGTCCTGCCCGTGTTCGGTTACTACTGGATGCCCACGCTCCCGCCCCTCGTCCTGGCGGCCTTCGGGGCGGGGCTGGCGGTCGTCGGCATCATGGGCGACCTGTTTGAGTCGCTCGTCAAGCGCAGCGTGGACGTCAAGGACGCCTCGAGCCTCATCCCCGGACACGGCGGGATGCTCGACCGCATCGACGCCCTCATCTTCTCGACACCCGTGTACTACGTGGTCCTGCTGTGGCTGCTGCACGGGCAGGCGCCATGAAGCGAATCGCCATCCTCGGGTGCACCGGGTCCATCGGATGCAGTGCGCTCGAGGTGGTCGATGCCCATCGCGATCGCCTGCAGGTGGTGGCCCTCGGCGGGGGCGAGAACGCGGCGCGGCTGGCGACGCAGATCGAGCGCTACGAGCCGACGGCTGTCGGGATGGCCACACCCGCCGCGCTGGACGCCGTGCGGACGATGGTGTCGGGCTCGCCGGCGGGCGCCGCGGTCGAGGTCTGGACGAGCGGGCGGGCGGGGCTCGTGGACCTGGCCACGCGGCCCGACGTGGACATCGTGCTCTGCGCCAGCGCGGGCACCGAGGCGCTCGAGGCCGTCGTGGCCGCCATCGATGCCGGCAAGACGATTGCGCTGGCCAACAAGGAAGTGCTCGTGATGGCCGGCGCGCTGGTGATGGCGCGGGCGCGTGCACGTGGCATCTCGGTGTTGCCCGTGGACAGCGAGCACAACGCCGTCCACCAGTGCCTGCACGGCCATCCGGCCGCCCATGTCGCGCGCCTGGTGCTCACCGCGTCGGGCGGTCCATTCCGCGAGACGAGCGCCGAGGCGCTGGCGGGGGTCACCGCGGCCGATGCGCTCAGCCATCCGACGTGGAAGATGGGCCGCAAGATCACCATCGACTCGGCCACACTCATGAACAAGGGCCTCGAAGTCATCGAGGCGCACTGGCTGTTCGACGTGCCGGCCGACCGCATCGACGTGGTCGTCCATCCGCAGTCGGTGGTCCACTCGATGGTGGAGTTCACCGACGGCTCGGTCATCGCCCAACTCGGCGTGACCGACATGAAGCTGCCCATCCAGTACGCCTTCACCTATCCCGACCGGTGGGCAAGCCCCGTCCCACGCCTCGACTGGACCCAGGCGCGGCTGCTGCAGTTCGAGCCGCCCGACCACGCCCGCTTCCCGTGCCTGGGCCTGGCCTACGCCGCGCTGCGCGCCGGCGGGGCCGCGCCGGTGATGCTCAACGCGGCCAACGAAGTGGCCGTGGCGTCCTTTCTTGAAGGTCGACTGGCCCTGCCAGGCATCGCCGCCATCGTCGAAGACGTGCTGGCGGAGGCTGCCGGCGGCCGCTGGCCGGTCGACTCGCTCGAAGCCATCCGAGAGGCCGACGACTGGGCGCGTCGCGAGGCCACGGCACGGCTGGCAACGATAGAATCGAAGACCGAGGTGTCGAAGTGACAAGTATCTGGGCCTTTCTGTTCGTGCTGGGCGTGCTCGTGTTCGTGCACGAACTCGGGCACTTCCTGCTGGCGCGCTGGAACGGCGTGCGTGTGCTGACCTTTTCGCTCGGCTTCGGGCCCAAGCTGCTGAAGTTCCAGCGCGGCGACACCGAGTACTGCGTCAGCGCCATCCCGCTCGGTGGGTACGTCAAGATGGCCGGCGAGTCGCCGGAAGACCCGCGCTCGGGGTCGTCCGACGAGTTCATGTCCAAGACCAAGTGGCAGCGGTTCCAGATCCTCATCGCCGGCCCGGTCATGAACATCCTGCTCGCCCTCATCGTGATGACGGGCGTCATCTACACGGGCGCCACCGTGCCCGCCTTCGAGACCCAGGCGCCGGTCGTCGGGCGTGTGCTGCCGGGGTCTCCCGCCGAACGTGCGGGCATCAGGCCGGGCGACATGATCGTGTCGGTCGCCGGCAGCGAGGTGGACACCTGGGAGCAACTGCAGTTGCGGGTGTTGCCCCGCGCGAATCGCGACGTCGAGATCATCGTGCGTCGCGATGGCCAGCGCCAGACGCTGAGCGTGGTGCCCGAGGCACAGACCAAGTACGAAATCGGCGACATCGGCATCGCCCCGGACATCCACCCGCAGCTCACGCAGGTGATGGCGGGGAGTCCGGCCGCAGCGGCAGGGCTGCAGGCCGGTGACGTCGTCCTCGCCATCAACGGCCTCGACACGAACGAACATCCGCTCATCGACACGATCAGCGCGAGTGCGGGCAAGCCGGCCACGCTGTCGGTCCGCCGGGGCGAGACCCGGCTCGACGTCGAGGTGACACCACGCGACGAGGGTGGGGTGGGCCGCATCGGCGTCCAGTTCAGCCCGTTCGAAACACGTGTCATCGAGCCGACGTTCGTCGAGGCCATCGGCATGAGCGTCGACCAGAACGTGCAGTGGTCCACCATGATCTTCGAGATGCTCGGGGGGCTGCTGACGGCCGACACATCGCCGCGGCAGCTGATGGGGCCCATCGGCATCGCCGAGGTGGCTGGTGGTGCCGCCTCGGTGAGCTGGGCGGCGCTCTTCGGCACCATGGCGATGATCAGCCTCAACCTCGGCATCCTCAACCTGCTGCCCATCCCGATTCTCGACGGCGGCCACATCGCCATCCTGGCGATCGAGGGCCTGGCGCGCCGCGACTTCAGCATGCGCGTGAAGGAGCGGATGCTGATGGCCGGGTTCGCCATGCTGATGGTGTTGATGGTGACCGTGATCTACAACGACCTGACACGCGTCGAATGGCTGCAGCGGCTGTTGGGCAACCAGTAGCCGACGCCTGACGAGACCCACGTGGATGCGCCCGGCCCGCGAATGCGGGCGGGCCTGCATTCCGGTTCCTGAGGAGGTTCGAGATGTCGACAGTCAGTCGTGTCCTTGCCGCATGTGCGCTTGCGTGCCTGCTGCCTCTGTCTGCGGTGGCGCAGACCTCGTCGATGACCCAGGCCGACCTCGAGCGCCTGCAGGACCAGCAGGCCGCGCTCGTGAAGCAGGTCGACGACCTGCGCGCCCGCGACACGGCGCTGGCCAACAGGCTCTCGCAGGAGCTCGACCTGGTGCGCGACGACATCGCGTACCTGCGGGTGCGCCTGCGGCGCGAAAGCAGCGTGCCGCGGTCCGAATACACTGCCGTACGCGACCGGCTCGACGCCCTGCAGCGTGAGGCCTCGGGGACGACGTTGCGCGAGCAGGCCCCGACGCGACGGGGCAGCAACGAGATCGTGGTCGGGCAGGAACTCGACGCCCGGCTGCAGACGCCGCTCTCCTCGGAGACCGCCGAGGTCGAGGACCGCTTCGAGGCGACGACGCTCGTCGACCTGTACTCGGGCGACCAGCTGCTCGTGCCGGCGGGGTCCGTGCTGCGCGGCGTGGTGAGCGGCGTCGAGAAGGCCACCCGCACCGACCGGCGCGGTCGGCTCACCCTCAGCTTCGATCAGATGACGGTCGACCGGCAGACCTACCGCATCCGCGCGACGGTCACGCAGGCGCTCGAAGGTGAAGGGATCAAGGGCGAAGTCGGCAAGATGACGACAGGAGCCGCTGCCGGCGCCATCATCGGGGGCATCCTCGGTGGGTTCAAGGGCGCGCTGGCCGGCATTCTCATCGGTGGGGGCGGCACCGTCCTGGCCACGCCCGGCACCGACGTGTCGCTGGCCGCGGGCACCGTGCTGCGGGTGAGGTTCGACGCGCCGGTCACACTCCAGGCGGCGCAGTAGGCGACGCGGACGCGTCTGCAGTCTGATGGCGCCGTACCTGGCGCCATCAGCCTCAGCGCATGTCGGCGAGGCGTGCGAGGTTGGCGCTGTCGGCCAGCTCGTGCAGGGGCGTGAGGTCGTCCACGTTCGAACCGGCGATCTTCACGATGAAGCGCTTGGCCACGACGGCATTCAGTTCGCCGCCCCGTTCCTCGCTGTCCCAGCGTTCCCAGCCGTCCTGGCCGCCCACCTTGGCCGAGCGCTCGAAGCCGTGCGCGCTTTCCTTCTCGTAGCCGGTCGCCAGCATCATCGCGAAGGGCGCAATCATCGCCTGGTTGAGGCTCGAGTCGGTGATCTCCATCTCCATCGACGACTCGCCGCGCTCGTAGCGCACCTCGGCCCGTGACATCTTGATGCCCACGCTCACCTGTTCGCCGGTGGGCTTGCCCTTCGTCCATCCGTCGAGGTCCGGAAACAGCCCCTGCAACTCGCGGAACGCCACCGGCTCGGAGGCGGCTGGCGTCATGCCGGGCACTGTGTCCGGCGTCGAGGTTGCCGCGCCAGCTCCCGGCGTCGGCGCGCGGCCTGACGCGCCCGTCGTGTCGCGCACGGCTCCTGCTGCGGTGCCGGCCCGGTCGTCGCCCGATTGAGGTTGTCGATCCCCTGATGTCCCACACCCCGTCACGGCCGTCAGCACGACGAGCAATGCGGCGGTGGCCACGCGGTCTTTCATGATGCCTCCGGGGCCGGCTGGACCGGTCCTCGCCTCGAGACGGCGGGTTGCCGGTCCCGACAGAGGTAACGCACCTGACGGGGGAGGTGAACAGCCCCGGGAACGTGGATGAGTCAGCTGCGAGGCGCCTGATACGTGCGTCGGCCGCGCGCGGTGAGACCGGGCCTCCTCACCCGCACCTCGATGCGGTGCACCTTGCCGTCCGGCTTCTGCGGCTCGAACCCGAGCAGGTACTGACTGTGCAGTTCCTGTGCGACGCGGGTGAAGGTGGGACCGAGATCGTCGGTGTCCTTCAGCTCGAAATAGCCACCACCCGTCTCATCGGCCATCCGACGCAGAGCGCGGTCGGGACGCGTGCGCGTGCGCATGAACTCGGCCTCGAGACCGATGCCGTAGATCATCACTTCTTCTTCGCGGGCCCGTCGCAGCACCTCGCCCTGGCCCACGCGGCTGGCCGTGTCGGCCCCGTCGGTGAAGGCCAGAATCACCTTGCGGCCGTCGATGTCACGCAACTCGTCGAGGCTGAACGCGACCGCGTCGAACAGACGCGTCGGGTTGCCGAACTGCATGTCGCGGATGGACGCGATGATGAGATCGCGGTCGTTGGTGAACTCGCTGAGGAAGGCGATCTTGTCGTTGAAGTAGCCGACGCGGCCCTTGTCCTCCGGCAGCAGCCTGATGATGAACTGCTCGGCGGCCTGCTTCAGCAACTCGAGGTTCATCGTCATGCTGCCGCTCGAGTCGAGCATGACGGCCACCGTCACCGGCTGAATCTGGTTGTCGAACAGGATGATCTCCTGCCGCGCCTTCTCGTCGTAGATCTCGAACTCGTCACGCTGCAGGTCGCCCACCAGTCGCTTGTTCTGGTCGGTGACCGTGACGTACACCGGCACCGTCTGCGCGCCCGTCCGGAAGGTCGGCTCCTGCGCCGCAACCAGACGAGACAACGCCGCCGAGGCGGGCAGCGTGAACAGAAGATGGCGGCGCGTGAGCATGTCAGTAGCGTAACATCCGGGCGTTGGCCTCTCCTTCTGACGCCGCCACTCGCCGACAGGTTGTCAGCCGCACGGCCGCACTGCTGGTGGCCGCCTTGCTGGCCACGCTCGCGACGCCCTCCGTGTCCGCCCAGCCGGTGCCCGCCCGGCACACCCTCTACCGCACCACGTTGGACGGCTGGCACGCCGAGATCTCCGCGCCAACGACCGCCGACGGCCTCAGGCATGGCGTGCTCACCGCCAGCACGGCCGGGCGGACGGTCCGGGTCCCGCTCGACGGCACGCCAACCGGCCGACGCGCCCGCGGGGTCGACCGGATTCGACTGCACGCCCCGAGTCAGCGCCTGCTGGTGCTGACCGACCAGGCCCAGGACGCCCCGGGGCTCATCGTGGTGGACCTCGCCATGGAACGCGTGGTCGTCGCAGCCGTGGGCCGGCACATGGCCGTGTCGCCGGACGCCCGCTTCGTGGCCTTCGAGCAGTACTTCACCAGGCGCGACACGCCCTGGCCCTGGAACGAGACGGTGTACGCCGTGCTCGACGTGACGCAGCCCGTCGAGCCTGCGCCCGGAGCCTGCCCCTACGACGACGACCGCTGTCGGGGAATCGCCATCCACCTGCCTCCGCGCGCCGACGTGTGTGCGGCCTACCGCGAGATGTCGGGCAGCGCCACCTGCCTGCAGCCGGGTCGCGAGCCGCAGCATGAGCGCCGGTCGCCCTTCGTCTGGCTCGATCGCCACACGGTGGCGTTCGTCTCGGTCGATCACGCCCGCGCCGAAGCTGTCGGCGTCACGGCCGCGTTCGACGTCGCCGGCGCCCCGGTCATCGCCCTCCACCCCTGCGACCCGACACCCGATCGCCGCGGCGCCCGCTGTCCGCCTACGCGGGCGGCCTGGCAGGTCGACCACCTCCGCCGTGATGACGACGATGGGCAACTGTGGGTACACTTCCGCGACCGATTGCCTGAGGTGCCCGGCGGCTGGCTCGCGCTGAGACGTGATCCTTAGCGCGCTACGCCTTACGCCTTACGCCTTACGCCTTACGCCTTACGCCCGAAGCCTGTAGCCTGCCCATGTCCCGACGCGCCCGTACCGCTCTGCTGTTCAGTGCCCTGACGCTGGCCGTCAGTGCCTCGTCCGTCCTGCTGCCCGCGCAGTCACGTACCTCGCGGGCCGACACGGCCGTGCATGCGCGCAAGCCCGCGCGGCTGCTCATCCGGCAGGCGATGGTGATCTACGGCAACGGCAAGCCGCCGTACGGGCCGATGGACATCCTGGTGCAGGACGGCGTCATCGCCAACATCGCGCCCTCGCTGCCGGTCGAGGCCGACGCGGTGATCGAGGCGGCGGGCAAGTACGTGATGCCTGGGATGGTCAACACGCACATGCATTGGCAGGACGAGCGTGCGGGCGTGCCGATGCCCATCCAGTACCAGCGCAATCTGTACCTCGCCTCCGGCGTGACGCTGACCCGCGAGAATGGCGGCAACTTCGTCAAGAGCAAGCAGTGGCAAGGCGAGTCGGCCGCCAACAGCATCGTGGCGCCGCGCATGCAGATCTACTGGGTGGTCAATCGGGGCAACGGTTCGGCGGACGCCATCCGCGCCAACGTGCGTGAGGCGAAGGCCAAGGGCGCCGACGGCCTCAAGATCTTCGGGATGGACCGCGATCAGCTCGAGGCGCTGATGAGCGAGGCCAAGGCCCAGGGCCTCAAGACCACCACGCACATCGCCGTCGAAGAGACCACCGCGAAGGACTTCATCGAACTCGGTGTCGACTCCATCGAGCACTTCTACGGCATCGCGGATGCGGCCCTCGACGGCATCCAGCAGTTCCCGGCCGACATGAACTACAACGACGAGCTCATGCGGTTCTCTCGGGCGGGCGAACTGTACGCCCAGGCCAATCCAGAGAAGCTCGACGCGGTGCTCGACGACATGGTGGCCGCCGGTGTGGCCTGGAGCCCCACGATGTCCATCTACGAAGCCAGCCGCGACATCGTCAAGGCGCAGAACCTGCCGTGGTATCGGGAGTACCTGCACCCGGCGCTGCAGGCGTTCTTCGAGCCCAACCTCGCCAATCACGGTTCGTACTTCACCCGGTGGACCAACACGATGGAGGTGCGCTGGCGCCAGCAGTACCGCATCTGGATGGACGCCCTGCGTGCCTTCGGCACCAAAGGCGGGCGCATCACGACCGGCGACGATGCCGGGTTCATCTACTCGCTGTATGGCTTCGGCCTGATTCGCGAACTGGAACTGCACGAGGAGGCCGGCTTCCACCCGCTCGAGGTTCTGTCGCACGCGACGGTGAACGGCGCCACGCTGCTTGGCATGGGCGACCGCCTGGGCCGTGTCCGGACGGGATATCTGGCCGACCTGCTCGTGGTGAACGGCAACCCCGTCGAGAACCTGCGCGTGCTCAACCCCTACGGCATCGAGGAGGTGCGCGACGGGAAGCTGGTGCGCGGCGGCGGCATCGAGTGGACCATCAAGGACGGCATCCCCTACCACGGACCGACGCTCATGAAGGAAGTGAAGGCGATGGTGGACGAGGCCCGGCAGAAGGCGCCGCGGCCGACCAACCCGTAACGCCGCGCCGCCGCCCGCCGCCCCCGGGCTGCGCCGCCGGCGGACA
>JAEZDP010000266.1 GCA_023418055.1 Acidobacteriota bacterium
TGCGTGACGCGCTGCACGCGGTGCACGACGTCGAACGACTGGTGGCACGTGTCTCGATGAGCACCGCGGGGCCACGCGATCTCGTCGCGCTGTGCCGCTCGCTGGCGGCCGTCCCGAAGGTCGTCGAGGCGCTTGCGCCGCTCCAGGCGCCCCTGGCGGTCTCACTCGTCCAGTCGCTCGACCCGCTCGACGACGTGCAGCAGCACATCGCGGGGACGCTCGTGGACGACCCGCCGGCGCTGCTGCGCGAGGGCGGTTTCGTGCGCGACGGCGCCCATGCCGAGATCGACGAACTGCGCACCATCAGCCGGTCGGGCAAGGCGCACATCTCAGCGATGGAAGAGGCCGAGCGACAGCGCACCGGCATCGGCTCGCTGAAGATCCGCTTCAACCGCGTGTTCGGCTACTACCTCGAGGTCTCGAAGTCGAACCTGCACCTGGTCCCTGCCGACTACATACGTAAGCAGACCATTGCCGGCGGCGAGCGGTTCATCACCGGGCCCCTCAAGGACTACGAAGAGAAGGTGCTGCATGCCGACGACCGCATGCAGCAACTCGAGCTGCAGGTGTTCGAGACGTTGCGCCGCACGGTGGCGGCCGAAGCCGTCCGGCTGCAGACGACAGCGCGCACGCTGGCCGCGCTCGACGTCCTGGCAGGCCTGGCCGAAGTCGCGGCCACGCGCAACTACAGCAAGCCGCATGTACACGAGGGCGACGAGCTCGTGGTGCTCGAAGGCCGCCATCCCGTCGTCGAGACGATGGTGTCGGAGGCGTTCGTGCCGAACGACCTGACGCTCGACGGCCGCACGCAGCAACTGGTGGTGCTGACCGGGCCCAACATGGGCGGCAAGAGCACCTTCCTGCGACAGACGGCACTGACCTGTCTGATGGCGCAGGCGGGCGCGTTCGTGCCGGCCCGGCAGGCCAAGCTGCCCGTCATCGACAGGATCTTCGCCCGCGTCGGCGCGGCCGACAACATCGCGCGCGGGCAGTCCACGTTCATGGTCGAGATGCAGGAGACCGCGAGCATCCTGCACACGGCGACGTCGCGCAGCCTCGTGGTGCTCGACGAAATCGGCCGGGGCACGGCCACCTTCGACGGGCTCAGCATCGCGTGGGCGGTCGCCGAGTACCTGGCGACGCATCCCACCCACCGCCCCAAGACGCTTTTTGCCACGCACTACCACGAGCTGACGGACCTGGCCGACGCGTTGCCGGGCGTCATCAACTACCACCTGCTGGTGCGCGAGTGGCAGGACCAGATCATCTTCCTGCGCAAGGTGGTGCCAGGCCGCTCCGACCGCAGCTACGGCATCCAGGTGGCGCGGCTGGCCGGGCTGCCGGCCTCGGTCGTCCGCCGTGCGCGCGAGATCCTGTCGGGTCTCGAGGCGGACGAACTCACGCGGGGCGGCCGGCCGTCGCTGTCGGGGCGTGACAAGGCGCCGGCGGGCCAGCAGCTGGGGCTGTTCCAGGCGCCGCCCGACGATGGGCTGCGCGAACGGCTGCGGGCCATCGACGTCGACACGCTGACGCCGCTGGCGGCCCTCACGTTGCTGGCGGAGCTGAAGGCGGACGTCGGGTCAGACGTCTGACCCCACCAACAGCGCGGCCACCGCATCGGGCTCCTCCGCGTGAATCCAGTGACCGCCGGTCAGGTGATGCAGTCGCACCGCCTTGCCGGCTCGTGCGAGTCCCTCGATATGTGCGACGGCCTCCGGCGAGATGACCCCGGATTCCGACGCCTTCAGCACGTGGATGACGTGTCCGGGGGGAGGCTGCTCGAGCACGGCCCACAGGTCGGTCGCAAAGAAGTCGACGAGCAGTCGCTCCATCACGTCGAAGTCGAGCGCCCAGCGGAAGTCGTCGCCCTCACGCTCCAGGTTCGTCGCCATCCACTGGGCGACGCCCGTCGAGAAGCCGCCGGCCACGATGCCTGCCACCGCCTCGGCCCGTGACGTGAACCGTGCCGGAAGTTCACGAACCACCGTCAGCATCGTCCACGCGCTGCCGCTCGGGGGGCGGGCTTCCGGCGTCGAGTCGATGAGCCAGGTCTCGAGCGGCAGGTCCGACAGGTGCGTCGCAAGGGCCAGTGCCACCTTCCCGCCGTAGGAATGCCCGACGGTCATGGCCGGCTGCACCCCCTCGTCCTGCAGCCACTGGACGATGTCGCCGGCCAGGGCCTCGAGGGTGTCTGGCGTGCCCGCCTTCTCGGACGCCCCGTGGTGTCGCAGGTCTACCAGCCAGCAGGCGTGGTCCGGCCGCGCCTCGACCACGCGACGCGCGATGGCCTGCCAGTTGCGCCCCCGTCCATAGATGCCGTGCAGCATGAGGACGTGCCGGCGCGGTGACTCGCCGGCCGTCACCGCGGTGACCGACAGGCGCGCGTGGGTCGGTGCAGACATGACGGCCACGGTATCCTTGGACGGTCCCTCTCGCCAAACGTGTCCGACGACCAGCTTTCCCTGTTCCCGCTGACGCCCCGCGTGCGTGACGACCATCCGTCGGCGTCGCCGGCCTCGGAGCCGGAACCGGCGGTGGACCTGCACGCCGAGGTGCGTGCCCTTGCCGACCAGCTGCCTGCGAGTGTCCGCTTCGGCACGTCGAGTTGGAGCTTTCCCGGATGGAGCGGCCTGGTCTATCGGCGTCCGCGCCGCCAGGCGGACCTGGCTCGCGATGGGCTCGTCGAGTACGCGCGGTATCCGCTGTTCGGGACGGTGGGCATCGACCGCAGTTACTACGCGCCCCTCTCGATCGACGACTTGCGCCGCTACGCCACGCAACTGCCGCCTGGCTTTCCGTGCTGCGCGAAGGTCCCTGCGATGTTTGCCTCGCCGGTCATCCCCGGCTCCGGCCGCGACGCGCCCGCCGTCGTCAATCGCGACTTCCTGTCGGCCGAGGGATTCCTGCGTGACGTGTTGCAGCCCTGGTCGGCGGCGTTTGCCGACCACGCCGGCCCGTTCGTGCTCGAGATTCCCCCGGTGCCACCGCGCGAACGGCTCGATCCCGACCGGTTCGCCGATGCGCTGCATGCGTTCCTGAGCCGGGTGCCGCGACCGTTCCAGGTGGGCGTCGAACTGCGTGACCGGCGGCTGCTCGGCGAACGGTATGCCCAGGTGCTGGCAGCGACGGGCGCCGTGCACGTCTACAACTACTGGAGTGCCATGCCGATGCCCGCGCTGCAGGCGCAGGTGGTCCCACCCGCGGTGGGAGCGGTGCTGATGATTCGCCTGCTGCTGCGTCCGGGGACGCGGTACGAATCCCAGCGCGAGGCGTTCCGCCCCTTCAACCGTCTGGTGGACGTTGACGAAGGCATGCGACGCGATGTCGTGCACTTGCTGCACGACGCGGTCGCGCGGGCGCAGCCTGCGTACGTGCTCGTGAACAACAAGGCGGAAGGGTCCGCGCCGCTCACCATCCGCGCCCTCGCCGAGCAACTGGTGGCCGCAATGGGCTCGGCTACGTCGTGAGGACGATCTTCCCGATGTGCCGGCTCGACTCCATGAGGCGATGCGCCTCGGCTGCCTCGGCAAGCGGAAGTGTCGCGAAGATCGGGGGCCGCACGTGTCCCTGCGCGATCCACGGCCAGACGTGGCGCTCGACCTCAGCCGCGAGGCGCGACTTCTCGGCGACCGAACGCGGCCGCAGCGTGGAGCCGGTGATGGTGAGGCGCCGGCGCATCACGAGGCCGAAGTTCAGGGTGGCGTGGGCACCTTCGAGCAGGGCGATCTGCACGAGCCGGCCGTCCTCGGCCAGCAGGTCCACGTTGCGCGGCAGGTAGGTGCCGCCGACCATGTCGAGGATGACGTCGACGCCGCGCCCTGCCGTCAGGCCGCGGCAGACCGTCACGAAGTCTTCGGTGCGGTAGTTGATGCCGCGTGTCGCACCGAGCGCCTCGCAGGCCGCCACCTTCTCCGCGCTGCCGGCCGTGGCGTAGGCGGTCGCGCCGTGCTGTCGCGCCAGTTGGATCGCCGTGGTGCCGATGCCACTCGACCCGCCGTGCACCAGCAGGGTGTCGGTCGGCTGCAGGCGCCCGCGCTCGAACACATTGGTCCAGACCGTGAAACACGTCTCGGGCAGGGCCGCCGCCTCGACCATCGAGAGCCCCTCCGGACACGGCAGGCACTGGCCTGCTGGAGCCACCGCGTATTCGGCGTAGCCGCCGCCCGAGAGCAGGGCGCAGACGAGGTCCCCCGTACGCCAGCGGGCGACCTCGCCGCCGAGCGCCACCACCTCGCCGGAGACTTCGAGGCCAGGGAGATCGGACGCGCCGGGCGGAGGCGGGTACGCCCCCTTGCGCTGCAGGATGTCGGGCCGGTTGATGCCGGCTGCGGCCACCCGGATGAGGACCTCCCCCGCGGCGGGTACCGGCACCGGCCGCTCTTCGATACCGAGCACCTCCGCGTCGCCGGGATGCCGGATGGCCACGACGCGCATCGAGGCTGGTTGCGACATGTGGCCAGCATACCCCTCTCACGTCCGTATGATGGAGGGCGTGTCGCATGCTGTCTGGAGCCGCCTGTCGGCCTTGCGCGGATCGGTCGGGCCCCTCGTCCGCCTCGCCACGCCGGTGATTGCCGCCGAGCTGGGCTGGATGAGCATGGGGATCGTGGACACGCTGATGGTGAGCCCGCTCGGGCCCGCCGCGCTCGGGGCCGTGGGCATCGGCAGCATGTTGTTCATCGCCGTCGGCATCTTCGGGATGGGGCTGCTGCTGGGGCTCGACACGGTGGTCTCGCAGGCCTACGGGGCCGGCGATCCGCGCGCGTGCAAGGAGTGGCTCGTGGCGGGACTGTGGCTGGCGGGTCTCGCCTGCCTGCCGCTCGCGGCGGTGCTGGGGGTGATGGTCGTCTCGCTCGGCCACCTGGGCCTCCATCCCGACGTCGCCCCGCTCGTCGGCGATTACCTCGTCATCGTGAGCTTCAGCCTTCCGCCGCTCCTGTTCTATGCCGCGGTCCGGCGTTACCTGCAGGGCATGTCGTGGGTCGGGCCGGTGGCCTTCGCGCTCGTGTCGGCCAATGTCATCAACATCGCCGTGAACTGGGTGCTCATCGAGGGGCGCCTGGGCTTTCCTGCCCTGGGGGTCGCCGGCGCGGCCTGGGCCACGGTCATCTCCCGCTCGTACCTGTTCGTCGTGCTGGCGCTCGTCAGTCGCTGGGTGTGGGTGCTGCAGCGTGGGCGCCTCGCACCCTCGCGGCGCGCCGCACCCGACAGTCCGAGCGCGCGCTGGACGCACGTGCCCTGGCGTCGGGTGCACCGCCTCACCGCGCTTGGGGTCCCCGCTGCAGCGCACCTGCTGTTCGAGGTCGGCATCTTCACGGCGGCCACGGCGCTGGCGGGCCGGCTCGAGCCCGCCTCGCTCGCGGCTCACCACATCGCCCTGAACATCGCGAGCGTGGTCTTCATGGTGCCGCTCGGCATTTCCTCGGCCGGAGCGGTGCTTGTCGGCCACGGCCTCGGGCAGCGCGACGGCGCCGCCGCGGCGCGCGCCGGATGGACCGCCCTGCTGGTCGTCGTCGCGGTGATGGCGGCGTCGGCCTTCACCATCTGGATGCGTCCGGCCCTCTGGGTGGGCCTGTTCACCGACGACACGACCGTCATCGCGATCGGCGGGCGCCTGTTGCTGGTGGCGGCCGCATTCCAGCTCTTCGACGGGCTCCAGGTGACCGCCACCGGGGTTCTTCGCGGTCTCGGTGAAACCCGCCTGCCGATGGTGGCGAGCCTGATTGGGTACTGGGGGGTCGGTCTGCCGCTCGGCTACTGGTTGTGCTTTCACGCGGGCTACGGGGTGTTCGGGCTGTGGATGGGCCTGGCTGCCAGCCTCTTCGTCGTGGGCAACGCGCTGGTGTGGCTGTGGCGCGTCCGCGTGCGGCAGACCGTGAGCGCGCTGCACCTGCGGGCGGTGCCGGCATGAGCGCCGACGCACGGCCGCGCCCGTCACTCGACCGGCTTGACGACTGGCTTGCAGGACGCCCACGTGTGCCCCTCGGCCACTGGCCCACGCCCCTCGTGCCGCTGCCCGTGACGAGCCGACGCCTCGGCATCGACCTCTGGCTGAAGCGCGACGACTGCTCGGGCCTTGCCCTCGGCGGGAACAAGGCACGCAAGCTGGAGTTCGTGCTCGGCGAGGCCGTGGCAGCGGGTGCTCGGACGATCGTGACCGCCGGGCCGCTGACGTCGAATCACACGATGATGACGGCGGCCGCCTGCCGGCGGCTCGGCCTGGACCTGCACGTGGTGCTCGGCGGCACGCGACCCGTCGCGCCCTCCGGTAACCTGCTGCTGACCGAAGACCTGGGCGCAACCGTCCACGTCACGCCCATGGACGTCGCCGACCCGTCACAAGACGACGTGCAGGCCGCGGTGGAACTGGCAGCCGGCCTGGTCAGCCGGCACGACGCATATTTCATCCCGCCCGGCGCGACGATGCCGGCGTCGGTGCCGGGGTATGCGTCGGCCGTGCACGAGATCGCCGGGCAGTGCGACGGCGACTGGCCGTTCGACACGGTGGTGACGGCGCACGGCACCGGCTCGACGGCGGCCGGCCTGTGGACAGGGCTCGCGCTGTGGGGCCGGTCCTGTCGCGTCGTGGCCGTCGCGGTGGCACGCCGTCAGGCACTCGAGCGGTTCGGCACCCGCTCGCCGCTCGACCTCGGCCTCGAGGCCTGGGCGCACTATGGTTTGCCGGGTGTGCCGCCCGGGGATGTCGTCTGCGACTGGGTGCTCGGCCACGGCGAAGACGGGTACGCGGTGCCTTCGGCGGCCGCCGACGCCGCCCTCCGGCGGGTGGCCCGTGACGACGGCTATCTGCTCGACCCCATCTACACGGCGCGCGCGTTCCTCGGGCTCGAGGCCGAAGTTGCTTCCGGAGCCATCGCCCCGGGCAGCCGGGTGCTGTTCGTGCACACCGGCGGCCTGTCGACCACGCCTCTGCCGGACAAACGCAAGGAGATCTCCCGATGATGCGCGTCAACGACGCCCACTGCCACTTCTTCTCGCCACGGTTCTTCGACGTGCTGGCCCGACAGGCAGGGGTCGACGGCACGCCGCCCGGCCTGGCCGTGACCGAACGTGTGGGATGGCAGCATCCCGAGACGACCGACGGCCTGGCTGACCGGTGGGCCGCCACACTCGGCGAGCACCACGTGTCGCGCGCCGTGCTCATCGGCAGCGTGCCGGGTGAAGAAGAGCACATCGCCCGCGCCGTGGCGCGTCATCCCGATCGGTTTGTCGGCGCGTTCATGCTCGACCCGATGCAGGAGGGCGCCCGCACGCGCATGGAGTGGGCGCTCGGGCAGCCCGGCATGCGCATGGTGTGCCTGTTTCCCGCGATGCACGGGTACGCGCTCACCGACCCGCGGGTGGACGGGCTCGCGGCGGCGCTGGCGCATCAGCCGGGGACGGTGCTGTTCGTGCACTGCGGTGTCCTGTCGGTGGGCATCAGGAAGAAGCTGGGCCTGCCGAGCGCGTTCGAGGCGCGCCTCGGCAACCCGCTCGACGTGCAGGGGCTGGCGCTGCGCCACCCCTCGCTGCCGATCGTCGTCCCACATTTCGGGGCCGGGTTCTTCCGGGAGATGCTGATGGTGCTCGACACGTGCGCCAACGTGTGGGTGGACACCTCGAGCTCCAACAGCTGGATGAAGTACAGCCCGGGCCTGACACTGCGGCACGTGTTTGCGCAGGCGCTGGCGGTGGCCGGCCCCGAGCGCGTGCTGTTCGGGTCCGACTCGAGCTTCTTCCCGCGCGGGTGGCACACGGCCGTGTACGACGAGCAGCGGACGCTGCTGGCGGGGATGGAGGTGGACGAGATCGCGCAGCGGGGGATCTTCGGGGGAAACTTCGACCGGCTGTTCCCGCGGTGAGGCGTGGGGTCAGACCTGCGCGGCGATCCTGCCGGGGTCAGACCTGCCGCGTGACATGCTGGGG
>JAEZDP010000269.1 GCA_023418055.1 Acidobacteriota bacterium
GCCGTGGCGGCCTTCGATCAGGAGTCGCTTGGACGCGACCTGCTCGAGCGCTACGACGCGCTCGCGCCGGGGGAGCGTGTGGAGGTGATCCGGGCGCTGGCCTCGCGGCCCGCGTACGGGTGGCTGCTGACGCGTGCCATCGCGTCGGAACGGGTGCCTCGCCGAGACGTGCCCACGCATGTCGCACGGCAACTGCTGCGCGTCGTCGGCAGCGGGTTCATCGAGGTGTGGGGCCCGGTCGAAGAAAGCGCCAACGACGCACGCGCGTATGCTCGCTACCGGCGCCTGCTCAACGACGCAGCCGTGCGGGCCGCCAGACCGGCCAGGGGACGGGAAGTCTATGCGGCCACCTGTGGGCCCTGCCACGTTCTGCACGGCGAAGGTGGCGCCATCGGCCCAGACCTCACAGGCTCCAACCGCGCCAACCTCGACTACCTGCTGCTGAACGTGCTCGACCCGAGCGGCGAGGTGCAGGACGACTACCGCATGGTGGTCGTGACGACCCGGGACGGGCGCACCTACGCCGGCAACATCGCCAGCGAAACGGACCGGCAACTGGTCATGCGTGTCGTCGGGCAGGACCCGGTGACGCTGCGCGTCGCCGACATCCAGTCGCGGGACGTGACGGCCGTGTCGATGATGCCTCCCGGTTTGTTCGACGCGCTGACCGACGAGGAGGTGGTGGACCTCGTGGCCTACCTGAGGACGACGGAACCCGTGCGCTGAGGCGGCGTCTGGCGTGAGCCGGAGGTGTGCGGCGCGGCGTCCGGTGTCGTTGTGCTTTGGGGGTTCCGCCATGCCGCTGCCCGGGCTCGTCGACGGCCAGACGCACGTCGACATCCAGCACACCGCGTTCTCGGCCGACGCCGTGGCGCGCCACGTCTGCAACACCTGGCAGGAGGCCGTCGGCAACGGCGGTCCTCCGTTCACCGCGGTCGTCGTCGGCGGGGGCATGTATGGCGCGTACTGCGCCACGCGGCTGTACAGGCGGGGCGCCGCGCGTGTCCTGCTGCTCGACGCAGGACCGTGGCTGGTGCCCGAACACGTGCAGAACCTGCCGCCGCTCGGGCTCGACGTGCCGGCGCCGATCGTGCCGGCCCACGACCCAGGCGTCGCGAGGGCTGTGGTCTGGGGCCTGCCGTGGCGCGGCAACGTCGAGTTCCCGGGTCTGGCGTACTGCACGGGCGGCAAGTCGATCTACTGGGGAGGCTGGTGCCCGCGGTTGACCGCCGGCGACCTGCAGCGGTGGCCGTCCACGACCGCGCAGTACCTGCACGACACCTACAGCCTCGTCGAAAGCGAGACGGGCGTGGTGCCGGCCGTCGACTTCATCTTCGGGGAGTTGTCCGACGTGCTGCGGCCGCGGTTCGAGGCTGCTGGAGCCGTCACGCCGCACGTCGAGTCGGCGATCGGCGTCAACGGCATAGAGGTGGCGCCGCTCGCGGTGCAGGGCAACGCGCCGGTGTCCGGCCTCTTCAGCTTCGACAAGTTCAGCAGCGTGCCGCTGCTGGTCGACGCCGTGCGCGACGACATCCGCACCGCTGGTGGCAACGACGCGGCGCGGCGACTGTTCCTGGTGCCCAGGGCGCACGTGGTGAAGCTGCATGCCGCAGGCGGCTTCGTGCACACCATCGAGGCCGACGTCTCGGGGCAGCGCGTGTTCCTGCCGGTGTCGCAGACGTGCGCCGTCGTGCTGGCGGCGAGCGGCATCGAGAGCACCCGGCTGGCGCTGCACTCCTTTCCGACGCCGCTGATGGGACGCAACCTGATGGCGCATGTCCGCAGCGACTTCACGGTGCGGATGCGGCGCAGCGCGCTGCCGCCGCTGCCGGCGCACGTGCAGACGGCAGCACTCCTCGTCCGCGGCCTCACGCCCTCGGGGCGCTTCCACGTGCAGGTGACGGCGTCCACGCATCAGCACGGTTCGGACGAGTTGCTGTTCAGGATGATTCCCGACGTCGACGTCCTCGAGGCCCATCGTGCCAACCAGAGCCCCGACTGGGTGACAGTGACCTTCCGGGGCATCGGCGAGATGCAGGGCCAGCGCACCGCGCCGGTGCCGTCACCCGAGGCGAGCTGGATCGACCTGAGCCCCTTCGAGCACGACGAGTTCGGCGTGCCGCGCGCCTACGTCCACGTGGTGCTGCAGCCGGCAGACCAGGCGGTGTGGCAGGCCATGGACGCCGCCACGCTGGCGCTGGCACAGACAGTGGCGGGCGGCGCCGGCAACATCGAGTACCTCTACGACGGCGGGTGGCAGACGCAGCCGTTCCCCCTCGACCGTCCGTTCCCCGACTGGCATCGAGGCCTGGGCACCACGTACCACGAGTCGGGGACGTTGTGGATGGGTGATGATCCGGCCGCGTCGGTGACCGACCCCGTCGGACGGTTCCACCACATGGCCAACGCGTACGCGTGCGACCAGGCGATCTTCCCCACGGTGGGCTCGGTCAACCCGGTGCTGACGGGGCTCACGCTCGTTCGTCGGCTCAGCGAACACCTCGTGCCGTGACAACGGAGGTGAGCCTCGGGCTGAGGGCGGGTCACGCCCTCACTGCGTCACGACGGGTCGTGGCGCAATCAGCTGCTCGAGCTGCGGCACGTCGAACTCGGCCAGCAGGCCGAAGGTGAACATCTCGGGCATCTGCTGCGCCGAGATGTTCTCGTCGAACACGGTGTGCAGGCTGCGCCAGCCGCCGTGCGTTCGCACGCCGGCGATGGCATCGGGCTCGAGTGCGGCCGCGGCGAGGGCGACGAGACTGGTGCGCGGGCCCACGGCCATCACGGTCACCGGCCCTCCGTGCCTCGCGGCCGCCCAGCGTGTGGCGGCCACCGCCTGTGCGGCCTGGATGCCGAGCGGCCGTTGGCCGAGCGACGACACCAGCAGGCCGAACAGGAAGTCGCGCTGGCCCAGCGCCGATTCGCCGAAGTAGAACGGGTCGACCGCCACCACGCGCTGCCCCTCCGACGTCAGGCGCCGCACGGTGTCGGCGACCTGCGCACGGCCCTCATCGGCCAGCAGCACGGTCGTGCCGTGTGCGGAGATGTCCGGCGCAATCTCGACGGCGGGCACGGTCCAATGCGCCATGTGCAGCTTCCATCGCGTGGCGCCGGCGGTGGTGTCGGCCTCGACGGCCCGCACATCGTAAGTGGGCACCCGGAGGATGGCCCGGAGGCGGTCGCGGGTGGGCGCGGCGGCAGGCGGCAGGCCGGCCGCGATGCGGCGGGCCAGCGACCGGAAGTCGGCGTTGTCGTCGGGCAGGGGAGTGGCCAGTGCGTCCACCTCGCGCAGTTCGCTCGTGACGTCGATCTCCACCGGGTCGAAAGCCTCGCCGCCGTCGAAGAAGTGCCGGTGCACGAACCGGTAGAAGGCCTCGCGGTTGTCGCGCTCGTAGTTGTGGCCCTCGTCGTGGTTCACGTGATAGGCGAACCGGTCGGCGGCCCCGAGGAGGTCGAAGACGGGCCGCACCTGCTGCACCATCGGGCCGAGCGCGTAGTCGGCCCGGAAGCAGCAGGCGTCCTTCGCGTTGTGCGTCAGCTGCAGCGGGCGCGGTGCGACCAGCGCGTTCAGGTGCGGGTAGTCGGCGATGGCGGCAAGGTCGGAGGGGGTCTGCTCGGAGTCGCCGAGGTCCTTGTCGGGCCACTGCGTACGCGTGACGTAGCTGGAGTGTCCCGCCACCGGGTTGGCCAGCGTCACGCGCGTGTCGAGGGCGCTGATCATGATCGTCTGCCATCCCCCGCCTGACAGGCCGGTGACCGCGAGGCGGGACGCGTCGGCGTGGGGCAGGTCGAGGGCGAGGTCCACCGAGCGCCGCAGCTGTTCGTAGAAGACCGCCAGGCCGGGCGTGCCCACCAGGTCCAGCTGATTCATGCGGTAGTGTGCGAGCCCGTCGCCAGCCAGCTGGCTCTGGCCGATCCACTCGACGTTGAGCGCGTACAGGCCCTTCTTCGCCAGGTTGATGCACCGCGCCTGGATGTAGGGGTTGGCGATGCCCGTGCCCTCGTGGCCGTTGACGTTCACGACGACCGGGGTCGGGCCGGACGGCGCCGGGTCCGGCACATAGAGGAGGCCAGGCACCACAAGACCTGGCACGGCCTCGAACCGCAGCTTCCGCACGACGTACCCATCACCCGGCAGGTCGCCGACGAACTCCACCTTCACGGGCTGCTGTCGCCAGGAGCGGGCTTCTCCGCGGTAGATCACCTCATCGAGCACGCGCTGGCGAAGCGTGGCGGCCTGGCGGTCCCACGCGTCTGCCGAGGCGGGCACAGTGAGCACCGGCACCTGTGCGGCCAGCCAGACCTGCGCGTCGACGCGCGTCTGGCCCTGGGCGAGGATGGGACGAGCAAGGTCGGCCTCGAGGCCGTCCTGCGCCGCGAGCGCGAGCGCGCCGAGGAGGAGCAGTGTGAGTCGCATGGCGGGACTAACTCTAGCTCACGGGCCACTACGGTCTACGGGCCACTACGGTCTACGGTCCACGGTCAACGGTCCACAGTTCATGGGCTTGCACGCCGCTCGGGCGAAGGCGCATACCCTGAAGACATGCCACTTGTCGCGCTCGCGCTCGTGTTGCTCGCGCCGTTGCTGGCGCTCGTGCTGGCGCCTGTCACGCTGGTGCAGCGCTACCGGGCGGGTACGGCGCGTCGGCGGGCCCGGCGCTGGGTGGCGCTGCTCAACGCGGGGCTGAGCCTCCTGTCGGCCGTGTTCCTCCTGGCCTTCGCGGCCCTCGCGACCATGTGGGTGCCGCACGCCGGCCTTGCGGCGCTCGCCGGCGTTGTCGTGGGCGGCATCCTTGGTCTGCTCGGCCTGCGGCTCACGCGCTGGGACGCGACGACCGACGTCCTGCACTATACGCCCCATCGGTGGCTCGTGCTCGGCGTGACGCTGGTCGTCTCGGCCCGGCTCGTGTACGGCCTGTGGCGTGGCTGGGTGGCGTGGTGGCAGTACGGCGGCACCTCCACGTGGCTTGCCGCGGCCGGCCTGCCCGGCTCCCTGGCGGCCGGGGCGCTCGTGCTCGGCTACACGTTCGTCTTCTGGGCGGGCATCAGCCGCCGGACCCGCCTGGCGGCTCCTCGACCAGGACCGCGGCCCGATAGCCGCCGACCGACCGGAAGTAGGCCAACAGCCCGAGGTAGCAGGCCAGCATGATCATCGGGAGAATCGCGATGCGTCCGAGCGTGGCCTGCTTGGTGCGACTGTCGGCCTCGACGATGACCGCGTGCTGGCGGGCGAGCGCGCGATAGCCCGGGTCGGCCTCGAGCGCGCGATCGATCTCGGCCTGGGGCACGCCTGGCGGCACCGAGTCCTGCACGCGTGCGGCTGCCACGGCCATGTCCTGCGCGAGCAGGGCGCGCTGTGTGGGGTCGGGGGCGTACGAGTCGCCGAACAGCCCGGGCCGCGTCACGATGAGGCGCTCGGCGAGGTCCGGATCGGCCGCGCGAATCTCGCGGGCGAGCGCGGCGTCCTGCACCGCGCCGATGGCCGGGTTGCCCAGCGTGCCCACCGAGATCATCCCCACGCCTGCGATGGCGTTGAGCATCAGCGCACCGCCGCGCGGGTACTGCTCGCTCACCACGCCGAGGGTCGTCGGCCAGAAGAAGGTCTTACCCAGACCGTAGAACGTGGCTGCGGCAAACAGCATGACCGGCGACGTGCCCGCCGCGGACAGCCACAGCAGGCCGAGCGCCGCGATGAGGGCACTGGCGGCCAGCAGGCCGAGCGGGCTGATGCGGTGCACGATCGGGCCGGCGAAGAAGCGCAGCACGAACATGATGAGCGAGGTCCAGACGAGGAAGAGCGTGCCGAGCGTGGGGCTGGCCAGCACCGTCCGCATGATGTCCGAGATCCAGCTGTCGGTGCCCAGTTCGGTCGTGGCGAGCAGCACCATCACCAGCAGCAGCAGGAAGAACATGGGGCGGCCGAACGTCCGCACGTAGGCGGCGAAGACCAGCGTCGGAATCAGCGCGACGGCGAGCTGCGCCACCAGGCCGAGCGTGGGCACTCCGGCAATCACGAGCACCTGGTTCAGCCCCGCCACGAGGAAGAACGAGACGATGAAGCAGCTGCCCGCCCCGAACTCGCGCAGCATGTCGATGTAGGGCACGTTGGCGGCGACGCGCTCCTGAATCGGGAACCGTTGGCCGAGCAGCATGAGGCCGTAGACGAGGGTCGGCACCAGCACGAGGCCCATCTGCCACTGCCAGAGGCGCCCTGGCACATTGGCCGGGTCGAGGGTGCTCGAGGCAATGGCAAGCAGGCCGCCGAGCACGAGGCCGCCCGGCCAGCCGGCATGCAGGATGTTCAGGTAGCGGGTTTTCTCGCGCGCGTAGAGCGTGGCGGTCACAGGGTTGACCACGGCCTCCACGGTGCCGTTGCCCAGCGCGAAGATGAACGTGCCGAGGTAGAGCAGCGCGAACCCGTTGCGCTGCCCGGCGGCCACCGCCTCGGCGCCCGCGCCCGGGTCGGCCAGCGCCAGCGGCGCGGCCAGCGTGATGACGGCCGAGGTCGTGTGCAGTGCGAAGGCCACCGCCATCGACACGCCGTTGCCGATCCGGTCGATGACGAGGCTGAACAGGATGATCGAGATGGCAAACGGGAACAGCCCCGCGCCGAGGATGTAGCCGATCTGCTCCTGGCTCAGGTTGAACTCGCTGCGCCAGTCTTCGAGGATGGCGGCGCGAACCGCGAAGCCGAAGGCCGTCGCCACCAGCGAGACGACACACCCCGTGAACAGCCGCGTGCGATGGATGGGTTGATGCATGTGGTCGCTTCGCTCCCTCGGTCCGAACGACGTTGTCGGGCGGGCGTCTGCCTGAGACGCTGCACTCGTGGCCGCACCAGCGCGGCGTCTGGGTTGCTCGAGAGTCCTGTCTGGCCTGAATCGGCGTAACGATACTACGGAAGGCAAGATGGCCCTTGACGGCGGCAGGGAGCGCAATCATTATAATGACCTAACGAATATGGTCCCCATAGATCGCCACGCGGCCACGCCTCTCTACCACCAGGTCAAGGCACTGCTGCTCAAGGAGATAGAGGCAGGGCAGTGGACGCCCGACGACCGTTTGCCCACCGAGGATGAACTGAGCACGCGATTTCGCGTCAGCAAGGTCACCGTACGGCAGGCGCTGCGCGACCTGTCCAACCTCGGGTATATCCGGCGTGAGCAGGGCCGAGGCACCTTCGTCCAGCGTCCGCCCCTCCGGCAGGGCCCGCGCGAGCTGACGAGCTTCACCGAAGAGATGCACCGCCACCGCCTGGTCGCGACGACCCAGATCCGCGAACGGGGTCTCGTGGCGGCGACTCCCGATCTGGCGCGCCACCTGGACATCGCCCCTGGCGACGCCGTCTTCCGCCTGCGGCGTCTCCGACTCGCCGATGGCGAGCCGATGGGCATTCAGACCGCCTACCTGCCCGACGCCCTGGTACCGGGCATCGCTGACGAACTCTATGAGGATGCGTCGCTCTACGACGTCCTGCGCGACAGGTATGGCCTCTCGCCCGCACGGGCCCGCGAGACGCACATCGCCGTGACGCTCGGCGCCGACGATGCCGCGGTGCTTCGGGTGCAGGCGGGCGCGCCGGCCCTGTCGGTGCAGCGACTTGCCTGCCTGTCCGACGGCCGCCCTCTCGAATTCGTGCAATCGCTCATGCGCGGAGACCGCTACCGCGTCGTCCTCGACCTCGTGAGCCCGCAGGCGGGGCGCTGACCATGGCTGACTGGACACCCTCGGCCGGAGACGCGGGCTGGCGCCGCCGCGACTTCCTCGTCACCATGGCGGCGCTCGGCACCGCCGGCCTAGCACCGACGCCCCGCGCCTTGGCGGCGCAGTCGGCCGCGGCGAGCCCGATGCTGCCCATGGCGGTGTGGTACGGCGGCGGCAGGGCGCGGGCGCCCATGCTCGAGCGCGACGCGCGCCTGAAGAAGGACGTGTGGCGCAGCGACGTCCGGCAGATCAAGGCGCTCGGCTTCAACACGCTGCGCGCCTGGATCGACTGGGCGAGCGGCGAGCCGGAGCCGGGTCGCTACCAGTTCGACACGCTCGACGTGCTGCTCGAACTGGCCGAGGAGCACGACCTGCGGCTCGTCCTGCAGGTGTACATGGACTCGGCGCCGCAATGGGTAGGCGAACGCTTTCCCGACAGCCTGTTCGTGTCGTCGAACGGCCAGGCGATCCGCCCCGAGACGTCCCCCGGCTACTGCCGCGATCACCACGGCGTCCGCGCCGCCGACGCCGCGTTCTACGCCGCGCTCGCCGCCCGTGCCCGCACGAGCCCTGCGTTTCTCGGCTGGGATCTGTGGAGCGAGCCACACGTCATCAACTGGGCGAATCCCACGTGGATCCCCAATCCCGAGTTCTGCTTCTGCGCACACACCCTCGCCCGCTTCCGTGCGTGGCTCGAGCGCAAGTACGGATCGCTCGACGCGTTGAACGCCGCCTGGTACCGGCGCTTCCGGACGTGGGACCAGGTCGAGCCGAGCCGGATGAGCACCATCCTCTCGTACACCGACTACATCGACTGGAAGGCCTTCATCGTCGACAAGCTCGGCGAGGACCTGCGCGATCGCTACGACGCCGTCAAGCGGGTGGCACCCGAGACGATCGTCACCAGCCATGCCGCAGGCGTCGGGCTCTTCGCCTCGCCGCACCACTGGGAAGGGCAGGCCGACGACTGGACCATGGCGCGGCAGGTGGACTACTACGGCACCTCCTTCTATCCGAAGCACTCGGCGTTCGTCGACCGCGACGTGCCGTGGCGCGCGGCCCTGCTCGACTTCACGCGGTCGTTTGCCTACGACGAAGGCAGGCGCGGCTTCTGGATTGGGGAACTGCAGAGCGGGTTCGGGACGATCGCGGTCAACGTGAGCCCCACGGTCACGCCGCGCGACCTCACCCTGTGGACGTGGTCGGCGCTGGCGCGTGGCGCGAAGGGCATCAACTACTACGCCTGGTATCCGATGAGTTCCGGATACGAGTCGGGCGGGTTCGGCCTCAACAACCTCGATGGTTCCGTCACCGAGCGCGCGCGCACGGCTGGCGCCATCGCGCAGGTCGTCGACCGACATCAGGAGCTGTTCCTCGACGTGGTGCCGCCGCGTGCCGAGGTCGCGATCGTCTACAACCCACTTGCGCACTTCGTCGGTGGCCGCCAGCGTGCGGCCGCGTATGGCGGGCCGCAGGGCGAGGTCGTCGGCATCGAGCGTGACTCGCTGCTCGGCGCCCACCGTGCATGGTTCCCGCTCAACGTCCCGGTCGACTACGTGCACATCGCGCACCTCACCGACGAAGCGCTCCAGCGCTATCGGCTCGTGTACTTCGCGTATCCCCTCATGTTCCCCGAAGCCGCGGCGCCGCTCCTGCGGCGCTACGTGGAGCGGGGCGGAGCGCTCGTCACCGAGGCGCGCCTCGGCTGGAACAACGAGCGCGGGTTCGCCGCCGAGCGCATTCCGGGCATGGGGCTCGCCGACGTGGTGGGTTCGCGGGAGGTGGCGGTGGAAACGGCGCCCGGCGGGCGCACGACCCTGCGATCGACGAGCGACGCGCTTCCAGGGCTGGCGCAGGGGTCCGTGCTGCCGGGACGCTGGTACAAGGAGGTGCTCGAACCGACGTCACCCGCCGCGCGCGTCGTTGCCGAGTTCGAGGACGGCGCCCCCGCGGCCGTCATGTCGGCCTTCGGTGAGGGGCGCACGCTGATGGTGGGCACGTACCTGAGCGCGGCCTACCAGTCGGCTCAGACGCCTGAAGCGACGGCGTTCTTCAGCGGCCTGCTCGACTGGGCGGGTGTCTCGAGGCCCGTCGCGCTCTCGGGTGCCCCCCTCGAGGTGCGCCACCTCGAAAGCGCGCGCGACATCCTCTTGTTTGCCCTGAACCACGGGACTGACCGAGCCGACACGCGCATCACGCTGGGGCGCAACGTGGCCGGCGACGTGGGGCTCGACCTCGTCCACGGGCGTCGGCTTGCGCTGACGCACGGCGAGGCGGATGTCTCGCTCGCCGTCCAGGTGGAGGCGGGCGCGGTGGCCGTCATCCGGATGGCGCGGGCCTGATGCGTGTTCTCGCGGTCGATCTTGGCGGCACCAAGACGGCGCTCGCACGCGTCGATGCCGAGGGCCACGTACACGACCGGCAACAGATGCCGGCGGCCAGGACGCTGGACGACAGCGTCGCGCAGATCGTGTCAGCGGCCGACGCCGTCCAGGCAGTGGGGGTGATTGTTCCGGGCATCCACACGCCCGATGGCAGGGCGTGGTGCCCGAACCTGTGGGGCGATGACTACGTGCCGCTCATCGACGTCCTGCAGGCACGGCTCCGCGTGCCGCTCGCCGTCGACAGCGACCGAACCGGGTACGTGCTCGGCGAAACCTGGTGCGGCGCCGCGCGCGGCGCCCGTGATGCCGTCTTCATCTCGGTGAGTACCGGCGTCGGCGTGGGCCTGCTGGCCAACGGCACCGTAGTGCGCGGGGCGCACGGCATCGCGGGCGCGGCGGGCTGGTTCAGCCTCGCGAACGATTGGCACGACGCGTACGGACGCTGCGGCGCGTGGGAGACCCATGTGGCCGGCCCGGCGATCGCGCGGCGCTTTGGCGTCGATCGCGCCGAAGCAGTCGTAGCAGCCGCGCGGAGCGGTGATGCCCGCGCCTGCACGCTGCTCGAAGACGTCGCGGTGTCGCTCGGCCGCGGCATTGCGAACATCATCAGTCTCATGAACCCCGAAGTCGTCGTCCTCGGCGGCGGTGTCATGCACGGCGCGGGCGACCTGCTGCTCGAGCGCATCCGCCGTGAGGCACTCCGCTGGGCGCAGCCGATCGCCGCGCGCCAGTGCCGGATCGTCCTCACCACACTCGGCGAAGACGCAGGCCTGCTCGGTGCTGCGCGCCTCGCCTTTGCAGGAGCCACATGACCGCCATCGCCTACTTCGCACGCATCGACGAGATCCTCGGCCGCCTCCAGTCCACGCAGATGGACGCGCTGCGCGACGCGGGGGGCCGCCTGGCCCGGACCATCGCACAGGGCGGCCGCGCCTACCTGTTCGGCAGCGGCCATTCCGTCATCCCCGTGATGGACGTCTTCCCGCGCTACGGCAGCTTCATCGGCTTCTACCCCCTGTACGACCCGAGGCTGATGTGGTCCAACGTCATCGGACCGAACGGCGCGCGCGAGTTGCTCTGGATCGAGCGACGCGAGGGGTATGTTGCGCAGTTCCTCCAGAGCTACCCGATGGACGCGCGCGACTGTCTCGTCGTCTTCTCGCACGGCGGTCTGAATGCGGCGCCCATCGAAGCCGCGCAGTACGCTCGCGCCCGGGGAACGGCCGTCATCACGGTGTCGTCGCATGCCAACGCGGAGGTCGCGTCGCGGACACACTCGAGCGGCAACGCGCTGCGCGACCTCGCTGACGTGGCCATCGACAACTGCGTGGCACCCGAGGACGCACAGGTCGACGTCGGGCGACTCGAGAAGGTGGCGGCAGGGTCGACCATCGCCGCCGTCGCCGTCGCGATGGCAATCGTCGCGGAGACGGGAGCCCGGCTCGCGGCTGACGGCCATGCGCTGACGACGTTCGTCTCGCCGAACGTCGCAGGCGTGGAGCCCCAGCACAACGGGCGCGTGTTCGACGCGTACGCGCGTGCGTGGTTCGAGCGAGGGCCGGAGCCCGTGGTGCGGTGACGGCGAGAGCGGTCGCACCGGCCCCGCAGTCGCGCATGTTGACGCCGATCGCGCACGCCGCGATGCTGACCTTCGGCGTCGTCATGGCACTGGTCGGTGCGGTGGTGCCCGTGGTCACGCAGCGCATCGCGCTCGACCTCGGCACCATCGGCACGCTGTTCCTGGCGATGAACGGCGCGATGCTGGCCGCCAGTCTTGCCCTCGGCATGGTGGTGGACCGCGTGGGCCTGCGCGCCCCGCTCGCGACCGGCGCGGGGCTCGTGGGTACCGGCCTCCTGCTCGTGGCGATGGCCTCGTCGCCGGCCCTGCTCGTCATCGGCGTGGCCGCACTCGGGGCCGGTGGCGGTGCGCTCAACGGCGCCGCCAACATCCTCGTCGCCGACCTCCACGCGGGGTCGGCCGACAAGGCGGCGGCCTTGAACCGCCTTGGCGTGTACTTCGGCATCGGTGCCCTGCTGGTGCCGTTGACGGTCGGGACGGTCATGGCGGCGTTAGGCCTGGCGACGCTGCTGGTCGGCGCGGCGGCGCTCTGTGTGACGCTCGCCCTCGTCGCCCTCGGCGCGACGTTTCCTGTCGCGCGGCAGCGGCACGGCTGGCCGCTCGCGCGCGTCGGCACCTTTGCACGCGAGCCCGTCATCCTGGGGCTGGCCCTTCTCCTGTTCTTTCAGTCAGGCAACGAGTTCCTGCTCGGCGGTTATGTCTCGAGCCTGCTGACTCGCGAACTCGGCGTCTCCATACCGGGTGCCTCGCTGTGGCTGGCGGGCTTCTGGGCGGCCATCATGGTGAGCCGCCTCGGGGCGAGCCGGCTGCTGGGCCATGTCGATGGAGCATCGGTGGTGATGGTGGGGGCTGCGGGTGCCGCGCTGGCCTGCCTGCTGCTCGCGACCGCGCCCACGGGCATGGTGGCAGGCGCCGCCGCGCTGCTCGCCGGCGTCTCGCTGGCGCCAATCTTCCCGACCGTGCTCGGGCAGGCCGGCGCGCGTTTTCCCGAGCAGACGGGTGCTGTGTTCGGCCTGCTCTTCACCGTCGCGCTCACCGGCGGCATGACGATGCCCTGGGTCGCTGGACACCTGGCGTCAGCGGCCGGACTGCCTGCGGTTTTCGTGCTGGCCCTGGTCAACTTCGTCATGGTCGCGGCCTGCATGCACTACGCGCGGCAGGGTCGATCCTCGCGTATCGGTTCCTCTGGATCCGACCGCTGAAATCCAAGCACGTGGATTGGCCGTTCCGGGTTCTCGGATCGCAGGCATGTCGTGAGCGTGGTCGGCGAGCGGTCCTCTGCAAGACCGCTTGACATCCCACGAGATCCTCCTACGATGCCATCACGACGCTGGTCTGGTGGGCGTGTGTCCGGGATGCAGGGACGCGTACGTAACTGCTGACGCACGCCATGGGGGCAGCGATTCATCAAGGGGGAATCATGGTGCGACAGGTAACCGCAGCGGCGGCTCGTTGGCTTGCGCTGCTCACGCTGTGTCTTGCGCCCGGCACGGCGCTGGGGCAGGTCGGTCTCTCGACGATGACCGGGATCGCTTCGGACGCGCAGGACGCTGCCGTCCCCGGCGTCACGGTGACGGCGACCAACACGGCCACCAACGTGCCGTACACGGGTGTCACGACAGAAGCCGGTGCTTACACGATCACCGGCCTCCCTGTCGGCACCTACACGGTGCGGTTCGAACTGGCCGGGTTCAAGGCGGTGCAGTCGACCATCAACCTCGCGGCAGGCCAGACGGCCCGTATCGACGCGAGGATGGAGCTGGGCGAGCTGACCGAGAGCGTCGAGGTGACCGCGACGTCGGCCGTGCTCCAGACCGAGAACGCCGTCGTGGGCGCGACGTTCCAGCAGGAGCAGGTGGAGAAGCTGCCGCTCCAGGGGCGCAACGTCTCGGCGACCACGCTGTACACCGCGGGCGCGACGGTGCCATCCCCCGGCAACATGAACTCCCTGAAGGGCCAGGGTGCGCGTCCGTACATCAACGGCCAGCGCGAGCAGGCCAACAACTTCACCATCGACGGGATCGACTCGAACGATCCCACCGACAACCTCATCGCCTATCAGCCGAGCCCGGATGCGGTGGAGCAGGTGAGCGTCGAGACCAACAACTACTCGCCCGAGATGGGCAACGTCGCCGGTGCGAGCGTCAACATGGTGATCAAGTCGGGCACCAACGACGTCCGCGGTAACGCGTTCTACTACTGGCGCGACAACGAACTCGCGGCGACGCCGTGGGCCACCAACCGCGCCGGCGGCCGGAAGGCCAGCCTCTCGCGCAAGGTGTTCGGCGGAACGCTGGGCGGTCCTCTTGTGCGCGGCAAGCTGTTCTGGTTCGGTGACTACTCGGGCGGCCGTCAGAAGGTTCCCCCCGCCGACTCGTTCGCCACGGTCATGCCCGATGCCTGGCGCAACGGCGACCTGAGCAGCCTCCTGCCCGCGATCCAGCTGCGGGATCCGCTCACCGGACAGAACTTCCCGAACAACCAGATCCCCGTGGAGCGCTTCAGCCCGTTTGCGCGCGCCCTGCTCGCCAACGAAGCGCTCTACCCGCGCGCCAACGTGGACCGGCCGATCAGCGACTTCCGCCTGAACTACCTCGGCCAGAGCGCCTCGAGTGAGGAGACCGACCAGTTCGACGTCAAGGTGGACTGGAACGCGTCAGCCAGCGACAAGGTCTACGTGCGCTACTCGCGGCAGTGGAACGAGTCGCGTACCGAGTCGACGGCCATGCCGCTGCAGTTCGGGAGCCTCGGCGACAACCCCTTCTGGAGCGTCGGCGCGAACTGGAACCGCATCTTCGGCAGGAACGTCGTCAACGACGTCCTCGTGGGCTACAACGCCAACCAGTTCAACAACACGCCGCTCGACCTGCGCGGGCTCGGGATGTTGAACAACCAGCTCGGCATCGGCGGCTCTCAGCCGATCGCGGGGCTCACCGAAGTTCGCCTGGGGAACAACCTGTCGAACATCGGCACCACGGGCGGCGCGAGCAACATGAGGAACGGCGTCTTCCAGCTGAACGAACGTCTGACGTGGCTGAGGGGCCGCCACACGCTGAAGTTCGGCGCCTCCTGGAACCACTACATCGCCGAGCGCTACTACGCCGGCAACAACGGCGTCCTGGGCTACATCGGCTACGGCGGTTCGTACACCCGTGCGGCGGCGGCCGACTTCCTGCTCGACTTCGTCTCGAGCAAGGGGCGCGGGTCGCTGTCCGATCCGTGGACGCACTATCAGGACCGGTTCGCCTTCTACGCGGGTGACGACTTCAAGGTGACCAACAACCTGACGCTCAATCTCGCGCTGCGCTGGGGCAACACCACGCCGTTCGTCGAGAAGGACGACCGCCAGACGAACTTCTCCCTGGTGGACCTCACGCAGCAGTTCGCCGGCCGCGACGGCAACAGCCGAGCGCTATACGAGCCGTACTACAACGGCTGGGAGCCGCGTCTCGGGTTCGCCTACCGCAAGGGCGACAAGTGGGTGTTCCGCGGCGGCTACGGCATTACGCAGTACCAGGAGGGTACCGGCGCCAACCTGCGCCTGCCGCTCAACCCGCCGTTCTTCTTCGAGTCGCAGACGGAATGGGCCTACTCGGCCGCGAACCCGACCAACGCCGGCACGATCGCGACCGGTTTCGAGGGGCTGCAGGCGCTCGACGGCATCTCGGGCCAGCTCCGCGTGTGGGATCCGAATCTGCGTCCGCAGTTGACCCAGCAGTACAACGTCTTCGTGGAGTACCTGCTCGGCTCGCGGTCGTCGATCAACGTCGGCTACGTGGGCAACAGGTCGAAGTACCTGGTCGCGCCGATCGAAGGCAACCAGCCGCTGCCCGGTGAGGGTGACCCCTCGACGTGGGCTCCGCTGCAGCAGCGTCGTCCGCTGTATCAGTTCAACCCGCTGGTCACCAACATCGCCACCACATCGCCGGCGGCGCGGTCGGACTACAACGCGCTCCAGACCACGTTCAAGCAGCGCCTGTGGGGCGGCCTCGACTTCGTCGCCAACTACACGCTGAGCAAGGCCATGTCGAACAACCTCGGGTACTACGGCACGGGCGGCGTGGCGTCCGAAGGTGCGTACCCGGTCAACAGCCGGGACATCGACATGAACTACGGGCGTGCGTTCTTCGACGCGCGGCACATCGTCTCGGTGGCGGGCAGCTACGCGATCCCGGTCGGAGCCGGTCGCCAGTTCGGCGCCAACATGAGCCGTGCGCTCGACGCGTTCGTCGGCGGTTGGGACGTCAGCTTCGCCGTGACCGCGCACACGGGCTACCCGATCACCGTGCAGGACAGCCTCAACCCGTCGCTCCAGATCACGCGGTCCACGCAGTGGCCCGATCTGGTCGGCGATCCCGTCCCTGCCAATCAGTCCATCACCAACTGGCTGAACCGCGACGCGTTCCGCTCGGCTCCGCTCGGGCAGTTCGGCAACGCGGGCGTGGGCGTGGCGGACGCACCGGGGTACTGGAACGTGGACTTCTCGCTGAGCAAGCGGATCGAGACGTTCGGCCGGCAGTACTTCCTGATCCGCGGTGAGGCGTACAACCTCTTCAACCACCCGAACTTCGGGCCGCCGGATCGCAACATCCAGAGCCAGAACTTCGGCACGATCATCAGCGTGGTCAACCCGCCGCGCGAGATCCAGCTCGTGGTGAAGTACTTCTTCTGAGCGCGAGGGAGTTCCCACCTCGGCCGGCGTCCTCCACGGGCGCCGGCCGTTGTGCGCATATACTGACTGCGCGTCTTGTGTGCTGCCGTCGCTCCGGCGACCTGCAGCGGTGTCCCACTTCAAACAGCCGCGCCTGCTGCCTGCCTCGTGCCCTGGCACGGGACCGCGGCCAGGTGTCCCCCCGTGACTCCACAGATCGACCAACGCCTCCACGACGTCTACGACGACGTCGTCCGACGCAACCCCGGCGAACCCGAGTTCCACCAGGCCGTCATCGAAGTGCTCGGGTCGCTCGGCCCCGTCATCACCAAGCACCCCGAACTGCGCGAGCACAAGGTGCTGCAGCGGATCTGCGAGCCCGAGCGCCAGATCATCTTCCGCATTCCCTGGCAGGACGACCGCGGCACCGTCCACATCCACAGGGGGTTCCGCGTCGAGTTCAACAGCGCGCTCGGTCCCTTCAAGGGTGGCCTGCGTTTCCACCCATCGGTGAACCTGGGCGTCGTGAAGTTCCTCGGGTTCGAGCAGACCTTCAAGAACGCGCTCACCGGCATGCCGAGCGGCGGCGGCAAGGGCGGCGCCGACTTCGACCCGAAGGGACGTTCGGACGGCGAGGTGATGCGCTTCTGCCAGAGCCTGATGACCGAGCTCTATCGTCACCTCGGCGAGTACACCGACGTGCCGGCCGGTGACATCGGTGTCGGTGGCCGTGAGGTCGGGTTCCTGTTCGGCCAGTACAAGCGCATCACCAACCGCTACGAGTCTGGGGTGTTGACCGGCAAAGGCCTCGATTACGGCGGCGCGCTCGTGCGGCGCGAGGCGACCGGCTACGGTCTCGTGTACTTCGTCAACGAGATGCTCAAGGCCCGGGGCGACTCGATCGAGGGGCGCACCTGTGTGGTCTCGGGATCGGGCAACGTCGCGATCTACACGATGGAGAAGGCGGCCAGTCTGGGCGCGCGCGTGATCGCCTGCTCCGATTCCTCAGGCTTCATCCTCGACGAGGCCGGCATCGATCTCGATCGCGTCAAGCAGATCAAGGAAGTGGAGCGGGGCCGGCTGAGCCGGTACGTGGAGGAAGGGCATCGGGGGCGCTACATCGCGGGTGGCAACATCTGGGGGGTGCCGTGCGACATCGCGCTGCCGTGTGCCACGCAGAACGAGTTGAACGGACACGACGCGCGGCTGCTCGTCAACAACGGCTGCACGCTCGTGGCGGAGGGCGCCAACATGCCAGCCACGCCCGAGGCGACCAAGGTGTTGCTCGAGGCCGGGGTGGCCTTTGGCCCCGGCAAGGCCGCCAATGCGGGCGGCGTGGCCACGTCGGCGCTCGAGATGCAGCAGAACGCGAGTCGCGACACGTGGACGTTCGAATACACCGAGCAGCGGCTGGCCGAGATCATGGTCAACATCCACGAGTCGTGCTACGCGACGGCCGACGAGTTCGGCACGCCGGGCAACTACGTCAACGGCGCGAACATTGCCGGGTTCCTGAAGGTCGCGCGGGCGATGCTGGCCCTGGGGCTGGTGTAGCGGTGGCGGCTGGGGGTCAGGTCTCGAAATCGAGCGTTTTTCACGATCTGGCCCCCGTCGTCGATTCGGCCTCCACGCCACGCCCCGTCGCTTCTCATCTATCATCGGGGCGCCTTCAGGAGGTGCCATGCCCCGTGTCGCTCTCTCGCGCGTCGCCGCGCTGACCGCCCTCGCGCTGGCGGCGCTGGCCTCACCCGCCCTCGTCGCGCGCCATCAGGATCCCCCCACGCCCACGGAAGAGGCCCGGGCAAACGGCCCCGACAAGGACGGCGAGCGGAACAAGGACGCCGGCCTCGTCCTGAAGACCGCCGAGACGATCACGTTCGAGACCGACCAGGTGACCTGGATGTCGGTGGACGTCTCGCCCGACGGCCAGACCATCGTCTTCGACCTGCTCGGCGACCTCTACACCATGCCCAGCGTCGGTGGGACCGCGACGAGAATCATCGGCGGCCTCTCGTTCGAATCGCAGCCGACCTTTTCGCCCGACGGCACGACCATCGCCTTCCTCAGCGACCGCAGCGGCGTCGAGAACCTCTGGCTGGCCGACGCCGACGGCTCGAACCCGCGCGCGGTCAGCACGGACGAGAAGACCAACGATCGCCCGCAGATCATGACCTCGCCGGCCTGGACCCCCGACGGCGAGTACCTCGTGGTGTCCAAGGCGCGGCCGCCCGATCCCGGAACGTTCTGGTTGGTCATGTATCACCGTGACGGCGGCACCGGCGTCCGCATCGGCTCACCGCCGCCTCCCCAGCCGTCGCCCGACGCGCCGCCGGGCCCTCCGCCCCCGCCTGCGCCCAATCGCATGGGGGCGGTCGTCTCGCCGGACGGCCGCTTCATCTACTACGCCCAGCGCACCGGAGGCTTCACCTACAACGCGCGCTTCCCGCTCTGGCAGATCCACAGACACGACCGTGAGACCGGCGACGTCGTGCAGGTGACCAACGCCCAGGGCAGCGCGATGCGCCCCGTCCTGTCGCCCGACGGCACACATCTGGTGTACGCCACGCGCCACAAGGCCGCCACGGCGCTGCGCATCCGCAACCTGCTCACGGGAGCCGAGCGCTGGCTCGCGCATCCGGTCACGCGTGACGACCAGGAGTCACGTGCCTCGCGCGACACGATGCCGCGCTACGCGTTCATGCCCGACGGGCGCTCCCTGCTCGTGCCGATCGACGGGCGCCTCTCGCGCGTCGACGCCGAGACGGGCGCCCGCACCCCGGTGCCCTTCACCGCCACCGTCGAGGCCGAGATCGCTGCCCGCGTCTACACGCCCGTCCGCGTGGACGACGGCGACCGCGTGCGTGCGCGTCTCATCCGCTGGCCCTCGCTCTGACCCGACGGCCGACGCCTCGTCTTCAGCGCGCTCAATCGCCTGTATGTGATGGACATGCCCGACGGCACCCCCCGCCTGCTGACCCCACCGCCGTCCGCCACGGCCCCCGAAGGCGAGTTCATGCCGGTCTGGTCTCCTGACGGGTCAGCGATCACCTACGTGACGTGGACGACGACCGGAGGACACATCAAGCGTGTGCCGGCGACTGGCGGCACGCCGGAGACGCTCACCCCGCACGAGGGCTACTACCTCGACCCGGCCTACACTCCCGACGGGCGGGATCTGGTCTTCATCGCTGGCACCGCCACCGATCACGTGTACTCGATTCTCCGCGACACGCCTCCCCCGGACGCCGAGGACGATGCCCCCGGCGAGATCACCGGCGTGGATGCGCCGAACACGCTCGAAATCAGAAGGATGCCGGCCGCGGGCGGCGCCTCCACCCTCATCGCGTCCGCGCAGAACGGCCGGGCCCCGCAGTTCATCCGCGGCGATGGGAAACGCGTGTACCTCACCACCCCGCGCGGGCTGCAGTCGATCACGCTCGACGGCCACGACCGTCGGACGCACCTGCGCATCCAGGGAGCCGGTCCGGGCAACAACCCGCCCGGCGCGACAGAGATCCGGCTCTCGCCCGATGGCACCCGCGCCTTCGTCAGCCT
>JAEZDP010000357.1 GCA_023418055.1 Acidobacteriota bacterium
TGCCTGCCGCAGCCATACCTGTGCCGTCAGCGTCGGGCTCGACGCAATGTGAATCCACGTGAACGTCTGGCCATCGCGGCTCACCGCCACACGTGGTACGGCGCCGATCACCGTCGCAGGGCCGGAGGCGAGGCCGTCACGGTTGTCGTACACCACGAGATGGGTCGCAGTGGTCCGGTCGAATCTCACGATGGTCGTGTGGCCGCCGGTGGCGACGCTGGCCAACACGGCGTACGTGAGGAAGCGGCCATCGTCACTGATCCCGAACACCGTTCCCACGGCACTGGCGCTGACCCCTTGCGGGCGCAGCGTCGAGAGGTCGTAGGTGACCTCGGCACCGGCCTGGCGGTCCACGACGGTGATGGGCCCCGTGTCGGTACGCCACGCGACGTGACGACCGTCGCTCGACATCACCGCCTGGATGGGCGTCGGCGCAGTGGCGAGAGCGGCGGGCAGCGCGCGACCGGCCTGCGGGAAGGCAAGCGCGACGGCAAGGGCAAGTGAGGTGGCCAGACGGCCCGAGGACACTCGGAACACGGCATCTCCTGGACATGGCGGCATCGGCGCGCCGCTTCGGTGAGCCTGACGAGCTGAACTGGGTGCGTCGCGCAGGGTAGCACGCAGCGACGCGCGTCCTACCTAGCGGGCCCGCTCGAGGTACGGCGCCAGCACCCTCTCCACCTCGTCGTCGTCGCCTGCAGGACGGACGTCCGTGAAGAGCCACCACGTCTCGACGTGTTCCGTGACGGCCCCCGGCTGCAGCGTGACCAGCGCGCCCAGCGACTCGACCTCCATGAAATCGCCAGCCGTGTAGGTCTGAAACGTCGTGCCGTAGTCGGGATACCGCGTGGCGTCGTCGAACGGCGCGATGCGCTTGATGAACAGGTCACCATCCACGGCGTAGGCAGCCCACCCCTGTCGGTTGCCGACGCCAATCTTCTGCGGCGCGCGCCGAGACGTGTCGGTGGACAGCCGGATGTATTTCGGGCCGAGGCGCCACCGGGGATCGGAGAGATCGGTGTACGACCACATCGCCATGGGGCGCACGGGCTGCAGGCGCGCTTCGTGCGGCACGAACGGCTCGTTCGGGAGGAAGGTCGTGCCGCCGCCGCGCACGATCGTGATGCCCCAGGGTGCGACGTCAACGGGCGTGTCGCGATGGTTGCGCAGGCGATGCCGCACTGTGACGCGCGAGCCCTCCGGATGCAGCGTCACCTCCATCGTCTTGGCGATGCCGGTCTCCGGTTCGACGCCGCGATCGAGGACGACCGTGCCGGAGGGCTGCTGCTCGTAGCGGATTGGCGAGTTGTCGAGGCCGTATGAGAAGGGCTTGTCCTCGGGCGCCAGCCACAGCCGATGTCCGCCCCACGGCTGCCATTCGCTCGCGCCCACCGTCCCCGACATCTCGGCCAGCACGTTGCGACCCGTCAGCAGGCGGTAACCGATGACACGCGGGCCGACGTCCGTCGTGAGAATCACCTCCACGTGGCCATTGGTGAGGCTGAGGCAGTTGGGCAGGTTCATGCACGAGACGGTCTTCACGGTCACCTCCGCCTCCGCCGGTGAGGCGGCGAGGCCCAGCGCGACGAAGAGCGCCGCGGCAGCGAATGAACATCGACGGAACTGCATGCGGCCATGGTAGCGCGACCGGACGGGCACGCGGGGCGCACCAGCGCGGGCCGCCGTTCAAGGCGATAGTCGGGGGCGGGGCGGACGCGTTGGCGCGGGAATCGGTCAGGCGTTGCGCGGCCGCTCGGTTCAGGCGACGGCCGGGGGCCTGGACACCGGCGGCGCCGGGCGCCGGTAGCGCGTCACGACGACGCCGGCGAGCACCAGGAAGGCGCCAGCGAGGCGGAGCCCGCCCAGCCGCTCGCCCAGCCAGACCATCGCCACGACGAGTGCGGCAGCAGGCACGAGGTTCGAGTAGAGCGCGGTCCGCGAGGGGCCGAGGTGGCGGACGCCGTGGTACCAGGAGGTGTAGGCGAAGTTCAGCGCGAGCAGCGACGAGAACACGAGACATGCCCAGGCGACGAGCGGCACGTCGCCCCAGGGTGTCTGCCTGAAATCGCCGACGGCGGCGGGCAGGAAGAGCAGCGTGCCGATGGCCATCGACAACCCGGTGACGAGCAGCGGCGAGAACGTGCGGAGCATGGGGCGGGCCGCGACCGTGTAGACCGTCCAGCAGGCGACGCAGGCCAGCATCATGAGGTCGCCGGTCAGCGAACTGGCGCCGGAGCGGGCGCCTCCGCTCACGATGAGGTAGACGCCGACAAACGACAGCGCCATGCCGACCCAGTGCGGCCACGGCAGGCGTTCGTGACCCAGGACGGCCGTCGTCAGGCTCACGGCCACGGGCGTGCAGCCGATGATGATCGACGCGTTGGCCACGCTCGTCCGTTCCATGCCCTCAATGAAGAGCAACTGGTAGCCGAACTGGCCGATGAGCCCCAGCATGGCGATGACCAGCCAGTCGCGGCGTGTGAGTCGGGCGAGGCTTTCGCGACGGCGGGTGCCGCCAATCATCGCGAGAAAGGCGAGCGACGCCACGGCCAGGCGCAGGCCGTTGAAGCTGCGGGAGGGCATCTCCTGCAGCACGAACTTGATGACGCTGTAGTTGCTGCCCCAGACGAGGGCGGTGAGCAGCAGGTAGAGGTCGGCGCGGGAAAGGTTCAGCACGGGGGAACACGAAGAGGTGCGACACCGGACGGGCCGGCACCGCACCTCTCATTCAGGACTCACGTCAGGCCGACGTCTGGCAGACCTGACCCCACTGACGACGTCTGGCAGGTCTGACCCCGTGATCGACGTCCGGCAGGTCTGACCCCACGCCATCACGGCGCAGGTCTGACCCCGGATCAGGCCCGGATCCCGGCGCAGGTCTGACCCCGGATCAGGCGCCGAGCAGCGGCGACTTCACAAACAGGAGGATGAGCGAGACGACGAGCGCGTAGATGACCAGCGACTCGATGAGCACGAGGCCCAGAATCAGCGCGCCGCGGATCTCGCCCGACGCACCGGGGTTGCGGGCCATGCCCTCGACGGCCGACGACACGGCCTTGCCCTGCGCGAGCGCGCCGAAGGCGGCGGCGATGGCGAGCGCGAAGCCCGCGGTGATGAACAGCCACTGCAGCGACGAACCGGTGGCGGCGCCGGCGGCCGCGCCCTGCGCGTACGCAGGCGACGTGAACCCTGCAAACAGGGCGACGGTGGACAGAGCAAGAATCTTGCGCACGGTGGAACTCCTCGAGTGAACGTACCGATGACTCGCCGGGTTGGTGTCAGCGTCGCGAGGCCTGTGGCCTCGACCGTGACGGGAACGCGCGGGCCGGGGTCCGACGAATCACCGGGGCCCGCGTGGAACGACCGGCGCTTACGCCGCCGGAGCCGAATGCGCCAGGCTCGTGCCGTGCACGTGGTCGGCAGCCGCCTCGTCGCCGCTGTGGGCATCGTCGTGGGCGTGGTCGACGTGAACCGCCCCGGCAATGTAGATGACCGTCAGCAGCGCGAAGATGAACGCCTGCAGCGACCCGGTGATGACCCCGAGCAGCATCATCGGCAGCGGCACGAGGAACGGGACCAGGCTGGCCAGAATCAGCACTACCAACTCTTCGCCGAACACGTTGCCGAAGAGACGCAGCGACAGCGACAACACGCGCGAGGTGTGGCTGATCACCTCGATGAGCCCGACGAGCGGCCCCATCACCTTCGGCACGCCCGGAGGGAAGAGGAAGTGGAGCACGTAGTTGCCGATGCCCTGTACCTTCACACCTTGCAGGTGGTAGTAGACCCACACCGTGATCGCACAACCGAGCGTGACGTTCAGGCTGGCCGTCGGCGACATGAGCCCCGGCACCTTGCCGAACATGTTGCCGAGGAAGATGAAGATGAAGATGGTGCCGACGAGCGGCAGGTACTTCACGCCCTGCGGGCCCACGTTGTCCTTGAGGATGCCGACCAGGAACCCGACGATGTCTTCGACGACGATCTGGAGCTTGCCGGGGTTGTCGACGCTGAGGCGCGAGCGGATGAAGAGGCTGAAGACCGTGACGAGCAGCACGATGAGCGCGCACATCACGAGATAGTCGGGAATCACCGTCATGCCCGGTTCGTAGGTGCGCCCGAGCAGCGGGGCCACGAGGGGGCCGAGCAGGCGGTTGACGAACTCGACGATCCAGAGGGAATGGTGCAGTTGTTCCATGCGAGTAGCGGGCCGCTGTCAGGACGGGCCCCGGATGGCTTCACGGGCAGCCGCAACCACCACGGCCGATGCGCCCGTCAGCACCCCCACCGGGTGGAGGCGCAAACGCACAATGATAACGTAGGCGACCAACCCCAGTAAAGCGTGGCGCCCGATCAGCACCAGCACGGCCCTGGCCGTCGACGGCTTCGCGGCAGCCGGCGGCTCGCCCTCGATGCCCGCGTGCGCGTCCGCACCGGCGGCACGGCTGGCGCTTCCGCCCATCGTGTGCACGAGCGCGTCCACGCTGCTGCGGATGGCCCAGTAGCTGATGCCTGCCAGGAGGCCGCCGCCCAGGATGCCACCGCCCCAGTCGAGCCCGCCAAGGACGGTGCCGCCAAGCGCCGCGACCGCCACGAAGATGGCCGACGTGCGCTCGAGCCGTCGCAGCAGCGCGTCAGTGCTGCGGGCGAGCGCCATCTGACGAGGGACTCGAGGAGGGTGACGCCATCGCCCGCGAGGTGATGCGGACGACGTTGAGGACGGCGGCGGCGAACCCAAGGCCGAAGCCGATGAGTAGCCCCCAGGGCGAGGTGCCGAAGCGGCCGTCCACCCAGAGCCCGGCGCCGGTGCCGATGGCCAGCGCCAGGACGAACGACAGGCCGAGCGTACCGAGCTCCCCGACCGTCCGCCAGTACCCCGCAGGCCTCAGCGGCATCCCTTCAGGCTCCGTGGCCCCATGCGTCCGCACGGGGGGAAACGGCAGTGGCCGCGACCAGCCGACGCCGCGCTTCGTCCCATAGACTGCGGCCGGTTCGAGACCATCCGCTCGACTATACTCCAGAGACGGGCCACGCCCGTGACGGTGGTTCTATGAACAGATTGCGCGTGAGTGTGATGGCGGCCAGCCTCGTCGTGTCCGGCACGATGGTGCCCGTCGCCGCGCAGACCCGGCCGCAGACGCTGCTGGTGACGGCCATCGACAAGGCGAAGGGCGAACCCGTCGAGACGCTCGCGCCGACCGACGTCATCGTCCGAGAAGACGGCGTCGCCCGCGAGATTCTCAAGGTCACGCCCTCCGGCCAACGGACGCTGCTCATCCTGCTCGTCGACAACAGCCAGGCCGCCCGTCGCGCCATGCAGGACATGCGCCTCGCGCTCACCGCGTTCGTCGAGACGTTCGCCGGGCCGCACCGCATCGCCGTGGTCGGTGTGGCCGACCGCCCGACGGTGCTGTCTGGCCCCACCACGAGCAAGGCGCAGCTCATGCGCGCGGTCGAGCGCGTGTTCGCCCAGCCCAACGCGGGCGCCTACATGCTCGAAGCCGTGCTCGAGCAGGCCAGAGCGGTGCAGAAGCAGGACGAGGAGCGGGCCGCCATCATCGCCATCACCTCGCAGGGCACCGAGTTCAGCGACCGCCCGCCGCAGACCGTGATGGAGGCGCTCGGGGCCTCGGGTGCCACGTTCCACGTCATCGAACTGCAGGAAACCGACCAGGCGCCGCCCCTCAACCAGGGCGTCCGCGATCGCAACGTCGTGCTCGATCGCGGCACGAGCGAGACCGGCGGCCAGCGCGAGATACTGCTCGCCAACCTGGCGCTCCGCGAGACGCTGCAGAAGGTGGGCCGCATCGCCACCACGCAGTACGAGGTCGTCTACGGCCGTCCGGACACGCTGATTCCGCCACGACGGGTCACCGTCAGCTCGGCAAAGCCGGCGCTCGAGGTACGCGGCAACGTGTTGCGCACCAACCAGGAGGCCAGGTGAGCCGACGCCTGACCGCGTGGGTCACCATGGTGCTGCTGCTGGCCGCGATGGCCACGCCGTCGATGCAGGTGCCCGACCAGCCTCCTCCGCCGCCAGCGCCTGAAGCACCGCCCGCCGAACCGGTCGATGCCGCCCAGCCTACCCAGCCGCCTGCCGCCCCTGAAGAGGCCAGCCAGCCCATCTTCCGTGCCGGCGTCGATGTCGTCTCGCTGAACGTCACGGTCACCGACAAGACCGGGCGTTACCTCCAGGGACTGCAGGAGCAGCAGTTCTCGATCTTCGAAGACGGCGTGAAGCAGGACGTCATCTTCTTCTCCGGGACGCAGCTCCCGACGGCGCTCGCCCTGCTCATCGACACCAGCGCGAGCATGAACGAGCGGATGTCCACGGCCCAGCAGGCGGCCGTCGGGTTCGTCAACCGCATGGCGCCGGGCGACATGGCCACGGTCGTCGACTTCGACAGCCGTGCCGAGATCCTGCAGACCTTCACCGAAGAGCAGCGCCTGCTCGAAGATGCCATCCGCCGCACGACCGCCGGCGGCTCCACCTCGCTCTACAACGCGATCTACATCGCGCTGAACGAGTTCAAGCGCATGCGCGCGCAGTCGCAGGACGACGTCCGGCGCCAGGCCATCGTGGTGCTCTCGGACGGCGAAGACACGTCGAGCCTCGTGGCCTTCGACGAGGTGCTCGAACTCGCCAAGCGCACCGAGGTGGCCATCTACGCCATCGGCCTCCGAGACCCGGGCTCGAGCATCTCGCGAGGCGGCGGAGGGTTCCGCGAGAGCGAGTTCGTGCTCAAGCAGTTCGCACAGGAAACCGGCGGGCGGGCGTTCTTCCCCAACTCTGCCGGCGAATTGGCCGGCATCTACGGCCAGGTGGCCGACGAGCTGGCGGCCCAGTACACCCTCGGCTACGCACCGAAGAACGCACGCCGTGACGGCCGGTGGCGCCGCGTCGTCGTGCGCGTCGAACGTCCGGACGCACTCGCGCGCACCAAGCAGGGCTACTACGCACCCACGGGCAACCCGTGACGCTGTCTGTCCTCTATCTGCTGGCCGCCGCCGCGTACGGCTACGCCTTCGTGTCGCGCCGGGAGCTGGCGGGACGCGCCGCCACGGCCCTGCTCATCGCCGCCGCCCTCGTCCACACCTTCCACGTGGGCATGGTCACCGTGCAGCTCGGCGTGCCTCCGCTGGCCGGACGTGCCGGTGCCATCGGCGGCTTCGTGCTGATGCTCGCCATCACATACCTGTATGTGGAGCTGTCCACCCAGGAACGGACGATCGGCACGTTCGTCACGCCGCTCCTCGCAGGGCTTCAGTTGCTGGTGGCCGGCGAGACGCCCTCCACGGCCAGCGCGACGGTGCTGGGCGAGGGGCGCTTTCTGGCGTTCCACGTCGGCGCGCTGCTGTCCGCGTACGCGAGCTTTGCCCTCGCCTGTGTCATCGGGCTCACCTACGTGCTGCTGTTCCGCGAGCTGAAGACGCGCACGCCCGGGCTGTTCTTCTCACGCCTGCCGCCCCTGCAGGTGCTCGACCGGATGAACATGCGGGCGGTGACCGTGGGCTGGTGCCTACTCACCGTCGGGCTCATTGCCGGAGGCCTGTGGCTGGTGGACGCCCGCACCTCGATGCCAGACGACCCCCGCGTGGCGGCCATGACGCTGCTCGACCCGAAGATCCTGGTCGCCGTCGGCTGCTGGGTCCTGTACAGTGGGCAACTGGCAGCCCGTCGGTGGGCAGGCCTCAGCGCGCGTCGCACGGCGTGGCTGTCGGCGGTCGGCTTTGCGCTGGTGCTGCTGAACTTCCTGCCGGTGGCCTACTTCTTCTCGCGCAGCCACAACTTCGTGTGATGCATCTCGTCCTGGTCGGCCTCAGTCACCACACCGCTCCGCTGGAGCTTCGCGAGCGCCTTGGCGTCACCAGGACGATGCTGCCGGCGACGCTCGACGCGCTGGCTGCCGCCGGCTGCGACGACGCGGTGGTGTTGTCGACGTGCAATCGCACCGAGGTGTATGCCGCCGCCAGCGACACCCTCGACATGACGCAGCGCATCGTCGTGCACCTCGGGGCCACCCATGGCGTCGGGCTGCCGCTGCTCGAGCCAAGCCTCTACACGCGCGTGGACGCGGATGCGGCGCGTCACCTGTTCCGCGTGGCGGCCGGTCTCGACTCCCTTGTCGTCGGCGAGCCCGAGATTCTCGGACAGGTCAAGGACGCCTACCGCGTCGCCAACGAGACGCGGGGCACCGGCGCGCTCATCAACCGGCTGTTCCACGGCGCGTTCGGTATCGGTAAGCGCGTGCGCACCGAAACCGGCCTCTCCGAGGGCGCAGTCTCGTTGAGCTATGCGGCCGTCACCCTCTCGCGGAAGATCTTCGGCGACCTCTCGTCGCTGCGCGTCGTGGTGCTCGGCGCCGGTGAGATGGCGAGGCTGAGCGCCCGCCATTTCGCGGCCCACGTCTCCGCCACCACCATCACGTCGCGAACCGACGAGCGCGCCGAGGCGCTGGCACGCGAAGCCGGAGCGTCGGCGGTAGGCTGGCACCTGCGCGCCGCGGCCATCGCCCAGGCCGACATCATCGTCTCGGCCACTGGCGCCGAAGGCCTGGTGCTCGGCGCCGACGAGCTGCGCGCGGCACGTGCGGCCCGGCAATCGCGCCCACTCTTCGTTGTCGATCTCGCGGTACCGCGCGACGTCGATCCCGCAGTAGCGGGGCTCGACGATGTCTTCCTGTACAACGTGGACGACCTGCGCGGCGTCGTCGAAGAGAACCTGACCAGGCGGCATCAGGCCGTGGCCAGCGCCGAACGCCTCGTGCAGGAGGAAGTGGCGGCCTGGCTGTCGTGGCTCCGCTCGCGCGCGGCCGTGCCGACGGTCGTGGCGCTGCGACAGCGGTTCGAGGGCATCCGGCAGGCCGAGCTGTCGCGCCTGTCGTCGAGGCTCGCGCCGCTCGGGCCCGATGCCCAGGCTCGCGTGGACGAGGTCACGCGGCTCATCGTCGAGAAGCTGTTGCTGACACCCACCGAGCAGCTGAAGTCCATCGACGACCGCGAGACGATGGCGGCATGTTCGGCGGCGCTGCGCCGCTTGTTCGACCTCGACGCGGGCTCCCAGGCCTCCACTGTCCCGGAGCGCGCCCTGAAGGATGCCGACGTCGGTGGAGAGCCGTCGTGACCTGGCGTCTGGGCACGCGCGGCAGCCAGCTGGCGATGTGGCAGGCCAACGCCGTGGCCCGGCGGATTGCCGAGGCGGGCGGTCCAGAGTGCGAGATCGTGGTGGTGAGCACGGCGGGCGATCGCCTGCAGCAGGCGCCGCTGTCGGATGTCGGCGGCAAGCGGCTGTTCGTCAAGGAGATCGAAGAGGCGCTGCTCAACGGCGACATCGACCTGGCCGTGCACAGCGCCAAGGACATGGCGACCGGTATGCCGGGCGACCTGCATATCGCGGCCGCGCTGCCTCGCGATGATCCCCGGGACGTGATCGTCCTGCCCACGTCGAACCCGGCGACCTTCCCGACCGATGAATCCGCAGGGGCACTGGTGAGCGCGCTGGCCTCGGCGCTCGGACCCTCGCCCCGGTTGGGCACGAGCAGCGTCCGGCGCATTGCGCAGTTGCACCGGCACCTGGCTGACGCCGAGTTCCTTCCGGTACGCGGCAACGTGGACACCCGGCTGCGGAAGCTCGACAACGGCGACTACGACGGGCTCGTGCTGGCCGCGGCAGGGCTGCGCCGGCTCGAACGGGAGGCCCGCATCAGCCTTGCGCTGCCGACGGACGTCTGTGTGCCGGCCCCCGGGCAGGGCATTGTCGCCGTCCAGTGCCACGACGACAACGGTGAGATTGCCGAACTGCTGGCCTCGCTCACCGACCACGACGCCCATGTGGCCCTCGATGCGGAACGCGCGCTGGTCGAAGCGCTCGGTGGCGGCTGTCAGCTGCCGCTCGGCGGGTTCTGCCAGGTGAGGGGCGACGACCTCGAGATGCTGGCGGTCGTGACGGCGCTCGACAGCGACACCGACGTGCGGGCGCTCGCGTTCGGCCGCAGCGACGACCCCGTCGCGCTCGGCCGCCGTGTGGCCGACCGCCTGCTCGAGGACGGCGCGGCCGCCATCCTCGACGCCGTACGCGACTACGACGGGCCCACCCCGGAGGTTTGATCTATTCTTCCCGCATGACTCCCGTCCACATCGTCGGGGCCGGCCCCGGCGATCCTTCGCTGATCTCGGTACGCGGCCTGCGGTACCTGACACAGGCGGACGTCATCGTGCACGACGCGCTCATCGACCCGCGCATGCTGGCGCTGGCCCATCCCGACGCCGAGCTGATCGACGTGGGCAGCGCCGCGCCGTCGGGCACCGATCAGGACGCCATCTGCCTCCTGCTGGCCGAGAAGGCACGCGAAGGCCAGCGGGTCGTGCGCCTGAAGTGGGGCGACCCGTTCGTGTTCGACAGCGGCGGCCGGGAGGCGCTGTTCCTGCACGAACAGCAGATTCCCTTCGAGGTCGTACCAGGGGTGCCCGGGCTGGTAGGCATTCCGTCGTACGCCGGCATCCCTGTCACCTACCCCGGATCTGGCGACACGCTGACCTTCATCCGCGGGTACGAAGACGGCTCGGAAGGCACACCCGATCTCGACTGGAGTCAGCTGGCCCGCGTCGACGGCACGGTCGCGTGTTATGCGGGGCCCCGGCAGATCATGCGCGTGTTGACGTCGCTCATCGACCATGGCCGCCCTGGCGACGACTTCGCGGCGGTCGTCATCGACGGCACGACGGCCAGGCAGGAAACGCTGCAGGACACACTCGAGGGCCTCGTCCGGCGTCTCGAGCAGGAGCCGCTCGAGCATCCGGCCGTGCTCGTCGTCGGGCCCACCGTGGGCCTGCGCGACCACCTGCGCTGGTTCGACGAACGTCCGCTGTTCGGCCAACGCATCGTCGTCACGCGGTCGCGCGAGCAGGCTGGCGACTTCGTTGCGCGACTCGACGAACTCGGCGCGCGATCCATCCTGGCGCCGTCCATCCGCATCGCCCGCCTCACCGACTTCGCGGAACTCGACGAGGTCATCGAGCGCATCGGCCGCTTCGACTGGATCGTGTTCACGAGCGCGAACGGCGTCGACCACTTCATGGAGCGTTTCCTCGCACAGTCCCGCGACATCCGCGACCTGAAGGGCCCGCGGTTGTGTGCGATTGGCCCGGCGACGGCCGAACGCCTCACGCGGTTCCATCTGCACGTCGATGCCGTGCCGTCGGAGAACCGGTCGGAGGCCGTGACGGCGGCGATGCAGGCGGAAGGGTTTGCCGAGGGCCAGCGTGTGCTGCTGCCGCGCGCCGACATCGGACGAGAGACGCTGCCCGACGACTTGCGGCACGCCGGCGCCATCGTCGAGGACATCGCCACGTACAGGACGGTCCGCGAGGCGTTCGGACGTGAAGGCGAGCCGGACATCTACAAGATGCTGCTCGAAGGCGACGTGGACATCGTGACGTTCACCAGCGCCTCGAGCGTGCGTCACTTCGTCACCAACCTCGGCGAGGATCAGGCCGCTGATCTCTTGGCGCGGGTGGACGTCGCGTCGATCGGCCCGGTGACGGCCGAAGCGGCCCAGCAACTCGGCATCACGACCACAATCCAGCCCGAGACGACGTATTCGATTCCCGCGCTCGTGGACGCCATCGTCGCGCACGTGACGAGGCGTCGCATGGGGGCGGCGTGACGGGGCTGCGGCTCGAGCGCCGCCCACGCCGTCTGCGGCGCACCGCCGCGATCCGCGCGCTCGTCCGCGAGACCCGTCTCGACCCCGCGCAGTTCATCTACCCGCTGTTCGTGTGTCCTGGCGAAGGTGTGCGCCGGCCGGTCGGGTCGATGCCCGGCGTGTTCCAGTTGTCGGTGGACGAGGTCGTGCGTGAGGCGCGTGACGCGGCCGCCGAGGGCGTGGTGACGTTGCTGCTCTTCGGGCTGCCTCCAGGGAAGGACGCGCAGGGCAGCCTGGCGAGCAACCCGGAGGGCCCCGTGCAGCGTGCTGTCCGCGCGTTGAAGCAGGAGCTGCCGTCGACGACGGTCGTCACCGACGTGTGCCTGTGCGAGTACACGTCGCATGGGCACTGCGGGCTGGTGGTTGGCGACGACGTGGACAACGACACGACGGTGCCGCTGCTGGTGGACGCGGCGTTGTCACATGCGGCGGCGGGCGCGGACATCGTGGCGCCGTCGGACATGATGGACGGCAGGGTCGCGGCGATTCGGGAAGGGCTGGATGCGGCCGGACACCAGGCCGTGGCCATCATGAGTTACGCCGCGAAGTACGCCTCGGCGTTCTACGGGCCGTTCCGGGACGGGGCCGACTCGACGCCAGCGTTCGGCGATCGACGCAGTCATCAGATGGACCCGGGCAACGCGCTCGAGGCACTGCGTGAGGTGGCGCTCGACGTCGAGGAAGGGGCCGACCTCGTGATGGTGAAACCCGCGCTGCCGTATCTCGACGTCATCTGGCGTGTGAAGCAGGAGTTCGCGATGCCGACCGCGGCGTATCACGTCAGCGGTGAGTACTCGATGGTGAAGGCCGCAGCCGAGCGGGGGTGGATCGACGAGGAACGGGCGATGATGGAAGCGCTCGTGTCGATTCGGCGGGCCGGCGCCGACATGATCGCGACCTACTGGGCGCGTGACGCTGCGCGCCTGTTGGGGTAGCCGCGGGGCAGGCCTGCCCCCGCGCCCTGGGAGAAATGAGACAGATGTTGTTCCGCAAGTCCACGAAGAAGTCGCAGGCGCTGTTCGAGCGCGCCTCTCGCGTGCTGCCCGGTGGCGTCAACAGCCCCGTCCGTGCCTTCAAGGCCGTCGGCGGGACGCCGCGCTTCATCAGCTCGGCACGCGGCGCCGAGATCACCGACGAGGACGGGCGGACGTACGTGGACTTCGTCATGTCCTGGGGACCGCTCATCCACGGCCATGCCCCGAAGAGCCAGCTGCGCGTGCTCCAGCGCGCGGCCGCGCGCGGCACCACCTACGGCGCCCCCACCGAACTCGAGGTGGAGATGGCCGAGGCCGTGCGCATCCTCATGCCGTCCATGCAGCTGATGCGCTTCACCAGCTCGGGCACCGAGGCGGCGATGAGCGCGCTGCGCCTCGCCCGTGCCTTCACCGGGCGGAACAAGATCATCAAGTTCGCCGGGTGCTACCACGGCCACGCGGACGGTTTTCTCGTGGATGCCGGGAGCGGGGCGGCCACGCTCGGCGTGCCTTCGTCGCCGGGCGTGCCCGAGGCCGCAGCGTCGCTGACCCTCACCGCCGAGTACAACGACCTCGTCGCCGTCGCCAGGCTCGTCGACGCCCACCGCGGTGAGATTGCCGCGATCCTCGTCGAGCCCGTCGCGGGCAACATGGGCGTGGTGCCGCCGCTGCCGGGCTTCCTCGAGGGCCTGCGCGCCATCTGCGACCGTGAGCAGATTCTGCTCGTGTTCGACGAGGTCATCAGCGGGTTCCGCGCATCGCCAGGCGGCGCGCAACACCTGTTCGGCGTGCGTCCCGACCTGACGTGCCTCGGCAAGATCATCGGTGGAGGCCTGCCCGTCGGCGCCTACGGCGGACGTGAAGACGTCATGCGGCGCATCGCGCCCGACGGCCCCGTCTACCAGGCCGGCACGCTGTCGGGGAATCCGCTCGCGATGACGGCGGGACTCTGGTCGCTGCTGCACCTCGACGACAAGCTGTATGCCCACCTCGAGGCGCTCGGCCGCCGCCTGGCCGAAGGACTGACCGAAGCGGCTTTGGCCGCCGGCGCGACGGTGAGCATCAACCGTGTGGGCTCGCTGCTCACCGTCTTCTTCACCGACCAGCCCGTCGTGAACTACACGACCGCGAAGACATCGGACACGGCCGCATACGCGCGGTTCTTTCAGGGGATGCTGAATGCCGGCATCTATCTGCCGCCATCACAGTACGAAGCCTGGTTCCTCTCGGGCGCCCACACGCGTGCGCATGTGGACCAGGCCATTGCGGCGGCGAGGAAGGCCTTCAGGCCTCGGTAGTGGGCTTGGCGGCCTTCGCGGTCCTCGTGGCCTTCGTGCCGCGGGTGCCCTTGCGCGCCTTGGCCCATCGGCGCTTCTGGGCTTCTGAAATGCGATTGCGCGCTTCGGGGCTCAGCGTGCGCTTCCCGCGGGTGGCCGAGGCCGGCGCTGCGGCGGCGTCATCGTCTTTGGCACCAGAGAAGGTGCCCGCGGCGGCGGCCGCGACGGCACGCGTAGCGCCACGCAGCTTGCGTGCCTGCGCTTCGAGGTCCTCCAGGCGCGCACGGGCCGCGTCGATCGCCTGCTGGATACCGTGCATCGCCCACGTGACCAACTCGGGCGCCGCGTTGCCTGCTTGTCGTCTCGAACCGGTTGCCTTCTTGCGCTTCTTTGCCATGTCTATCTCCGGGAGGGTGTGTACTTAGTGCAACGCCTCAG
>JAEZDP010000020.1 GCA_023418055.1 Acidobacteriota bacterium
GCCCACGCCCCCGGTGGGTGTCGCCGCGCGTGTCGATTTCGCCCGTGACGTACGTCCCATCTTCGAGGCGACGTGTGTGGAGTGTCACGGCCCCGACAAGGTGAAGGCCCGGCTCCGGATGGACTCCGTCGCGGCCTTGCAGCAGGGCGGGAAGTCGGGCCCCCTCGTGGTGCCGGGGGACCCCGAGACGAGCCTCATCATGCGTCGGGTGCTGGGGCTCGACGGCGAGGACCAGATGCCGCTCGACAACGACCCGCTGAGCGACGCGCAACTCGAGACCCTGCGTCGCTGGATCGCCGAAGGCGCATCCTTCGGGTCTGGCACACGGACAGAGCCGTAGCGGCTACCGAGGCGGACGGGTGGGGGGGCGGCTACTTCGGCGTGAAGACCACCGCCACGTCCATGGCGCCCTCGGGCAGCACGACGATTTCGGGCTCGTCGGTGCCCCCGGCGATGGCGACGCTTGCCACATCCACCTGTCGGCCGAGGTCGATGACGCGGGCCGTCATCGGCATCCGCGCGCGCACGCCGAGGCGCGCGTCGGCTCGTACCTGCCGCACGTAGAGCACGGCGCCGTCCCGGCCCGTCCAGGGCTGCGACCACCCGACGTTCCAGACGCCTCGGACGGAGACGGGCGGGTCGGCTGGCTCGCCAGGGGCCATGCCGGCGATGAGCGATCGCAGCGTCGCCACGGCCGGCGTCTCGCGGGTCCAGGTGCGTTCTTCACGCTGCGTGGACGCCCCGGTGAGCGCACCCGCATCCACGAACAGGTAGCCGGCGCCCGTGGCCGTGCGATTCGCGTAGCAGAACCTGCCAACCTCGCGGCAGTGCTCGGGCGTCTGTCCGACCGGCAGGCAGTGCACCGGCCACTCGCCCTCGAAGAGCAGCACCTTCTCGCAGCCGCCGGTTGCCGTGGGGATGACGGCGGGACGCCGGTGCGACACCCGTTCCGCAAACGACTCGGCACGCGGGTTGTTCCACATGGGATGCCGTGTCCACAGCCAGTGGGCCAGCGGGGTGGGCTGCAGGTGCCGCTCGGCACGGGCGGGACGGAACTCGGCGAGCGTCCACAGCGCGCCGGCAAGGGCGAACGCCACGCCCACGCGCCGTGTCGTCTGTCGCGCGCTGGTGGCGGCCTGCATCAGGATCGGCACCGCGAGCGGCATCAGCCAGAGGGCGTAGCGGCTCAGGTCGGGGCTGCCGTCGTGGTTCTGGTCGAGCGGCTGACTCACCACGTACAGCAGGGCAATCGCTGCCAGCGCCGTGGTGGCGACAAACGGCTCGCGCAGCCGCACGAGTTCATGGCGCGCCAGCAGGTACACCGCGCTGACCACGGCCAGGACGAACGGCGGGAACCGCGCCACCAGACCCATGTTGATGTCGGTGAACGGGAAGAACAGCTCGAGCAGGCCCGGAAACCGTGTCGGCGCGTAGACCGTCAACGGCGACGGAATGCCGAGTCGCCAGAGGTAATACGTCGGCGCCGCCAGCGTCAGCAGCGCCGCGACCACGAGACCGGTGCGCCAGCGCGGGCACAGCAGACGGGCGGGACGCTCGATTGATCCCCAGACGGCAAACAGCGCCACCACCAGGAGGAAGCCCGGGTTCTGGCTGGCGGCCACCGCCAGCAGGACGAGTGCGACACTCGGACGCGAGGCCCACAGGAGCAGGCCCGCGGCGACCGCGGTGTAGATGAGGACGTCGGCCGACGGCTTGTCCACCCACCAGACGATGGGGCTCAGGACGAGCAGCGCGGTCCACGGCGCGCCTCCCGTCGTGCTCACGACCAGTGCCAGGCCAACGAGCAACAGGACGTTCAGGATCGTGAATGCCCAGAGCGGGTTGATCGACAGCACCTGGGTCAGCCATACCAACGGGACGGAGGTCGCGGCGTAGAGCCAGAAGTGGGGCACCTCGCGCTGTCCGTCGCGCCCCACCAGTTCCGGCAGGTTGGGCGACACGGGCGGCTCGCCGGCCTCGGCCAGCGCGGCGTCCACGGCGGCGATGTCCGCGGCGGACAGGGTCGGGCCGCCTCCACGTGCCAGGTTCAGCGCAAGCGCCACGTGTTCGTCACTGGCCCCGACACGCGTCGGCGACGCCTGGAGGACGAACACCAGCACCCAGACGCACAGCGCCCCGAAGGTGACACGCGGACTCACGGCGGCGATCATACTCTGCGCGTCGGAGGCGTCCGGCGTGCCTGCGGGACGCCCGAGCGCCAGACGCGGTAGGCTTGCGTCATGTCCTCGTATGCGACGCACGACCTGGGCGACCGCCGCCTCGCCTGGCTCGACATCGGCAGCGGACGGCCCATCGTCTTCCTGCACGCCTTCCCGCTCAACGCCACCATGTGGCAGCCGCAACTGGACCATCTGCCGGCCGGCTGGCGAGGCCTGGCGCCCGACCTGCGCGGCTTCCACCGCGCGTGGACCGAGGGCGCTGCCCCCGCCCGCCACGTGTCCGACCACGCTACCGACGTCCTCGCGCTGCTGCGGCATCTCGGCGCTGGTCCGGCCGTGATCGTCGGGCTGTCGATGGGCGGCTACGTCGCCTTCGAGTGCTGGCGCCGTCAACCAGACGCCATCGCCGGTCTCGTGCTGGCCGACACGCGGGCCGAGCCCGACACCGACGAGGCCAGGGCGCGCCGCCGGCAGATGCAGGAGACGGCACGTGCCGACGGTCCCTCGGCCGTCGCCGACGCGATGCTGCCCGGCCTGCTCGGCGCCACCAGCCAGACCACCGACCCGCATCGCGCCGTCGAGGTGCGGCGGCTCATCGAAGCCAACCGTCCCGACGCCATCGTGGATGCCCTGGAAGCCCTGGCCAGCCGGCCCGATTCCCGGGAGACGCTGCGGCAGGTGACCTGCCCCGCGCTCGTCCTGGTGGGCGACGAAGACAGCCTGACACCGCCGCCGCTGGCCGCCGCGATGGCCTCCGCGCTGCCCGATGCCACGCTCGTCACCCTGCCGCGTGCCGGCCATCTGTCGAACCTCGAGCACCCGCTCGCGTTCAACAGGGCGCTGCATGCGTGGCTGGCCACGACGTTTGCCGATGGACCGGCGTCGGCCGGACAGGTACAGTGACGCGCGTGATGCTGAAATACGCCGCCGTGTTGACGCTGGTCCTGTCGGTGCCCGTCGTGGTCGCGACGACAGGGGTGGGACGCGCGCAGTCGGCCTCTGCCCCGGGGCAGGGCCTCGGCATCCACGCCCCACTCGACGGCCTGCTCGACCTGTACGTCCGCGAGGGGCTCGTGTACTACCGGGCGCTGGCCTCGGAGCGCGGGCGGCTCGACCGATACATCAGCGGGCTGGACCTGCCTGCCGCCGCCTATGAAGGCTGGGAGCGCGACACACAGGCCGCGTTCTGGCTCAACGCCTACAACGCGCTCGTGCTGCGGACGGTCGTCAACGCGTACCCCATCCGTGGGCGGTCCGACGCGTACCCCGTCAACAGCATCCGACAGGTGCCCGGCGCGTTCGAGCGAAAGCACCGGGTGGCGGGCCGGTCGGTATCGCTCGACGAGATCGAGCGCGAGGTGATCGCCGGGTTCGACGACCCTCGCATGTTCTTCGCCCTTGGGCGCGGCAGCATCGGCGGCGGACGTCTGCGCAGCGAGGCGTTCGTGCCCTCGCGGCTCGAGGCGCAGCTCGAGGAGGTTGCCGCCGAATGTGTGACGCGGTACGAGTGCTTCCGGTACGATCCGGCATCCGACCGCGTCCAGGCGTCGGCCATCTTCGGCTGGCGGCAGGAGGCGTTCGTCAGGCGATACGTGGGCCCGCCCGACCACTACCAGAATCGCAGTCCGATCGAACGCGCCGTGCTGCAATTCGTGCTGCCGCACGTGCTGCCGGGGGAGCGCGACGGCCTGCGCCGCAACACGTTCACCATGGCGTACCAGACGTTCGACTGGCGCCTCAACGACCTGACCGACGGCGGGGGACGCTGAATGGATCTGCAACTGGCCGGCAAGGTGGCCATCGTGACCGGCTCGAGCCGGGGACTGGGGCTGGCCAGCGCGTCGGCGCTCGCGGCCGAAGGCGCACGCGTCACTGTCTGCGCCAGGGGACGTGAGGCCCTCGACGCCGCTGTGAACGCGCTTCGGCAGACCGCTCATTCTCCCGACGATGTGCTCGGCGTCGTCGCGGATGTGGCCAGCGAGGCAGGCGTGGCCGAGGTCGTGGACCGCACCGAGACGGCCTTCGGCGGCGTGGACATCCTCGTGAACAACGTGGGTCTCGGCAAGGGCGCGGGCCTGCTCGACACGCCCGACGATGTGTGGCAGCAGGCCTTCGACCAGACGTTGTTTCCGGCCATCAGGATGTCGCGCCGGGTGGTGCCCTCGATGCGCGCGCGCGGCGGCGGCGTGATCCTGATGGTGGCCTCCATCTGGGGACGCGAGTCTGGCGGCCGCATGACCTACAACGCCGTCAAGGCGGCGGAGATCAGCCTGGCCAAGGCCCTGGCGCAGCAACTGGCCGCCGACAACATCCGTGTGAACAGCGTGGCGCCCGGATCGATCCTTTTCCCTGGGGGGTCGTGGCACCAGCGCCAGCAGGCAGATCCCGACGGCATCGCGGCGTTCGTGGACCGCGAGTTGCCCTTCGGCCGCTTTGGCCGAGCCGACGAAGTGGGCGACGTGGTCGCGTTCCTGTGTTCGCCGCGGGCCAGTTGGGTGAGCGGCGCCTGCGTCCCGATTGACGGGTGCCAGTCGCGGTCGAACATCTAGGCAGGCGGTCTACAGTCCACGGTCCACGGTCCACGGTCAACAGTCCCCGGCCATTCTTCGATGACCCAGATCGCGACCCTCATCCAGCAGGCCGCCGATGCGTTGTTCATGCCCTGGCTGCTGCTGCTGCTGTTTGGCACGGGCGCGTTTCTCACGGTGCGGTATCGCTTCGTGCAGGTGCGCCGGTTCCCGGAGGCCGTCCGCACGATGTTTGCCGTGTCGGACTCGGGAGCGGGCGGCGCGCTGACGCCGTTTCAGGCGTTCATGACGGCGCTGGCCGGCACGATCGGCACGGGCAACATCGCAGGCGTGGCGACGGCGATCGTGTCGGGTGGGCCTGGCGCGCTCTTCTGGATCTGGGCGTACGGCTTCGTGGCCACGGCCATCAAGTTCACCGAGGCCGTCCTCGGGGTGACGTGGCGTGAGTCGCGCGGGGGCACGCTGCTGGCCGGCCCCATGTACGTGCTCCGCGACGGCCTGAAGGCACCGAAGCTCGCCGCCACGTACGCGCTGGTCGCAGGCGTTGCCGCGGTGAGCACCACGCCGTTCACGCAGCCCAATTCCATCGCCGTCGTGCTCGAGAGCGAACTCGGCATGCCGACCTGGATGGCCGGCGTCGGCATCGCCGTGCTCACGTGGCTGGTCATCATCGGCGGCATCAGGAGCATCGGCCGCGTGGCCGAGATGCTGGCGCCCCTCAAGGTGGGGCTCTATCTTGGCGGCGGCCTGTTTGTCATCGGCACGTTCGCGTCGCGCATCCCGGACGTGCTGTCCCTCGTGGTGAGTGAAGCGTTCTCGATGCGAGCGGCGGCCGGTGGCGGCGTCGGCATGTTCATCGCCATGCGATATGGCCTGGCGCGTGGCATGTACGCAAACGAAGCCGGCTACGGCACGGCGTCGGTCGCCTACGGCACCGCCCGCAGCACACGCCCCGAACGCCAGGG
>JAEZDP010000031.1 GCA_023418055.1 Acidobacteriota bacterium
GCGCTGGCGCTGTCGAGATACGGCACCCGGTCGTTGGCGGAGGTACTGGCGCCCGCGATCGCGCTGGCGGACGGCTTCCCCATGTACGAGTTCCTGCGCCGCTATCTCGTCAGCGAACGCGGTGCGAGTGAACAGTGGCCCGCGAGCCGGGAAGCCTACTATCCCGGTGGACGGGTCATCGAGACGGGCGAGATGTTCCGTCAGCCTGCGCTTGCGGCGACGTTGCGACACCTGGTGGATGCAGAGGCTCGTGCGCTCGCCGCGGGCGCCACGCGCGAGGACGCCATCAAGGCGGGTCGCGATGCGTTCTACACAGGCGACCTGGCCCGCCGCATCGTCGCGGGCGTGCGGGAGGCCGGTGGCCTGCTGACCGAAGACGACCTGGCGACGTTCAGGGGACGCGTCGAGACGCCCGCCAGCACGACGTACCGGGGCTACACCGTCTACAAGGCTGGCGCCTGGAACCAGGGCCCCGTGCTGCTGCAGACGCTGAATCTCCTCGAAGGCTTCGACCTCGCGGCGATGGGACACCTGTCGGCCGACAGCATTCACACGGTGACCGAGGCCATGAAGCTGGCCTATGCGGACCGCGATCGCTACTACGCGGACCCCGACTTCGCGGCGGTGCCGCTCGCGGCGCTGCTGTCGAAGCCGTACGCTGCGGCGCGGCGCTCGCTCATCGACGCGGCCCGGGCCAGCGTGGAGCAGCGTCCAGGCGACCCGCGCCCCTTCGAGACGTCTGCGGTCATGACGCCCCTGCCTCCCATGCCACCCCTGCTCGTCGGCGCGGCGGGCCCGTCGGCCGACACCACGGCCATCGAGGTCGTCGACCGCGAAGGCAACCTGTTCAGCGCCACGCCGAGCTCCGGCTGGATGCTGGGCGGCGCGTTCGTCGCCGGCGACACCGGCGTGCCGATGAGCAATCGCATGCAGGCGTTTCGCCTCGATGCCGACAGCCCGAATGTGCTCGTCGGCGGGAAGCGGCCGCGCACGACGCTCACGCCCACCATCGTCCTGCAGGAAGGCAAGCCCTTCCTCGCCATCGGCACTCCTGGCGGCGACAGCCAGGACCAGCAGATCCTGCAGGTGCTCCTCAACCTGATCGACTACCGCCTGCCGCTGCAGGCCGCCATCGAGTCGGCGCGGTTCAACACGCTCGGCATCCAGAGCTCGTTCGGCGAGCACCGGATCGAACCCAGCGTGCTCGAGATCGAGACGAGCGTTCCCGAAGCCGTCCGGCTCGACCTCGAACGACGAGGACACCGCCTGCGGTTGTTCGCGCCGCACACCTATCCGACGGGCGTCGTCGCGGCTGGAATCGACCCCCTGACGGGCCGCCTGCGCGGAGGCGCCGATCTGCGACGCGAGCGCACGGTGACGGCGTGGTGAGGCGTCGCGGGCGGCGCGCTCGGTACGCGCTGCACGTCGCGATGGCCGGGCTGCTGCTCGCGATGCCGGCCGCACTCCGGGAGCAGGTCGCCGGCCCACTGCCGACGCCACTGCCGCTCTTCCCTGCCGACAACTGGTGGAACACCGACATCAGCCAGGCACCGGTGGACGCCGAGAGCGACAGGCTGATTGCGTTCATCGACAACGGCACGCCCGGAGGACGACGGCTGCGGCAGGACTGGGGCGGCGCTGGTGACGGCCCCGGCTTGACGTATGGGATTCCTTACGTATCTGTGCCGGGATCGCAGCCGCGGGTGCCCGTGACGTTTGTGGCCTACGGCGACGAGAGTGACGCAGGCGCGCCCGGCGACCCGCCGGGCTATCCCATCCCTGAGGCCGCCAAGCATGACGTCGGATGGATCGAGGGCGGACCACCCGGCTCCGTCGACGCGTCAGGCGACCGCCACCTGCTCGTCGTCGATCGCGATCGTCGGCAGTTGTTCGAACTGTATCGCGCGCACTGGAACGTGACGCTGGGACGATGGGAAGCTGACTCCGGCGCCGTCTTCGACCTCACGCGGTCGGACCGACGGCCGGACGGGTGGACGAGCGCCGATGCCGCGGGCCTGGCCATTCTTCCGGGCCTGGCACGGTACGACGAAGTGTTCGGCACCGAGCCCATCAGGCACGCACTGCGGGTCACCGTGCGCCAAACGGCCAACTACTACGTCTTCCCTGCGTCCCACGTCGCGGGATCCAATCCGGCCGCGCCGCCGCTCGGCACGCGCCTGCGGCTCAAGGCACACGTGGACATCAGCGGGTATCCCGCGCACATGCAGCGCCTGTTCGAGGCGATGAAGACCTATGGACTCATCGTGGCCGACAACGGGAGCGACCTGTTCGTGAGCGGCACGCACGACCCGCGGTGGGAGCCGCACATGAGCGGCATCCTGCAGGCGATGCGCACGATTCGCGCCACCGATTTCGAGGTGATCGCGCGGGGGTGGCAACCGGACCCCGCCGCCGACGCCGATGAGGATGGGCTGCCGGACACCTGGGAAGCCGCCATGGGGCTCGATCCCGCCTCGTCGGACGGCGACGACGGCGCCCAGGGCGACCCCGACGGCGACGGCCGCACCAACCTGCAGGAGTGGGCCGACCAGACCCATCCCCGTGGGTTCCATCGCCGGTACTTCGCCGAAGGCGCCCGCGTGCCGACCTTCGAAACGCGATTCGCGCTGGTGCAGCCGGATGAAGCCGATCAGGCCGCGCATGTCTCATTGCGGTACGTCACGGGAGAGAGCGACGTGCATTCCGCCCAGGTGCTGGTACCTGCCGGACGCAGGCGGACCGTGGAGGCACGTGACACGCCGGGCCTTGCGGGGCAGGGGTTCGCGACGACCGTCGAATCGGATGTACCCGTCGTGGCCGACAGGCTGGTGCGCTGGGGCGCCGGTGAGTTCGGCGCACACGGCGAGCGTGCGGCGACCGGGCCGGCCGAACGCTGGTACTTCGCCGAGGGCGCGACGCATTCCGGGTTTCAGCTCTTCTACCTGCTGCAGAACCCCGGCACCGAGCCGTCCACCGTCACGATGACCTACCTGCGGCCGTCGCCTGTGCCCCCGTTGGTGCGCACGCTGGTGGTCGCGCCTGGCGCGCGGCACACGATCTGGGCCAATCACGACGAAGTGGACGCGACCACACCAGCCGGGGGGACGGACTCGTCGGTGATCGTGGAGGCTGACAGGCCCATCGTGGCGGAGCGGGCGATGTACACCTCGCGCCCGCGGTCGTTCGAGGCGGGCCATGGTGCCTCGGGCGTCACCTCACCTTCGACGCGCTGGTTCTTCGCCGAGGGCGCGACTGGACCGTGGTTCGACATGTACCTGTTGCTGGCCAATCCGTCGGCGACTCCCGCGACGGTATGGGTCACCTACCTGTTACCTGACGGCGCCAGCGCTCCGCACCCATGGACGGTGCCGCCCCACAGCCGCGAGACGATTCCCGTGGACCTGCAGGTGCTCGATGACGGGCGATCGCTTGCCGACGTCGCGCTCTCGGTGCGTCTCGAATCGGATGTGCCCATCCTCGCGGAGCGGGCGATGTGGTGGCCCGGCGGCGCGTCCACCTGGTACGAGGCGCACGCCAGTGCCGGCAGCACCGCAACCTGCCCGTCCTGGGTGATTGCCGAGGGCGAGTGGACGTCGACCGCCGAGACCTACGGGCTCGTGGCCAACACCTCGGACACCGACGTCACGCTGACGGTCTCGGCACTTCGTGAGCAGGGCTCACCGCTGAGGAGGACGCTCGAGGTACCGGCCGGCACGCGCCGCAACATCAACGTCCCGTGGATGTTTCCCGAGCTTGCCGGTCAACGGTTCGGGCTGCGGGTCGAGCCCACCGACGCCCCAGCCTCGCCGGCGCTGGCCGTGGAGTGGGCGTGGTACGCGGATGCCGCTGCTCAGGAGTGGGCCGCCGGTGCCGCGGCCCTCGCCACCTGTGTGCCCTGACTGCGCGCGTCGCCACAGCCGAGCCCGCGCCAGGCTCGCGTGCCGCCACTCGCCTGCAGCACGGTATGCTGACATCCATGACCAGTCACGGGACGCCCGCCCGTGCCGTCGCGATCATCGGCGCCGGGATGGCCGGCCTGAGTTGTGCGCGCGCGTTGCTCGACGCGCAGGTGCCGGTGACGGTCTTCGACAAGGGGCGAGGCCCGGGCGGTCGGATGTCCACGCGCTCAGGCAGCATCGCGTTCGACCACGGCGCGCAGTACTTCACCGTGACCGACGACGGCTTCGGCAGCCAGGTCGACGCGTGGCTGCGCCGCGGCGTCGTCGCCGAGTGGCGCGGACGAGTGGTGGCGATCGACAGCCCCGGCACCATCTCGGCAAGCGGACGCCGGGAGCGGTACGTCGGCGTGCCCGGCATGAACGCCCCGGCCCTGGCACTGGCGCAGTCGCTCGACGTGCGGTGCGGCGTCACGGTGGCCCCGCCAGCGCGCCGAGACTACGGCTGGCAGTTGCGGGACGTCGAGGGCTCCGACCTCGGCCGGTATGACGTCCTCGTCGTCACGGCACCGGCCGCCCAGACGGCAGCGCTGCTGACCGGACACCCCTTGGCCGACCTCGCGATGCAGGCCGAACTGGCGCCCTGTCTCGCGGTGATGGCGGCTTGGGATGACAATCTCGACCTCGAGTTCGACGCAGCCTTCGTCAACTGCGGCCTGCTGGCCTGGGTGGCCCGCAACGGCAGCAAACCGGGACGGCATCACCCGAACGCGTGGGTACTGCACGCCGGGCATGGCTGGTCCACCGCACATGTGGACGAGCCCGCATCCGCGTGCGTGGACCCGCTGCTGACGGCCTTTGCGGAGGCCGTCGGGCGCGAGTTGCCGGCGCCGTCCCACGTCGCGGGTCATCGTTGGCGTTACGCCCTGCCGATTCACCCGCTCGACGCGCCCTGCCTCTGGGATCGCACGACGCGCGTCGCGGTGGCCGGCGACTGGTGCGGCGGTCCACGGCTCGAAGGCGCCTGGCTCAGCGGACAGGCGGCCGCCCACCGCGTCCTCGAGGCGGGATGAGATGCTGACCGGGACGGCCCAGGGGCTGGTATGCGTCAGCGGAGGCTTTCACATCGATCCAGTGGCGCCGGTACCGCTCGCCGTGGTGACGCACGCCCACCGCGACCATCTCGCCGACGATCTCACACACGTCGTCTGCGCGCCCCCCGCTGAGACCCTCCTGCGTCGGCGGCTCGGGCCGGCCGTCCGCATCGACGCACTGCCCTATGGCGAGCGGCGTCGCTTCGGCGACGTCGACGTGTCGCTGCACCCCGCCGGTCACGTGTTGGGGTCGGCGCAGGTGCGGCTCGAGAAGGCTGAGCGGGTCACCGTGGTGTCTGGCGACTACAAGCGCGCCCCCGACCCCACGTGCGAGCCGTTCGAACTCGTTCCCTGCGATACCTTCGTCACCGAGGCGACCTTTGCGCTGCCCATCTACCGCTGGCCGTCAGCTGAGAGCGTGATCCAGGACATGCTGTCGTGGATTGCCACGAACCAGCGTGCCGGACGGCCATCGGTCGTGCTGGCCTACGCACTCGGCAAGGCACAGCGGCTGATCCTGTCGCTGCACCCGCACCTCGACCAGCCGATCCTCGTGCATGGGGCGGTCGAGGCGATGTGCACGCTGTATCGAGAGGCGGGCATCGCCATGCCCGAGGTCGAACACGTCGGGGACACCGTGCGGGGCGCCGCCACGGCAGGCCGGCTCGTCATCGCGCCGCCCACGGTGCTCGGCTCGCCGTGGCTCAAGCGCTTTCCGAACGCCTCGGTGGCCATGGCCTCGGGGTGGATGCGCGTGCGCGGGCGGCGGCGGTGGAAAGGCGTCGATCGAGGCTTCGTGCTCTCGGACCACGCCGACTGGCCCGCCCTGCTCGACACGATTGCCGCCACCGGCGCCCGCCGCGTCCTCACGATGCATGGCTACGCCGACGTCCTCGCCCGCCACCTTCAGGAACAGGGACTGGACGCCCACGCACTGGCCGCAGGAGGATGACCACCACGGTCCACGGTCTTCGGTCCTCCCGTCCTTCGTTCCTTCGTTCCTTTGCTCCTTCGTTCCTTTGCTCCTTCGTTCCTCCCTCCCTTCCATGCTTCGCTTCTCCCGTCTCTACACCGCGCTCGAGCAGACGACCTCGACCAACGCAAAGGTCGCGGCGATGGAGCAGTACCTGCGCGAGGCGCCGGCCGAGGATGCCGCCTGGGCCGTGTACTTCCTCAGCGGACGACGGTTGCTGCGCCTGCTGCCGTCGAAGCTGTTGCGGCAATGGACGCAGGAGATGGCGGGCGTCAGCGACTGGCTGCTCGACGAGTGTCATGCGGCCGTCGGCGACCTGGCCGAAACGACCGCGCTGCTGCTCGATGCGGTGGACCATGTGCCCGGCGCGCCGGACGTCCCGCTGCACGTGTGGATCGAGCAGCGTATCGAGCCACTGCGTGGGCAGAGCGACGACGAGCGGCGCGCTGCGGTGCAGACGTGGTGGCGCGAACTCGAGTACTTCGAGCGCTTCCTGCTGAACAAGCTGCTGACCGGAGAGCTGCGTGTCGGCGTGTCGCAGACGCTCGTGGTGCGGGCGCTCGCCAACGTGTCGGGGCTCGAGCCGGCCATGGTCACGCACCGGCTCACCGGCACCTGGACCCCCACGGCCGAGGGTTTCCGGTCGCTCGTGTCGAGCGACACGCGCCACACCGACGACCTCGCGCGCCCGTATCCCTTCGCGCTCGCGTACCCACTCGATGTGGGCGCCAACAGCCTGGGTGCGGTCGGCGACTGGCACGTCGAGTGGAAGTGGGACGGCATCCGCGCGCAGCTCATCAGGCGCCGCGGCGAGGTGCACCTGTGGTCACGCGGCGAAGAAGTGATCACGGCCCGCTTTCCCGAGGTCACCCAGGCGGCCGCCCGCCTGGCCGATGGCGTCGTGCTCGACGGTGAGGTGCTGGCGTGGCGCGACGACCGGCCGCTGCCCTTCGCCACGCTGCAGGCCCGCATAGGAAGGCAGACGCTGACGCGACGTGTCCTCGAGGACGCGCCAGTCGTCTTCATGGCGTACGACCTGCTCGAGTCCGAGGGCCGCGATATCCGCGACGAGCCGCTGGAGTCGCGGCGTGAACGCCTCGCCGGCGTGCTCGCCACCGCCACACCGTCGTCCGGCGCGGCGCTGCTGCTGTCGCCGCTCGTCATGGAGCAGTCGTGGACGGCACTCGACGACCTCCGGGCCACGTCCCGTGAGCGCGGCGTCGAGGGTTTCATGCTCAAGCGCATCGGTTCGCCCTACGGCACGGGCCGCCGCAAGGGCGATTCGTGGAAGTGGAAGATCGACCCGCACAGCATCGACGCGGTGCTGGTGTACGCCCAGACCGGGCACGGCCGGCGCGCGTCGCTGTTCACCGACTACACCTTTGCCGTCTGGAAAGGCGAGGAACTGGTGCCCATCGCCAAGGCCTACTCCGGCGTGTCGAACGAGGAGATCGAGGCCATCGACCGGTGGGTGCGCGCCAACACGCTCGAGAAGTTCGGTCCCGTGCGCCGGGTGCCGCCGGTGCACGTGTTCGAGATCGCGTTCGAGAACGTCCAGCGCTCGTCACGCCACAAGTCGGGCGTCGCCGTACGCTTTCCGCGGATCGTCCGCTGGCGGACGGACAAGCGACCCGAGGACGCCGATAGGATCGACGCCCTCGAGGCGCTCATATAGGGATCGCGGATCGCGGATCGCGGATCGCGGATCGCGGATCGCGGATCGGGGATCGGGGATCGGGGATCGGGAATCGTCAGGACTTGGCCTTGACCAGAGCCAGTTCGATCGTCACCTTCACGTCGTCGCCCACCACCACGCCGCCGCCATCCAGGGCACGGCTCCAGCTGACGCCGAAATCCTGTCGGTTGAGCGTGGTCGTCGCCGTGGCGCCGACGCGCTGGTTGCCCTGGGCCGTGAAGGGCTCGGTCGGGCCCTCGACGTCGAGCGTCACTTCTTTCGTCACGCCGCGCATGGTCAGGTCACCGACCAGGCGGAACTTGCCGGTGCCGGCCGCCTCGGCGCGCTTCGAGACGAAGGTGATGGTGGGGTGCGACGCCACGTCGAAGAAGTCGGCGCTCTTCAGGTGCGCGTCACGCTTCTCGTTGTTGGTGGTGATGGTCGTGGTGTCGATCTTCGCGTTGGCCTTGATGCCGGCGATGTTGTTGCCGTCGAAGTCCACCGTCCCTTCCATCTTCCCGAAACTGCCGTAGACGTTCGACACCATCATGTGCCGCACCGAGAACGTCGCTGACGAGTGAGACGGGTCGATGTTCCACGTCTGGGCCGAAACAGGGGCAGCCGCGAGAGCGATCGCGGCGGAGAACGCAAGCAGGATGTGACGACGCATGAAGAGCCTCCGGAACACCGGGCGCCTCTGCGGCGCCGTGTGCAGTGGAGACGCCGCACCTCGACTGAACGTTTCGCGTGGAGACGGCGGAGGCAGGTTGGTCCCGCCGGACGCCATGACCCGATGCTCAGGCCTCGCGGCGCTCGAGGACCTGCACGAGCCGCTCGCAGCCGACCCTGTCAGCCGCCGTGAACCGCCCTGGCGTGGGGCTGTCCAGATCCAGCACGCCAATGACCCTGCCGCCCGCCCGAATCGGCACCACGAGCTCGGAACGCGAGTCGGCATCACAGGCGATGTGACCCGGGAACTGATGGACGTCCTCGACGACGATGGGTGATTCGGTGGCGACGGCGGTGCCGCACACGCCCTTGCCCACCTCGATGCGCACGCAGGCTGGCTTTCCCTGGAACGGACCGAGCACCAGCACGTCGTCGCGCAGCAGGTAGAAGCCGGCCCAGTTCAGGTCGGGAATCGTGTGCCAGAAAAGCGACGCGGCGTTGGCGAGGTTCGCGATCTGGTCGGGCTCGTCGCCCAGGAGGGCCTCGAGCTGTCGCGCAAGCGACTCATAGAACGTTTCTGCGTCTGACGCATCGAGCACCGGCACGTTGAACATGGCAACGAGTGTCGCATGGGAGCTCGACGCAGGCTTGACATTCGTATTTTGTTCGCCTAACCTGCAGTCGCCTCCGAGAAGATGTGCCGCCGGACCCTCCCGTGGACCGTGACTGTGGACAGTGGACCGTGGACCGTGGACCGTGGACTGCGTGATCGGCGTGCGATGTCGAACCCCATCTCTCCCATTCGACCAACCACGCAGGCGTCGCCGTTCGCCGGGCGACCGCGCGCGTTGGCCGACTGACGGCAAACGGCAGGCCGTCCGCGTCCGTAGGCTGCGTAGGACACGCTGACCTTCCCGACATTCTTCCGACATGAACGATCTCAGCTCAGACCTCGCCTCCCTGCGCATCGACCGCGACGCACGACTTCGGCAGGACCGCCCGTGGGCGGTGTGGGCGATGGCGGGCGTGGTCCTCGTGCTGCTCGGCAGCGCGACGTGGTGGTGGTGACGCGGCCGCGTGCGGTGGCGGTCCGTGTGGCGGCCGTGGACGTCCGCGGTGCCGGCGACTCGGCGGCGCGTGCGGTGTTGAACGCCTCGGGCTACGTGACGGCGAGGCGGCGTGCCACGGTGTCATCACGCGTCACGGGCCGCGTCGCCGAGGTGCTGGTGGACGAGGGCATGACCATCCGGCAGGGCCAGGTGCTGGCGCGGCTCGAAGACGTCACCGCCACGCCCATGCTGCAACTGGCCGAGGCGCAGCTGGCCTCGGCTCGCACGCAGCTGCTCGAAACGGAAGTGCGCATCCGCGAGGCCGACCTCGCACTTGGCCGCCAGCGACGCCTGGCCGACGAGGGCGTCGTCGCCGCTGCGGAACTCGACACGGCACACGCGCAGGCCGATGCGCTTCGGGCGCGGCTCGAGGCGGCGCGGCAGGAAGTGCGGGTGGCCGAGCAGCAGGTCGCGCTTCGGCGCACCGACCTCGACGACCTCGTGATCCGCGCGCCGTTCAGCGGCAAGGCGATCTCGAAAGACGCACAGCCCGGCGAGATGATCTCGCCCGTCTCGGCGGGCGGCGGCTTCACCCGTACGGGCATCTGCACCATCGTCGACATGACGTCGCTCGAGATCGAAGTGGACGTCAACGAGAGCTACATCAACCGCATCGAAGACGGGCAGCCCGTCGAGGCCGTCCTCGACGCCTATCCGGATTGGCGCATCCCCGCCCACGTGATCACGACGGTCCCGACCGCCGACCGCCAGAAGGCGACCGTACTCGTGCGCATCGGCTTCGACCACCTCGACCCGCGCGTGCTGCCCGACATGGGCGTCAAGGTCACGTTCCTTCGGCCGCAGACCGAGGGCGAGGCCGCACAGACCACGGCGTCGATGTGGGTGCCGCGTGACGCGATTCGCCAGGTGGACGGGCAGGCGGTGCTGTTTGTAGCCACGCCCGACGACACCGCGGAACGTCGCGCGGTCACCACTGGACGCACGACCAACGACAGCACCGAGGTGCTGGCCGGAGTTGCCGCCACCGACCGCGTGGTGGTCGGCGCGCCGGCCAACCTGACCGATGGCGCCGCCATCGAGGAGACGACACGCCCATGACCACTTCCACGCCGCTCGTCCGCGTCCACGACCTCCGCAAGGTGTACCACCGGGGCTCCGAACGGATCGACGTGCTCCAGGGCGTGACCCTCGACATCGTCCCAGGCGACTTCCTGGCGCTCATGGGGCCGTCGGGCTCGGGCAAGACGACCTTGCTCAACCTGCTCGGCGGGCTCGACCGCCCGACGTCAGGCACGATCGACATCGCCGGCCAGCGCATCGACCAGCTCTCGGGTGGCGCCCTCGCCAGGTGGCGCGCCGCCAACGTGGGCTTCGTCTTTCAGCTCTACAACCTCCTGCCGGTGCTCACCGCGCAGAAGAACGTCGAACTGCCGCTGCTGCTGACGAAGTTGTCACGCGCCGAACGACGCCGGCGCGCCTCGGTGGCCCTGTCTGTCGTCGGCCTCGCCGAGCGGGCCACCCACTATCCGCGACAGCTCTCCGGGGGACAGGAACAGCGCGTGGGCATCGCCCGCGCAATCGTCACCGACCCTACGCTGCTGCTCTGCGACGAACCGACGGGCGATCTCGATCGCAAGGCCGGTGACGAGATCCTCGCCCTGCTGCAGGCGCTCAATCGCGACCACGGCAAGACCATCGTGATGGTCACGCACGACCCGCACGCCGCCGCATGTGCGCGGCGCACCGTGCACCTCGAAAAGGGCCTGCTCGTCGATGCCCCTGCCCTGGAGGTGACGGCGTGAAGTACGTGCATCTCGTCTGGCGCAGCCTGATGCGGCGCAAGGTCCGCACGGTCTTCACCGCCTTGTCGATCATCGTCGCCTTCGTGCTGTTCGGCGCGTTGATGGCACTGCGGGGGGCGTTCACGCTCGGCGTCGAACTCGCCGGCGCCGACCGGCTGATGATGATCCAGAAGGTCTCGTTCATCCAGCCGCTGCCGCTCAGCCACCAGGCTCGCATTCTGTCGACCGACGGTGTCACGGCGGCCACCCACAGCTCGTGGTTCGGGGGCATCTATCAGGACCCGAAGAACTTCTTCGCGCAGATGGCCGTGGAGCCTGAGCCGTTCCTCGAGATGTATCCCGAGTACGTGCTGCCCGACGAGCAGAAACGCGCCTGGTTCGCCAACAGGACCGGGGCCATCGTCGGGCGCGCGCTGGCCGACCGGTTCGGGTGGAACGTCGGCGACCGCATTCCGCTGCAGCCGACGATCTGGCGCAAGAGTGACGGCTCGGCGTGGGAGTTCAACATCGACGGCATCTACGACGCCGGCACGCGGGGCACCGACCTGACGCAGATGTTCTTCCACTACGACTACCTGAACGAGGGGCGCGAGTTCGGACGCGACCTGGTGGGCTGGTACGTCGTGCGCATCAGCAACCCGGACGACGCCGACGCGGTAGCGCAGCGGCTCGATGCCTTGTTCGCCAATTCGCCGTCCGAAACGAAGACGTCCACCGAGAAGGCCTTCGTGCAGGCGTTTGCGAGCCAGATCGGCGACATCGGCTCCATCCTGATTGCCGTGCTCGTCGCGGTGCTCTTCACCATCCTCATCGTGGTGGGCAACACCATGGCGCAGTCGATTCGCGAGCGCACGAGCGAGCTGGCCGTGCTCAAGACCCTGGGGTTCAGCGACGGGCGGCTGCTCGGCCTGGTGCTGCTCGAGTCGTGCCTGCTGGCGGCTGTGGCCGGGGGCATCGGCCTCGGGCTCGCCTGGCTCATCACGCTCGGTGGCGACCCGACCGGCGGCTTCCTGCCGGCCTTCTACCTGCCGACCCGAGACATCGTGTTGGGCGTGGTGCTCATCGCCGTGCTGGGGATCGCGGCAGGCCTGCTGCCTGCCGTGCAGGCCAGCCGCCTGCGCATCGTCGACGCCTTGAGGCGACAGGGGTAAGTTCAGGCCTCATGCCTCATGAGGCACGGCTCATGCCTGGTGGTTTCGGGGCTCAGGCGACGGACGGCGCTGTCGGCCGCGCGCGGATGGCGAGGATCGAGGGTCAGGCATTGAGCGTTAGGCGTAAGGCGTAAGGCGTAAGGCGTTACGAGGAGTTCCCATGTTTCATTGGCTCACGCAGACCGCGGCAATCACGGCCGTCAACGTTCGCAGCATTCCACAGCGGATCGGCTCGTCGTCGGTGGCCGTCATCGGCATTGCCGGCGTGGTGGTGGTGTTTGTCGCGGTGCTCTCGATTGCGCAGGGCTTCCGCGCCGCGATGACCACGGCTGGCGATCCCTCAACCGTCATCGTGATGCGCGCGGGCACCGACTCGGAGATGTCGAGCATCCTCCTGCGTGAGGACGCGCAGATCGTGAAGGATGCGCCAGGGGTGGCGCGAGGGCCGGACGGGCCGATCGCGTCAGCCGAGCTGTTCGTGATCGTCAACCATCCCAAGCGTTCGACCGGGCTCGACGCCAACGTGCCGCTGCGGGGCGTGGAGGCCGGCGCCTTCTCGGTGCGCGAGCAGGTACGCATCGTCGAGGGACGTCGCTTCGAGCCGGGACGCAACGAGATCATCGTCGGACGGGCAGCCACTGGACAGTTCACGGGGCTCGAGGTCGGGCGGGACGTGCGGTGGGGCGAGAACGTGTGGAAGGTGGTCGGGATCTTCGAGGCTGGCGGCAGCCTCGCCGAATCAGAGATCTGGACCGACGCCGTGGTGCTGCAGGGCGCCTATCGGCGAGGCGACTCCTACCAGTCGGTGTACGTCAAGCTGGCCGATCCGGAGCGACTGCAGACCTTCAAGGACGCGCTCACCACCGACCCCCGGCTCAACGTCATGGTGGAGCGCGAGACGGAATATCTCGCCGGGCAGTCCGTGGTGCTGCAGCAACTCATCACGACGGTGGGGTTCGTCATCGCGGGGTTGATGGCCATCGGTGCGATCTTCGGTGCCGTCAACACGATGTACACGGCCGTCGCCAGCCGCACACGTGAAATCGCCACGCTGCGTGCGCTCGGGTTCGGCGCCATCCCGGTGGTCATTTCGGTGCTCGCCGAAGCTGGGGCCCTCGCCATGGTCGGCGGTGTCGTGGGCGGCGCACTGGCCTGGCTTGTCTTCGACGGCTATCAGACCTCCACCATCAACTGGCAGTCGTTCAGCCAGGTGGCTTTCGCCTTCCGCGTCAGCCCCACGCTGCTCGTGCAGGGGCTCGTGTGCGCCGTCACGATGGGCCTGATTGGCGGGCTGTTTCCGGCGGTGCGGGCAGCGCGGCTGCCCATCGTGACCGCGCTGCGGGAGCTGTGACCGCCGGCCCGGCGAACCGGCGGCCACCGCAACTCCACTAAGACGCCAGCGGTTTCTCCCCGGCGAGGATGCGGTCGATCCTCGCCGCCACGTCGGTCAGGTACGCCTGGTCGCCACCACGGATCTCGGGCGTCACGTACCCGTCGTAGCCCACCTCGTGCAGCGCCTTGCGCACCTCCGGCCAGTCCACATCGCCCTCGCCGAGATGCACGAACGCGTAAGTGCTCGCCTTTCGGTCCATCCTGAAGTCCTTCAGGTGCACCTTGTTGATGCGCGTGCCGAGCGTACGAATCCAGTCCTGTGGAAAGCCGTACATGACGACGTTGCCGACGTCGAAGTAGGCCGACACCCAGGGCGACTTGAAGTCGTCCACGTACTGCGCCATCTCGATGGGGCTGAGCAGGAACTTGTTCCACACCTCTTCGATGCCGACGATGACCTTGTGCTGTTCGGCCACCGGCAGGATGCGCTCGCGGATGACCTCGACCGAGCGTGTCCAGGCGTCGCGGTAGCCGGTGGTGGCATCGACAACGGCAGGCACGAGCAGGACGGTGTCGGCACCCCAGAGACGGGCGTTGCGGATGGAGGTCTCCATCCCCTTCACGCACGTGTCGACGACGGCAGGATCCGGCGAGGAGACGGGGTTGTCCCAGTGACCGCTGTTCATGACGGAATGGATGCGGATGCCGGTCTTCTGCGCGGCGGCCGCAATGGTGTCGGCCTCCTTCTCGTCGGCCACGGTGCGCATCTCGACGGCCGAGAACCCGGCCGCCTTGGCGATGGCGAACCGCTCGTCGTAGGGCAGCGAGCGCGGCAGCATGTTGATGAGGACGGCCTTCTTCGGAGTGCCGCCCGGCGCGGGCTGGCGGGGCGGCGTCGGCATCTGGCGCGTAGCGGCGTTCGCAGCGAGCGGCGTAAGGGCGGCGGCGGCAGAGGCCGTCGTGGCGGCCCGGATGAAGTCGCGTCGGGAGGTGGTCATGGGGGCATTGTACGTGCGGAAGACCCCATCCGGCCTCACACCGGCGGCAACTTCGGCGGCCGCTTGCCATGCAGCACCGCGTCCGCCACGGGGGCGTAGTCGAGTTCGAGGCCCGCACGCGCGGCCCGCAGCAGGACGCCACCGCGGCTCATGTCGCCCCGGCCGACGAACGTCGACGGAAACACGAGCCGACGGCCCAGATGCTTCAGCAGGGGCGCGGTGTACTTCCTCGAGGCGACGCTGCCAAGCAGCACCACCTCGTCGGCCATGCCGCACACCCGAGACACGTCGCGCAGCAGCGGCTCGACGAACCGCGCTTCGTCCTCGTCGATGGGCACGCGCCCGAACTCCTCCAGCACGTCGAGCGTGATTTCTTCATCAGGCGCCAGCAGGCCGCGGCTCGGTGTCATCACGTAACTGGAGGTCGGCGCGAACGCGCGGACGTAGGCGAGTTTGCCGCGGAAGTACAGCGAGCTGATGAACGCGAAGACCTCACCCACCGGCGCGCGCCCGCCGTCCTGCAGCAGCCGGGCGAGCGGCACGTTCGGCGACGTCTTCAGGAGGTGTCCCCTGCGCCCGTGCATGCTTGCCGGCGACAGCAGGAAGACCCGTGCGGCCGGCCGGGCCTCGCCTACCATCGGTGGTAGGCCGGGTGCCCTTCACGGACGGCGACGAACGTGCCCTGGCATGTGGCCGTGAGTTGGTCGTCCACGCGCAGTGTGCCCTCGACGACCACACGGTCGCCGTCCACCTGCACGACCCCGGCGCGCAGGTGCAGCGGCCGCCCACTCGGCGTGGGGCGTCGCAGCCTGATGGTGTACTCGGCCGTCACCGTGCATGGCGGCGACTCGAGCCCGCGCGCCTGCATCAGGTGCCACGCGGCGGTCCAGTTGCAGTGGCAGTCGAGCACGGTGCCGATGATGCCGCCGTTGACCATGCCGGGGAACGCTTCGTGGTGGGTTGACGGGTACCACTCACAGGTCGTGACATCGCCATCCACGAAGCTGCGCACGTGCAGCCCGGAGGCGTTTGCTGGCCCGCAGCCGAAGCAGATGCTGCCGGGCGCGTACCGTTCCTGCAGACTCTCGCCCATCCTCCGGATTCTCGCACGCCAGGCCGCGGTACACTCTAGGCGTCCTGACAAGTTCGAGGTGTCCATGCTCCGACGCGACTTCCTCGCGGCGGTCGCCGCCACGGCAACCGCTCCGCTCGCGCCTCACCTGCCACGGCAGGCCCGTCGCCGCTTCCTCTACATCGCCCAACCGGGTATCCGCAACTACCAGCAGTACGGAGGCGTCGGCGTGCTGGTCTACGACATCGACGCCGGCTACGCCTTCGTGCGGCGCATCCCCACCTGGCACGTGCCCGAGGGCACGAGCGCCGAGAACGTGAAAGGTGTGGCTGCCAGCGCGGCAACGGGGCGGCTCTGGGTGACGACCATCAAGCGCCTCGCCTGCATCGACCTGGCGACGGACGCGCTGCTCTGGGACATCGCCCCCGAAGGCGGCTGCGACCGCCTGTCGGTCTCCCCCGACGGGCGCACCCTGTACGTGCCGTCCTTCGAGGGCCCGCACTGGAACGTCGTCGACGGGCTCACGGGCGCACACGTGACGACCATCGTCACCGACTCGGCGGCACACAACACGCTGTACTCGCCAGACGGCACGCAGGTCTACCTCGAAGGGCTCAAGTCACCCTATCTGTCGATCGCCGACGCGAAGACACACACCGTGGTGGGTCGTGTGGGGCCGTTCTCCGCCTCTGTGAGGCCGTTCACCGTGAACGCGGCGCAGACGCTCTGCTACGTCAACGTCAACGACCTGCTCGGCTTCGAGATTGGTGACCTGCGCTCGGGCAAGGTGCTCCACCAGGTGGTCGTGGAGGGCTTCGCCAAGGGGCCTGTGGCACGGCACGCGTGCCCGAGCCATGGCATCGGGCTCACTCCCGACGAAACCGAGCTGTGGGTGGCCGATGGCCACAATCAGGCCATGCACGTCTTCGACAACACCGTCATGCCGCCGCGGCAGATGGCCACGGTGAACGTGCGCGATCAGCCCGGCTGGATCTCGTTCAGCCTCGACGGCCGGCACGCATACCCCTCGACCGGCGAAGTCTTCGACACGCGCACGAAGCGCCTGGTCAAGGCCCTGCGCGACGAGGTCGGCCGCGAGGTCGGCAGCGAGAAGCTGCTCGAAGTGGACTTCGAGGGCGGCCAGGCGGTGGCGGCCGGAAATTCCTTCGGCGTCGGACGCTCATGAAGCTCGCGGAACGCCCCGACGATGCGCTGTGAGGGCGAGCCCTCGGTTCGACGTCGCGATACACTCGCCGGATGTCCTCGTCGCGTGACTCACATGCCGCGGTGGTCGAAGCCAGTGGACACCTGATCGACTCGGGCCTGCTCAACACCATCTTCGACACCGTCATCGCCCACGAAGGCTCGTTCGAGGTGCAGCGCTTCGACATCGGCCGCACCAACGACGACCCGTCCCGCCTGGAACTGCGCGTCGCGGCCAGCTCGCAGCCGGCACTCGACGGCATCCTCGAGGCATTGCTCCCGCTCGGCTGCACGACCACCGAGCAGCGCGACGCGACGATCCGCGAGGCCGACATGGACGGCGCGGTGCCCGAGGACTTCTACTCCACGACCAACCACCGAACGGCGGTCCGCGTGGGCGGGCGATGGCTCGCCGTCCAGCGGCAGCGCATGGACGCGATCATCGTCGTCGAAGGTGGACGGGCGGAGTGCCGCAAGCTGCGTGACGTGCGCCGCGGCGACCACGTCGTCTGCGGCACCGATGGCGTGCGCATCCAGCCCGAGTTCCAGGAGCGCGACCGTCAGCACTTCGCGTTCATGGCCAACGACATCTCGTCCGAGCGCCGTGTGGAAGCGAGCGTCGCGAAGATCGCCGCCATGATGCGTGATACACGCAGGCGGGGCGAGCGGATCGTCTTCGTTGCGGGGCCGGTGGTGGTGCACACCGGAGGAGCGCCGTACTTCGGTGAGCTGATTCGCGGCGGCTGGGTGGATGCGTTGCTCGCCGGCAACGCCATCGCGGTCCACGACATCGAGTCGCAGTTCTTCGGAACGTCACTCGGTGTGGACCTGTCGCGCGGCATGCCCGTGCTCGAGGGCCACAAGCACCACATGAAGGCCATCAACCGGGTCAACAGGGCCGGAGGCATCGTGCCAGCGGTCGAATCCGGCGTGCTCACCTCCGGCGTCATGTACGACATCGTCCGCCAGCGCGTGCCGTTCGTGCTCGCCGGCAGCATCCGCGACGACGGGCCGCTGCGCGATACGGTGATGGACCTCGTCGAAGCGCAGGACCGCTATGCAGCCCTGTTGGAAGGCGCCGGCTTGGTGGTGATGTTGTCGTCGATGCTGCACGCCATCGGCGTAGGCAACATGTTGCCGTCGTGGGTGAAGGTGGTGTGCGTGGACATCAACCCCGCGGTCGTGACGAAGTTGTCGGACAGGGGGTCGGCACAGACGGTGGGCGTGGTGACCGACGTCGGGCTGTTCCTGAAGCAGCTGGCGAGTCAGCTGGCCACGCCGGCACAGGCGTGAGGGCGCGCACGACGCGCAGGCGCCACGCGCGGAAGGCTGGACGGACGGGGGGCTGACGGGCTCAGCCCCTTCGGCCCGCTATTACTTGCCAGGAACGCCGAGGCTCCCCCGGCTGAGATAGTCGGCCATCGTCAGCGCGACGAGGATGCCGAGGAACAGGAACCCCGTGAACGCGGTCACCTGCGTGAGCTTCGGCGAGTACTTCACGTGCATGAAGAACAGGATGACCAGCATCGCCTTGCCGACGGCAATGGCCAGGGCGACGGGCAGGTTCAGCACGCCGAGGTCCACGCGTGCGACGGCCACCGTGAGCACGGTGAGGACCATCAGCGACGCGAAGATGGTGTAGTACAGCGATTTCGGAGCGACGTGGCCGGACATGCGGTGCCTCGCGGAGACGTGAGCCTGCGCCTCAGTGAATCAGGTAGAGCAGCGGGAACAGGAAGATCCAGACGATGTCCACGAAGTGCCAGTAGAGCCCGAACAGCTCGACCGGCGTGTAGTAGTGGGCATCGTACTTCCCGCGCCAGGCCGCGATGATGATGGGAATCATCACGCCCGCACCGATGATCATGTGCGTGGCGTGCAGCCCGGTCATCGCGAAGTACAGCGAGAAATAGATCTCGGCGCCGTTCTTGAGCGCCGCGTCGTGGAACTGGAAGTGCTCGCCAGGGACCAGGTGGTGCGCGAACTTGTCCGAATACTCGACGACCTTCACGCCGAGGAAGATGGAGCCGAGCACCAGCGTGGCGATGAGAAAGAACACCGTCGCCTGCCGCTGGCTGGTCTGCGCCGCGCGTACCGCAAGCGCCATCGTCAGCGAGCTGCCGATGAGGACGACGGTGTTGCCGGCGCCCATCATGATGCTCAACTCGTGACTGGCTGCCGAGAACGCGTCGCCGTACATCCACCGGTAGAGGATGTAGGCCATGAACAGCCCGCCGAAGAACAGCACTTCGGTGAGCAGGAACATCCACATCCCGAGCGTGGAGGCGTTCTGCTGCTGCTCGAGGGTGTCGAAGTGGTGCTGCAGCGCAGGGTGATGCGCGTGCGCCTGATCGTGTGTCGCAGCGGCGTCAACAGACACTTAGTGCTCCTCGGAGGCGTAGGCGTACGCCGGCTTGGTCACGATCGGAGTGACCTCGAAGTTCGTCGTCGGAGGCGGTGACGAGGTCTCCCACTCGAGGCCGTACGCGCCCCACGGGTTCGGACCCGCGGCCTGCCCACGGAACGCCGAGTAGGTGAGATAGACGAGCGGCAGCAGGAACCCCAGTGCCAGGATGGACGCGCCAGCCGACGAGAGGATGTTGAGCACCTGCCACGACGCTTCCTCCGGCGGGTACGCGTGGTACCGCCGCGGCATGCCCATGTAGCCGAGCACGAACTGCGGGAAGAACGTCAGGTTGAACCCCACGAACACGATGACGGCCGACACCTTCGCCCACGGCTCCGAGTAGAGCCGCCCGGTGATCTTCGGCCACCAGTAGTGCAGGCCGCCGAGGTAGGCCAGCAGGGTGCCGCCCACCATCACGTAGTGGAAGTGCGCCACGACGAAGTACGTGTCGTGCACGTGGATGTCGAGACCGATGGCGGCGAGGAACAGGCCCGTGAGCCCGCCGATGGTGAACAGACCGATGAAGCCGATGGCATAGAGCATCGGCGAGGCCAGCAGCACCGACCCGCGGTACAGCGTGGCCGACCAGTTGAACACCTTGATCGCCGACGGGATGGCCACGAGGTAGCTCAGGATCGAGAAGATCATGGCCGCGAGCACCGACTGGCTGCTCGTGTACATGTGGTGGCCCCACACGAGGAAGCCCACGAGCGCGATGCCGAGGCTGGCCATGGCGACCATCTTGTAGCCGAAGATCGGCTTGCGCGAGAACGCCGCGATGAGTTCGCTGATGACGCCCATGCCGGGCAGCACCATGATGTAGACCGCCGGGTGCGAATAGAACCAGAAGAGGTGCTGGTAGAGCACTGGGTCGCCGCCGAGTTCAGGGTCGAAGAACCCGAGCCCGAGGGCACGTTCGAGCACCACCATCATCAGCGTCACTGCCACGACGGGCGTGCCGAGCATCATGATGAGGCTCGCGGCGTAGTGCGACCACACGAACAGCGGCATGCGGTCCCACGTCATGCCCGGGGCACGCATCGTGTGCACGGTGACGATGAAGTTCAGGCCAGTGAAGATGGACGAGAACCCGGCGATGAATGCGCCGACGCCCGCCAGCACCACGTGGCTGTTCGAGGCGGCCGTCGAGTAAGGCGTGTAGAACGTCCAGCCTGTGTCGACGCCACCCGACGCGATCGCGGCCACGCCGAACAGGCCGCCGATCATGTAGATGTACCAGCTGGCCAGGTTGATCCGCGGAAACGCCAGGTCTTTCGCGCCGATCATGATGGGCAGCAGGAAGTTGCCCATGATCGCCGGAATCGACGGAATCAGGAAGAAGAACACCATGATGACGCCATGCGCGGTGAAGACCTTGTTATAGGTCTCGGCCGTCATCATGTCGCCACCCGGCGTCAGCAGCTCGAGGCGGATGAGCATCGCGAAGATGCCGCCGAGCAGGAAGAAGAACGACACGCCGAACAGGTAGAGCAGGCCGATGCGCTTGTGGTCCTTGGTCAGGAACCACGAGGCCGCGCCGTGCGTGGCGTTCAGATAGTGGGTCTTCGGCATCTCGGGCGCTGCGCCCGTCGGTGTGTCGAATGCGGTGGTTCGAATGTCGTGCATGGCCGTCACACCCTCAGTTGCCCGTCGACGCCGTGGGCTGGGCCCCCGCGTTCAACGACTTGATATACGCGATCAACGCCGCGAGCCCTTCCTCGCTCACCTGTCCCTGGTAGGTGGGCATCAGCGGCGGGTACCCGGCCACCATCCTGGCGGTGGGGTTGAGAATCGACTCGCGCAGATATGCCTCGTCGGCCGTCACCGTGTCGCCGTTGGCCAGCTGCACCTGCGAGCCGAAGACGCCGGTGAGCGCCGGTCCGCGCCCGCCCGACTCGTCGCGGTGGCAGGTCACGCAGCCGAGCTGCGTGAACAGCTGCTCGCCCGAGTCCGGCAGCGACGCCTGCTGCGTCACGCCGCCCGAGGCGAGCCAGGTCTGGAACGCCCGCGGCTCCATCGCGACGATGCGGCCGATCATGCCCGAGTGCTGCGTCCCGCAGTACTCCGCGCAGAAGAGGTGATACTCGCCCGGCTCGGTCGCCTCGAACCACAGCGAGGTCGTCTTGCCGGGCACTGCGTCCATCTTCACGCGGAAGGCCGGGATGTAGTAGCTGTGGATCACGTCTTCCGAGGCGATGAGCACCTTGATCGGCTGGCCCACCGGCACGTGCAGTTCGTTGATCTCGCGCTGGCCGGTGAGGTGCTGCGCCTTCCACATCCAGCGCTTGCCGATGACATAGACCTCCATCGCATCGGTCGGCGGCTTGGCCATCGCGAAGTACACGCTCGTGCCCCACACGAACATGACGAGCGCAATCAGCAGCGGAATGGCGGTCCAGATCACCTCGAGCGCCGTGCTGCCGTGGATGTTCGCGCCCACCTCGTCGACGGCCCGCCGGCGGTACTTCACGGCGAGCACCACCACCATCACGGCGATGAGGACCGAGAAGAAGGCCGTCACCGCGAGCATGAAGAAGTAGAGGTTGTCCACGCGTCCCGCCATCGTGGACGCCTGCGCGGGGAACAAGTTGAAGGAGCCGCCCATAGCCAGTGTTACGCCTTGTGTGAAGCGCTCTCGCGGAGCTCGGAAGCCAGCGCGAACGCGTGGCGACGCTCTTGACGTCGCAGGACCACCCAGACCGCCACCATCCCCACCACGAAGATGATGCCGGCGGCGCGAACGATGTTCATCGCCATCAGGCCGTACTTGCCCGTCGACGGATCGTAGTGAAAGCAGTACAACAACACGCTGTCGATGGGCGACGCGATCTTCCGATCGGCCGCCTCGACGATGCCGAGCCGCAGGTCGCGCGGCGCGAAGTCGATACCGTAGAAGTACCGCGCAATGCGCCCCTCGGGCGTCAGCACCGTGATGCCCGCGGCGTGCGCGTACTGGTCGGTCTTCTCGTCGTAGGTGTACGAGAAGCCCACCGTGGAGGCCAGCCTGTCGATCTCGGCCTTCCGCCCCGTCAGGAAGTGCCACGCCGGCGCCGTCTCGGGACGACCATACCGGTCCACGTACGCCGCCTTCTTGGCAGCCGCCAGGCCGGGGCCCTCGCCGGGATCGATGCTGACGACCACCACCTCGAACTCCTTGCCGGCGTCGAAGGTCAGCCCCTTGAAGCCGGACGTCAGGCCGGACAACACCTGCGTGCACAACATGGGGCACTCGTAGTACACGAGCGCCAGCACCACCGGCCGGCTGCCGAAGTAGGCATCCAGCCGCACGGTGGCACCCGTTTCGTCCGTGAAGGTCAGGTCGCCGGGCACCTGCGTGCCGAGCCGTTGCTCGAAGGACACGCCATCGAGCCCCACCGGACGTGCGTCGACCGGCGTGCCGGGTTCCGCCGTGATCACGCCCTGCGCGGACGCAAGGCGCACCTCACCCGCGCCGACCACCATGGTCAGCAGGGCCGCCCCGCACGTTCGCACAAGCACCGACATCCTCATCGCAGTCCTCAGGGCGTCTGCCCGCTCGCGTCGGGTGTCGCCGCCGCAGGCACTGCACCCTCTTCCGCGCCCTCCGCCGGTACAGCCTCGACGGGCGAGGCCGCCACCGGCAGCCCACGCTCGACGATGAGATCCATCGCCCGGCCGATGGGCAGGTGCACGGCATTCGCCGATCGATCGACCCAACCGTAGCTCTGGAGGCGCTGCGCCTGCTCGGCCTTGTAGGCCTCGAGGTTCAGCGGCTCGTTGGTCAGCAGCTTCGGTCCGGCGGGCGTGCGCCCGCCCGCTTCCATCTGATTGGGCTGGTCCACGAGGGCGGGACGCTGCACCGCGCGCTGCTCCACCATCGGGCCGACTTCACGCTGTCCGGCCGCGTCGCGCCCGGCAAACAGCACGAACGCGCCGTACATGGCCGCCACCACCACCACCATGAACGCCACGAAGCCGATCGTGATCTTCGCGATGCCGTCGAGGTGGATGTCGGTCTGCTCGTGGTTCACCGCGCCGTGCGCGCCGGTCCCGTGATGTCCGTGATCAGTGGCCATCGGCTACCGCCTCCGCAAGGTACGGGTCGCCGACGGGCAGCAACGCCCGCGACCGCAGGTTGTGGCAGAAGAGCCCCACGAAGAGCCCGAACAGCCCGAGCACTGCCGCGATGTCGAGCCAGTGGATGCCGAAGTGCCCGTGGTTCACCCATGGCGCCACCAGCCAGAACGTGTCCACGAAGCGCATCACGAGCATGAAGCACGCCACCGCCATCAGCCGCGACGGCACCAGCTTCGTCGGCCGGAACAGCAGCATCGTCCAGGGCAACACGAAGTGGCCGAGGATGACGATGAGCGTGACGACCGTCCACCCGCCGCCGAGCCGCTGCAGGTAGTAGGGGATCTCTTCGGGCAGGTTCGCCGACCAGATGATGAGGAACTGCGAGTACGAGAGGTACGCCCACAGCATGATGAAGGCAAACAGCAGCTTGCCGTAGTCGTGGAACTTGTCGTGCGCGATGACGTGCGCCATGCGGCCTTCCCGGCTCAGCATGTACGCAATCGCGATCGTGAACGCGAAGGCGGTCAAGACCTGCCCCACCATCACCCACAGGCCGAACAGCGTCGAGAACCAGTGGGCGTCGAGCGACATCACCCAGTCGACCGACGCGAACGTCAGCGTCAGGGCGTAGATGAGCAGTCCCGGCCCCGCGATGTTCTCGAAGCGCGAGAAGTGCACCGGCTCGCCGTCCTGCCGCGCCGACATCCGCGCGAGCACGATGGCCAGGAACGACCAGATGGCGAAGTAGATCACCGCCCGCACCAGGAAGCCCGTCTCGTTCAGGTAGATGGTCTTCTGCGCGATGATGGCGTCGCGTGCCACGACGTCGGCGTGCGTCCACTCGTACAGCGTGTGCATGCCGAAGACGATGGGCAGAAACAGCAGCGCCATCACCGGCATGGTGCGCGCCGACGCTTCGAACGTGCGGCGGAGGACGATGCCCCAGGCGCCGCCCGTGAGGTGGTGCAGCATCAGCAGCGCCAGGCTGCCGAGCGGCAGGCTCAACACGAAGAAGTAGCCGAGCAGGTACGACCGGTAGAACTGGTCGGCGTTGGTGACGAAGCCGACCACCGTGGCGAGCAGCCCGAGGCCGCCGACGCCAAGCGCGACACGCTGAAGCGTCTCGATGCGGGCCGGCACCTGGAAGTCTTCGGCTCTGATGACGGGATCAGTCATGGGCTGGCCCTCCTTCATGCGACGCACCTGGCGCGGGCGCGGTCACACCACGCTCGAGCGCCTGGCGATCGGCCGGCGGCACGTCGTCGAGGGTGGCGCCCTGGCTCAGCTGCAGGGCGCGGATGTAGGCGACGACGGCCCAGCGATCGGCCGGCGCGATCTGCGCAGCGTAGCTCGGCATCTGGCCGAAGCCGTTCGAGATGACGTCGTAGAAGTACCCGACGCGCTCGTCGCGCAGCCGCTGGTCGTGGAACGACACCGGCCGCTTGTACCCGCGCTGCACCACCATGCCGTTGCCATCGCCCAACTGCGAGTGGCAGGGCGCGCAGTAGATGTTGAAGCGGTCCTGTCCACGCTCGAGCAGGGCCTTGTCGACCACGACGTTCGGCGGCAGGCTCTCGGTGAGCTCCACGCCGTCGCTCGACGCCGTGTGGAAGAGGTCGTCGTCGCGCAACATCCCGCGCGCGACCGTCCCTTCCACGAACGGACGCATGGCGCGCTTGTCCGCGAAGAAGTCGTTCTCTTCGAACGCCTCGAAGCGGGGCGTGTCGTGCATGTCCTGCCGGCACCCGGCCAGCGCCACGCCCGACAGCAGCAGGACGGCCACACCCATGAACCTCGAGCGCCGCGCCGGGGCTCGCCCGCGCCGCCCGATTGCGGTCTGCATCATCACGACTCGACCTCACTGACTGCCAAGGCCCCCAGCCCGGCGAGGAACTGCGCCGTGCCGGCCCGGTCGAACCTCGCATCGTCGGCTTCCACGCAGAGGAAGAAGCCCGTGCTGCTGGCCTTCTCGCGGAACGCCTGCACGTTGAAGAGCGGGTGGTACGGCTGCGGCAGGCCGTTGAGCGCCAGCATGCCGCCCACCGTCGACAGCGCCGCCAGCAGAATCGTGGTCTCGTAGGTCGGAATCGCGAAGGCCGGCCAGCTGTTGAGCGGTCGTCCGCCGATGTTCAGCGGGTAGTCGATGACCGACGTCCAGTAGCACAGCGCGAAGCCGCCGATGAGACCGAGCAACCCGCCGACGAAGGTGAACTTCTGCACCCAGCGGTCGTCGTAGCCCATGGCCTCGGCCAGGCCATGAATGGGCGCAGGCGTGAACGCGTCGATCTTGCGGTAGCCCTCGGCGTAGGTGGCCGCCGCGGCGCGCGAGAGATCGGTGGCGTCGTTGAACTCGGCGAGCAGACCGTACAGCACCGGCTGCGGGGTCGTGTCAGCCATGGTGGCCATCCTTTTTCTCAACCGGCTGCCCCGCGCGGTCCGTCGGCACCGCGCCAGAGGCATGGGCCGCGGGGGTCAGCGTCCGCACCTCGAAGATCGCGATGATCGGCAGGACGCGGATGAACAGGTAGAACAGCGTCAGGAACAACCCCATCGTGCCGATGAAGGTGGCCCAGTCCCAGAAGGTCGGGTAGTACATCCCCCACGACCCCGGCAGGAAGTCGCGATGGAGCGAGGTCACGACGATGATGAACCGCTCGAGCCACATGCCGACGTTCACGGCCATGCAGATGGCAAAGAGCGGCAGAATCGCCCGGCGCACGCGGCGGAACCACAAGAGCTGCGGCACCACGCCGTTGCAGAAGATGAGCAGCCAGTACTGGAACGCGTACGGGCCGGTCATGCGGTTCAGGATCATGTACTGCTCGAACTGGTTGGCGCTGTACCAGCCGAAGAACGCCTCCATGCAGTACCCGTAGAAGACGATGAGCCCGGTGGCCAGCAGCACCTTGGCCATGTTGTCCACGTGGCGCTCGGTGATGAAGTCGTGCAGGCCGTAGATGGCCCGGATGGGCAGCATCAGCGTGAGCACCATCGCGAAGCCGGCATAGATGGCGCCCGCCACGAAGTACGGCGGGAAGATGGTGGCGTGCCAGCCCGGGATGAGCGACACCGCGAAGTCGAAGCTCACCACGGTGTGCACCGACAGCACCAGCGGGGTGCTCAGGCCGGCCAGCAGCAGCGTGGCCATCTCGTAGCGCTGCCAGTGCACGGCCGACCCACGCCAGCCCATCGAGAAGATCCCGTACAGGCGGCGGGCCGTCAGCGACTTCGCCCGATCGCGCATCGTCGCGAGGTCGGGAATCATGCCGACGTACCAGAACACGATCGAGACGGTGGCGTAGGTCGAGACCGCGAAGACGTCCCAGATGAGCGGGCTGCGGAAGTTCGGCCACAGCGCCATCGTGTTCGGGTACGGGAACAGCCAGTAAGCCGCCAGCCACGGACGGCCGGTATGGAAGATGGGGAAGATGGCCGCGCAGGCGACGGCAAACACGGTCATCGCCTCGGCCGCGCGCGCAATCGACATGCGCCAGTGCTGCCTGAAGAGCAGCAGGATGGCCGAAATCAGCGTGCCGGCGTGGCCGATGCCAATCCACCAGACGAAGTTGATGATGGCAAAGCCCCAGCCCACCGGGTTGTTGACACCCCAGATGCCCGTGCCCTTGAACACCAGGTAGACGATGGCCACCAGCAGCAGCTGGAGGATGCTGAAGCCGATGAGGAAGCCGACAAACCAGCTCAGCGGCGTCTTGCCGATGATGAGGCCGCTGATCTTGTCGGTGATCGACCCGAAGTTGTGTCCTGGCGCGAGGAACCGCGCTCCCGGGACTGATTCCTTGACGTGGTCTAGCACGGCTTCCCTCTTCGCGTCACCAGGGTGTCCATGGACGGCATCACGGCCATCCCCGTCAGTGCGTCTCCGTGCCGTGTCCGGCCGGCGCGTGGGCAGCCGGCGGCTCGATCACGGGGTTCGGGTTGCGGACCGCGGCCAGGTACGTCGTGCGCGGTCGCGTGTTCAGGTCTTCGAGCAGCCCGTAGTTGCGCGGGCTGGCCTTGGCGCGTGCCACCGCGCTCTGCGGGTCGTTCATGTCGCCGAAGACGATGGCCTGCGTCGGGCAGGCGGTCTGGCAGGCCGTCTGGACCTCGCCGTCACGGATGCGGCGGTCCTGCAGCTTGGCCTCGATGCGCGCGGTGTTGATGCGCTGCACGCAGTAGGTGCACTTCTCCATGACGCCGCGGCTGCGCACCGTGACCTCCGGGTTGCGCGCCATCTTCAGCGTCGGCGTGTTCCAGTCGGCATAGAGCAGGAAGTTGAAGCGCCGCACCTTGTAGGGGCAGTTGTTGGCGCAGTAGCGCGTCCCGACACAGCGGTTGTAGACCATGTCGTTCAGGCCTTCTTCGCTGTGCACCGTGGCGGCCACCGGGCAGACCACCTCGCAGGGCGCGTTCTCGCACTGCATGCAGTTGACGGGTTGGTCGTGCACCGTCGGGCTGTCGAGGTCGCCCTCGTAGTACCGGTCCACGCGAATCCAGTGCATCTCGCGTCCGACCGCCACCTGCTCCTTGCCCACCACCGGGATGTTGTTCTCGGAGGTGCAGGCCACCACACACGCGTTGCAGCCGTTGCACGCGTTCAGGTCGATGACCATCCCCCACTTGTAGCCGTCGTAGCTCCACTCGTTGCCGTGCAGAGTGTCCTCGTACTTCGGCACATGGGTCATGTGCTGCGCGAAGTCGGGCTCGGCGGTGAAGTGGTCGAGCGTGGCCGACCGGACCAGGTGCCGGTTCTCCATGCTGAAGTGCAGCTGCGCACTAGCGACCCGGTAGGTCTCGCCCGTGCTCCGCACCTCGACACCGGGCAGCACCCAGGGCGAGGCCGCCTGGCGCACGGCATACGCGTTGTAGCCGAGGCCGTTGCCCACCGAACCCGCGCGCCGACGCCCGTAGCCGAGCTGTACGTTCACGGAGTGGTCCGGATGGCCCACCTGCACCCACACCGGGCCGGTCACGGAGCGGCCGCCGACGTTCACCTCGGCGAGCGTCGCCTCGGCGCGCGTGAGGTTCTGGGTGGCCAGGCCGAGCCGCTCGGCGGTCCGTGGGCTCACGATGACCACGTTGTCCCAGGTCATCTTGTTGAGGGGCTTGGGCGTCTCCTGCAGCCAGCCGTTGTTGGCGAACCGCCCGTCGTAGACGGTCGGATCCACGCTGAAGGTCAGCTCGAGCGCCTCGGGCGCCAACGCAGGCGGTGCGGCGGGAATGGCTCCGGGCGCGAGGCCGGCCACAGGCGTCGCGGCAGTCCCCGGCACGTAGCCGTCGTGCACCACGCGCCGCCAGAACTTGTCGAAGCTCGCGTAGGCCGCCCCGTCGGCATCGACCAGCGTGCCTTCGCCGAAGGTGGTCTCCCACTGGCCGCGGACGATCTCGTAGGTGGTCTGGAGGGGATTGTCGCCGAGCGCCGCGAGCATCTCGTGCGCCGACTTCGCAGTGTCGTAGAGCGGCGCGATGAGCGGCTGGCAGATGGTCACCGTGCCGTCGGCCGCGCGAACATCACCCCACTGCTCGAGGTAGTGCGTGGCCGGCACGTGCCAGTGACACAGTTCGGCGGTCTCGTCGGCAAACAGCCCGTGATGGATGCGTAGCGCGACCTTCTGCAACTGGTCGGCAAAACGCAGGTCGGCCGGCGCCGTGTAGACGGGGTTGCCGTCGAAGATGACCAGGACGTCCACCTGGCCGGCGTCGATGTCCTGCACCAGCTCGGCGAGGGTCTGCGTGCGGCCTTCAGGGCGCACGGCGATGGCGGGCAGGTAGTCGACCGTCGAGCCGACGGCCCCGAGCGCGGCGTTGATGGCATGCGCCAGCACGTGTACGGCGGCTGGCTGGGCGTCACCAGCCACGACCAGGGCACGTGAACCCTTCGCGCGCAGGTCGTCGACGACCGCACGCACCCACTCGGCGCTGACCGTCGGCGGCAGCGCAGGCGCGCTGGCGCCGGCCACGCCGAGGCCCGCGGCGATCGCCCGCGCGACGGCGTCGACGTCACTGGCGCGCACGGCCACGCGGTGGTCCGCCTTGGTGCCCGTGTTCGACGTACGGCTCTCGACCACGTACAGCCGGTTCATCGTCGTGCCTTCGGCAAGGCGGCGGCGATCGGCAAACGCGCGGGCGTAGCCGAGGTGGCCGGGGCCACACTCGAACAGGTCGGCGTCGAGCAGCAGGATGGTGTCGGCGTTCTCGAGGCGGTAGTAGGGCTCGACGTCCTGCCCGAAGGCCAGACGCGCGCCCTCACGCACCCCATCGCGCGAGACAGGGTCGTGCTGCACCCACCGTGCGGCCGGATACACGTCGAGCAACTGCTGCATCTGCGCGGCCAGCGTCGGCGAGGTCACCGTGCCCGTGAGCAGGCGCAGGCCCACGCCCTGCAGCGGCGCCTGGGCCGACAGGGCGCCCTGCACGGCGCTCACGAAGTCGGTGAAGCTCCGGATCTCGCCGCGGTAGCGCAGGGTCTGCGAGCGGTCGGGATCGTAGAGGTCGAGCACGGACCCCTGCGAGAAGACCGACGTCCCACCGCCCACCGGGTGGTCGGGGTTCGGCTCGATCTTCGTGGGTCGGCCCATGTGGCTCACCGCCAGGACCGGCGTGGCGTAGCCGTCGTGCGGCATGGCCGTGGCAAACAGCAGCGGCTTGCCCGCGGTCACCCCTTCGGGCGGCACCACGTACGGCAGGATCTTCTCGGCCGGCTGCCGCGTGCAGCCCGTCACGCCGGCCAACGCCAGCGACGCGCCCATGAGCTTCAGGAACTGCCGACGCCCCGCCGGGTCGTTCCATTCGGAGGCCTGTTCGGGGAACTCACGCGCCACGTAGCGCTTGAATGCGTCCGTTTCGGCGAGCTCGTCGAGGCTCCGCCAGTAGGCAGGGCCCGTAGTGGAAGCGAGCCGGGCACGAAGAGCCGACAGGTCGATGTCATTCATGGTTCGCAACGGCGCTCACCGGGCAGAGCCCGGCAGCAGGCAGGGACCGAAGTGTCGTGACCTCGCGTCCGCGTGCAGTGGCTCGGGCCATCGGCATGATCACCGGTGGCACGTCGAGCAGGACGTCAAGCTCTGGATGTTGTACTCCTGCACGAGCTGACGGCCGATCTCCCGCTGATCGCCCTCCGGCTCGTACCCCATCGTGAACACGGCCTCGCGCGGCCTGACGAACTTCTCTGGCTCACGATGGCACTCGAGACACCACTCCATCTGCAGGCTGCTCACCTGCTGGATGCCCGGCATCTGGTCGATGCGCCCATGGCAGGTCTCGCAGCCCATCCCCTTCTTCACGTGGATGGAGTGGTTGAAATACACGAAGTCCGGCAGGTCGTGCACGCGAATCCACTCGAGCGAGTCGCCGCTCTCCCAACTGGCCCGCACGGGCTCGAGATACGGACTCTGGGCCCAGATCTGCGAATGGCAGTTCATGCAGGTCTGCGTCGGCGGGATGCTCGCCGAGGCCGCCTGCTCCACCGACGTATGGCAGTACCGGCAGTCGATGCCGATGCCCCCGACGTGATGCAGGTGGCTGAACTGCACCGGCTGGTCGACGTTAGAGTTGGCCGCGGTCACCAGATCCGACCGCATCAACATGACGACGACCCACGCCAGGAGGCCCACCACCAGGAGGAGGCCGACGAGCGTGAACCGGGCAATGGCGTTGGCACTTCGGGGAAAGATCTGGCTCATGACTCAGGGCACGAGGTCGCGCGCGCCGGCGTGGCGCGTTTGCGCCGGTATTCTGTCACACAACCCGCGAACCGTGGGCAGTTATCGGACGTCTCTTATTGATCCCCCACAGGCCACCCGCCGGGCGATGGCCGGGGGCACACGTGGGGCGACCGCGCGGAGGTATGGACGCGCTGGGCCGGATTATGTGAAAGCTTTCACAAGCGGTCAATGGCGACAGCGCCGGTCGTAGTTCGCGGTACGCCTCACGCCCTACGCCCTACGCCTTACGCCTTACGCCTTACGCGCTGCGCCCTGCATGAGGCATGAGGCATGAGGCATGACCTGCCCCTACCCCTCCAGCGCGCCACCGCAACTCGACCCGCTGCCCGCCGTACACCCGAAGCAGTGCTCGGCCGTCACGATGCGGCGTTGCAGGAAGGTAGGGAGGTCGAGCTGGTCGATGTTGGGACTCGTCTCCGACGACACGCCGAGCCCGAGGGCGTAGTTGAAGTCGCAATCCGACAGCCGGCCGTCCCACGCCACGTGCAGTTGGTGGCGGCACATCAACGCCTCGACGGTCGCCGGGTTGAACCGCTCGCGCAGCAGCGCTCGGTAGGCGGCGTCCCGCCCCTCACGCGCCAGATCGCGCTCGAACCGGCCGATTGGCATGTTGGTGATGGTGAGCAGGCGCGTGAACTCCAGCCCCCAGCGCTCACGCAACTCGCGCCGATAGTCGGCCTCGAGCGCCGCCTGGGGTGCCGGCAGCGACGGACCACCGGGGTTGTACACGAGGTCGAGCGGCAGCGCCGCGTCGTGTCCGTACCTCACCTCGTTCAGCCGGCGCAGCGCCTCGATCGAGCCCGCATACGTCCCGCGCCCCCGCTGCGTGTCCACGTTGTCGGCCGTGTAGCACGGCAGGCTGGCCACCAGGTGCACGCGACGGTCGGCAAACCACCGGGGCAAGTCGGTGTACCCCTCCTCGAGCAGAATGGTGAGGTTCGTCCGCACCATCACCCGGGCGCCCCGCGCCAACGCCTCGTCCACGAACCAGCGGAACTCGGGGTGCATCTCTGGCGCCCCACCGGTGATGTCCACCGTGTCGGCGCCGGTGCCTTCCACCGCCCGCAGCACCGCCTCCATCGTCGTGCGCGACATCGCCTCGGATCGCAACGGACCGCTCTCCACGTGGCAGTGCAGGCAGGCGAGGTTGCAGCGCAAGCCGATGTTGACCTGCACCGTGTGCACGCGCGGCGCGGGCCGCAACGGCAGCCCCGTGGCCTGCATCACCGTGCCGGCGAACGATCGTGGCTCGTGCATCCACCGAGTATGGAAGGAAAGCGGGAAAGAAGGAACAGGAACCGCAGGCCCGGCGGCCGTGGCTGGTACGATGGAGCCAGACGCCATGAGTTACTTCAGCGATCAGGAACAACACGCCATCGTCGAACGCCTGTCGACCATGACCGGGCCCGTGCGGCTGGTGCTCTTCTCTCAGGCCATCGGCTGCGACACGTGCCTCACGACCGAACGCATCCTGCAGGCGCTGGCCGAGGCCAACCCGCTCATCACCCTCGAGGTGAAGAATCCCGTGCTCGATGCCGACGACGCGAAGGCTTTCGGCGTGAGCCGGGTGCCGGCCGTGGCCATCGTCGGCGACCGTGACCGGGGCCTGCGCATGTATGGGGCGCCCGAAGGCTACGAGCTGGTGTCGCTGCTCGAGGCCATCCTGCTCGCGTCTGCCGGCGAGTCGCAGCTGAGCGACGCGACGCGCGGCCTGCTGGCCGGGCTGTCCACGCCTCGACACCTGCAGGTGTTCTCGACCCCCACGTGACCGCACTGTCCCCGGGCGGTCCGCCTGGGATGGCAGCTGGCGCTCGAAAGCGACATGGTCACCGTCGATGCGATCTCGGCCGTCGAGTTCCCCGACCTCGTCCGCCAGTTCCGCGTGACTGGCGTACCCAAGACCATCATCAACGACGAGGTGGACATCCTCGGCGCCGTTCCCGAAACCCAGTTCGTCGAGGCGGGCGTGGGCCCGCCGGCCCCCGAGCAGTAGCGGTCCCGATCCGCGATCCCCGATCCCCGATCCCCGATCCCCGATCCGCGATCCGCGATCCGCGATCCGCGATCCGCGATCCGCGATCCCCGATCCGCGATCAGCTATCCCCGATCCGCGCTCCCTCTCTGATGTCGAGCCGGGCGGCAACCCCCGCCGCCAGCTCGATCACCGCACGGGCGCGCCTCACCGAAACGAGCCGCCAGGGTCTCATCCGCTCCACCACGCGCAACACCCTGCCTTCGGCGTCGAGAAAGACCACGTCGATGGGAAAGCGCATGAACCACGTGTGAATGGACCACGCCGGCACGAGCAGCAGGCCTTCGTCAGCCGGCAGCGAGGAGCGGCCGAGTAGCCCCATCATGCGCGTCCATGCCGACGTTGCCGGCTCGATCGCGACCGTGAGCCCATCGGCGGCGCGGAGCGTGCGGGGCCACGGCTCCGGTCGCGGCGGACGGGCACCCTTGCGCGCGGCGGTCAGGACCCGGCACCGATGACGAGCGACTGGGCCGCCGCGTCGCACACCGGCCCCTGCTGTCGCTGCTTGGCCCGCGACACGGCACACGTCAGGCGATAAAGGCCCGTGCCCTGCACGAAGCTGTACTGGGTGACGTCGAGGTCCCCCGTGAGCCCCGCTGCCCCGTACTTGACGACGATGACGGGATGGCCGTTGATTTCTGACCGCTCGGAGCTCACCACGCGCGCATGGGGCGCGCGCTGGGTGAGCGCCTCCACCTCGATCTCCTGGAACGTCTCGTCGATCTCGTCAGGCGCCAGTTCCACCCTGAGCACCTGGTAGTCGAGGGCAAGGCTGGCCTCGCCCTTCTTGTGCATGACCAGGGCGATGTTGCCGCCAGCGGCGGGTACGGCAATCCAGTCCTTCTTGGGATAGCCGAACTCGACGTTGTACACGGTGCTGCGAAACGGCTTCATGTTCTTCGGCGGCTGCGCGTGAGCCGTGACGGCGACGGCGAGGGCGGCGGCACACGTCAGCACGCGCGCACGCATTGCAATGGTCATGGTTCGTTCTGCCTTTCTCCGATGTCGACGATGACCGCCGTGATGTTGTCGCGGGTGCCCGCGGCCACCGCTTCGTCCACGAGCCGCTGACACACGTCGAGATGCGCGCCAGACAACCGCGCGGGCTCGAGCTGTTCGACGCCGACCACGCCGTGCAGCCCGTCGGTCGACACGAGAAGACGCAGCGGCTGGTGCGCCGGCATCTCGGCCATCGAGGCCATCACGTCGCGTTCGACGCCGAGCGCGCGGGTGAGCGCGCGCCGCGTGCCCACCAGTTCGCCCGCCTCGTCCAGGCGGTCCAC
>JAEZDP010000061.1 GCA_023418055.1 Acidobacteriota bacterium
GGTGTCACGCGCGGTGCCCTGAAGCGTTCCGGTCTGCACACCTTGCGCAAACGCCATCGTCGCCGTCAGCAGCGCGGCGAGAACGCCCAGGCTCATCCTGGTCCAGCTGTTCATAGAATCCTCTTTCGTGAGCGTATGAAAACTGCGATACCGCATCGCATCCCGGATTGATAGCGAATGGCATGCCAGAAACACCCACTTCGTCCCATCGCCGTAACTCCGTGACTCCGAAGGGATTCTTCAGCCTTCTGAAAAGATAAGCTGAACCAAGCAACACTTACTGATCCACAGAGTTGAATAATTGCACTGCCAGTGATCCAGTTGGATGGATTCGATGTCGAAAGCCCGACCATTCTTCCAGATCGCGCGGAATGGATGAGCCTGATGGTGTCAACCCGACGACATCTCGCCGCGCCGGTTCAGGCAAGCCGGGTGATGCGCGGGTCTTCGTCGGCGGTGGAAGTGCCGCAGCCGAAGACGTCGCGGAGCGCCTGCTGGCGATACCTGAAGATGCGCAGGACGTCGCCGGCCACGAGCCACCGGTGCACCAGCGCGCCTCCGGGCACCCGGTAGCGCACGTCGTCGTCCATCAGCGTGCCGCCGTCGGCCGGGCGGAAGGTATGCGTGTGCACCCACGAGCGGTATGGGCCACGCACCTGTTCGTCGACGAACCGGCAGCCGGGTTCCCACACGGCGATGTGCGTACGCCACGTGATGGGCACGCCGCGCAGGCGGAGCCGGTAGTCGATGAGGGTGCCGGCGCGCATCTCGATGGGCGGCGGCGTCAGCACCCGGAAGTGCAGGAAGGGCGGCGTCAGGATGTCGAGGTTGTGCGCGTCGCCGAAGAAGCGGAACACCTCGTCGACCGGGCGAGGGATGAACGCGCGGGTGGTGAGGGCGAAGGTACCGCGCGGGAGCGGGCCGGCGGCGGCCGAGGGCTGTGTCGGGGTGGGCGCACGCATCTACGGCATGGGACGCGGCCGGGCGGCCCGGCGTCCCGTTGCGCTCACGTCTGACCCCAACAGCGCACGCCGCAGGTCTGACCCCAAGATCACACACCGCAGGTCTGACCCCGGAACCTCACGCGGCAGGTCTGACCCCACGCCCCCCGAGCGCCGGGCGCTACTCGGCCCGACGCAGGCGCATCGGGGTCAGCGCGCCGATGCGCGCGCGAATCCGTGCCCAGCGCTCCGTCTGCGCGATGTCGTCGAACACCGAGTAGGCCACCGGCGTCACGAGCAACGTCAGCAGCAGCGACAAGGTCTGCCCGCCAATCACCACCACGGCGATGGTGCGCCGCTCCTCCGCGCCTGGACCGGTGCCGAGCGCCAGCGGCAGCATGCCGCCGACCAACGCCAGCGTGGTCATCAGAATCGGCCGCAGACGGTCGCGGTTGGCCTCCATGATGGCCTCGTTGCGCGGCAGGCCCTTCTCGCGCAGGTTGTTCATGTGGTCGATCTGCAGAATCGAGTTCTTCTTGACCACGCCGAACAGCACGAGCAGCCCGAGCGCCGAGAACAGGTTCAGCGTGTTGCCCGTGAGATAAAGCGCGAGCAGCGCGAACGGCACCGACAACGGCAGGGACAGCAGAATGGTGAGCGGATGGATGGTGCTCTCGAACTGCGCCGCCAGGATCATGTACATGAAGATCACCGACAGCGAGAACGCCCACAGGAACTCGGTGAACGTGCGCTCGAGCTCGCGCCCCTTCCCCGCAATCGACACGCTGTAGCCCGGCGGCATGTCCATGTCGGCAGCCGCGGCTCGCAGGACGTCCATGCGGTCCTGCTGGCCGAAGCCGGGCGCCACGTAGGCGCGCAGCCGCGCGTCCCGCTGGCGATCCAGCCGATCGATACGAGACGGGCTCTGTGACGCGCTGATCTCGACGAGGTTGTCGAGCCGCACCAGCCGGCCGTCGCGCGAGGGCACCAGCAGCCGGCTGATGGTGCCGACGTCCTGACGGTCGGCTTCGGTCAGTCGCAGCTGCACGTCGTAGTCGTCGTTGACCACCACGTCGCGATACCGCGTGACCTCGTCGTCTCCGCCGACGAGCAGCCGAAGGGCATTGGCGACATCCTGCGTGTCCACGTCGAGGTCCGACGCGCGGGCGCGGTCAATCCGCACGCGCAACTCGGGCTTGTCGAGCTTCAGGGACGTGTCGGCATCCACCAGGCCGAGTTCGTCGGCGCGCAGGCGCAACGCGTCGGTGAACCGTGCGAGCTCCTCGAGCACTGGCCCCTGAATCGACAAGTCGATGTCGAACGGGCCCCCGCCGAAATTGAAGGTCTGGATGTTCCTCGGGCCGCCGCGCAGTTCCGGATACTGCCGGATGATGGCGCGCACCTGCCCCATCACGTCGCGCTGTGAGTAGTTGCCCTCGAAGGCCTTCCACGGCTGCAGACGTAGCGTGTCCGAGAACAGTCGCCCGAGCGAGAACACCCGTTCCTCGTGCGGCGCGATGCGCACGTACATGCGGGCCTGGTTCACCGCGCCCAGGAAGCTGCCGCCGATGGTCGTGAGCGCCGTGCGTACCGCGGGCAACTCGCGAATCTGGCCCTCGATGCGTCGGGTCGCCTCGTCCATCGCCGCGAGACTCGTGCCTTCGGGCGCGTTGATCTGCACCTCGAACTCGGCCTCGTCCACGTTGCTCGGCACGTACTCCTGCCGCACGAGGCCATAGAGCGGAATCGACG
>JAEZDP010000100.1 GCA_023418055.1 Acidobacteriota bacterium
GCGTTGATCAGGCGCTCCTCGCACAGCAGCGCCGCGCGCTCGATCGTGTTCTCGAGTTCGCGGATGTTGCCGGGCCAGTTGTAGCGCTGCAGAAGTTTCGAGGCCTCGGGCGTCACGCCTTCGATGCGCTTCTTCAACTCCGCCGCGAAGCGCTTGATGAAGAAGTTGGCCAGGGCCGGGACGTCCTCCTTCCGGTCGCGCAGGGGCGGCATCTCGATCTGCACGACGTTCAGGCGGTAGTACAGGTCTTCGCGGAAGCGGCCCTGTTCCACCATCGTCGCCAGGTTGTGGTTGGTGGCCGCCACGAGCCGGACGTCGACGCGCAGCGTGCGTGTGCCGCCCAGGCGCTCGAATTCGTGTTCCTGCAGCACCCGCAGGATCTTGGCCTGCGTGTTGGCGCTCATGTCGCCGATCTCGTCGAGGAACAGGGTGCCGCCGTCGGCCTGCTCGAAGCGGCCGATGCGCTGCTTGTCGGCGCCCGTGAACGCGCCGCGTTCATGGCCGAACAGCTCCGACTCGAGCAGGTTCTCCTGCAGCGCGGCGCAGTTCACCTTGACGAAGTTGCGCGCCGCGCGCAGCGAGCTGTGATGGATGGCGCCGGCGATGAGTTCCTTGCCGGTGCCGGTCTCGCCCCCGATGAGCACCGTGGTGTTGCTCTTCGAGACCTTCCGGACGACGTCGAGCACGCGTTGCAGCGCGCCACTCGCACCGATGATGTTGTCGAACTGGTAGATGCCCCCTTGCTCGTGGCGAAGGTAGTCGACTTCGGTCTTGAGACGCCGATGCTCGAGCGCCTTGTCGATCTTGACCTCCATCTCCTCGATCTCGAAGGGCTTCGGCACGTAGTCGAAGGCACCGACCTTCATCGCCTCGACGGCCGTGTGCACCGACCCGAAGGCCGTCATGAGGATGACCGCGGTGCTGGGCTGCAGCGCCTTGGCGGTGCGCAGGACGTCCAGGCCGTCGCTGCCGCCCATCTTCAGGTCGCTCAGGACGACGTCGAAGTTGGTCTCGTGCAGCCGCTCGATGGCGTGGTTGCCGTTCGAGGCTTCCACGACGTCGTGCCCCGCGTCGGTCAACGCCCGGGCCAGCGTGCGGCGCAGCGAGTCGTGGTCGTCGGCCACAAGGATGCGTCCGATGGGTCGAATCTTCGGGTCGGTCATGGCGTTCATATGGAGGTCATCGGGGGCGAGGTCCGCCTGGCGCGCCTGCATCGGGCAAGCTGGGGCCGCCGCCGTCGCCCGTGGGGCGCACGGGCAGGACGAGACGGAAACACGTGCCGCTGCCGGTCGAGCCGGGCCGCAACTCGATGCGCCCGTCGTGCGCGTCGACCAGCTTGCGGACGATGGCCAGGCCCAGGCCGGAACCGCGGGGCTTGGTCGTGAAGAACGGGCTGAAGATGCGTTCGCGAATCGACTCGGGTATGCCCGGGCCGTCGTCTTCCACGTCGATCTGCAGCGCGGGACCGCTGGGGCTGTCCTCACCGGGAGGCCAGGCGGGCCTGGTGAGTTGACTGACGCGCACCACGACGCGCCCGTCGCCATTGAGCGCCTCGAGCGCGTTGGCGAGAAGATTGGTGAAGATCTGCCGCAACTGGTGGTCGTCGCCTTCGATCTCCGGCAGGCCGGGGGGCGTGTCCACGCTCACCGAAACGCCGCGGCGCGGAACGAGGCTGTCGGCCATGAGCAACGCGTCGTTGAGCAGGCTCGCCACATCCACGCTGGCGACGTGCAGTCGCACCGGACGGACGAACTCCAGCACCTCGAGCACGATGGAGTTGGCCATCTTGGCTTCGGTGATGATGTCGTTGAGCAGCGTCAGCGCTTCGGCGTTGTCGGCGAGGCGACGCTTCAACAGCCCGGCCATGACCTCGATGCCGGCCAGCGGGTTCTTCACCTCGTGGGCGATGGCGGCAGCCATCTCGCCGAGCGCCGCCAGCCGGTCGCGCAGCCGTTCGCGCTCCTCGATCTGCTCGACGCGGGTCAGGTCCTTGAAGAAGAGCGCCGCGCCGGTGACGTCGCCCAGCCTGTTGCGCACGAGCGACAGCGTGTAGCCGATGGCGCGGCCCGACGGCGCCAAGCGCACCTCGGCGCGGTTGGGCAGCACGTCGGTATCGAACACACGGGCGAAGACGGCCGCCAGCTCAGGGGTGGCCACGAGGATGTCGGCCACGGGCCTGCCGACGTCGGTCGGACCGGGCACCAGCCCGAGTGACGCGTACGCCGCGTCGTTCATCGCGACCAGCCGGCCCTCGCGCTCGATCACGATGATGCCGTTGCGCATCCCCGTGATGAGGTCTCGGTAGAAGTCTTCGGCCACCGGCAAGCGCGCCGTGTGATCTGCGTGGGCGACAGGAACCGTGCTCATCCTGACGCAGAAGCAATACAAATGGCGTGCCGCATGACGATTTCGTCGTTTGCGCACAAATCTGTTGAGTGGACGCCGTGGCTACGCCCGTTTCGAGGCGGTGAGTGTCGGAAATGTAATTGGAGGGGCGGGGAGTCGACAGGGCCTGTCTGGGGCGAGGTGACGAGGAAGGTCAGCCCGCCGTGTCGCTCGTCGGGTCGCCAGTGGTCTGGAGGGCTTCCCACTGGCCCATCAGGTCGCCCACCTCCCACATGGCCGCCTGGTGTCGATCGATGACGGGGCGCGATGCCGCCGGGTCGTCGTAGAAGCCCGGGACCGCCATTTGCGCCTCCAGCGCCTTCACTTCGTCCTCCCGTTCGGCGATGCGCTGTTCGAGCCGCGCCACGCGCGCCGCCTGCTGTTCCGCCGCGCGCCGCTGACGACGCTGTTCGGCCTCGAGCTGCTTGCGTGCCTCGCGGCTGAGGGGGGCGGGACCGTTG
>JAEZDP010000158.1 GCA_023418055.1 Acidobacteriota bacterium
GGAGGCTTCGGACGGGCCGTCCTCGAGCGCCTCCCTATTTGGTCTTGCTCCGTGCGGGGTTTTGCCTGCCACGTCCGTTACCGGCCGCGCGGTGCGCTCTTACCGCACCTTTTCACCATTGCTTGCCCACCCGGAGGTGGACGTCAGCTGTGTGTTTTCTGTGCCACTGGTCCGTCGGGTCGCCCCGCCCGGGTGTTACCCGGCGCACTGCCCTGCGGAGTTCGGACTTTCCTCCAGCGACCCGTGTTGCCACGGGCGTGCCAGCGATCGCCTGGTCGACTGCCGCCCGCCGATGATAGCAGTCCACGGGGCGCGGGCGCACGATCATGAACGGTCTTCGGTCAACGGTCTACAGTCCACGGGCTGCGGATGATACCCCGCCTCGGCGATGCGGGGCCTACCCGTCGATGTCCTGCGAGATGCTGTACTGCTCGAGCTTCTTGTACAGGTTGCTGCGCGGCGTGCCGATGACCTCGGCCGTCCGCGAGATGTTCCAGTGGTGCTCGCGCAGCTTCTCCACGAGGAACTCGCGTTCGGCCTGCTCCTTGAACTCGCGCAGCGTGGTGGGCTTCGCGGGCGCGGGACGCGCGTCGGCATTCTCGGTGGCCGGGGGCTCACCGGCGGTCGGGGGAAGGTCGGTTGCGATATCCGGCGCGCCGCTGGCTGGCGCGGCTGGCCCGTGGCCCGTGGGCGCGGCCGGGGTCGGATTGCCGGGATTGGCGACGGTCTGCGCCAGGTCGCGCAGGTCACCGGCGTCGATCGGGTCACCCGGCGCCATGATGAGCGCGCGCTCGATCGCGTTCTTCAACTCGCGGATGTTGCCCCGCCAGGGATGGCGTTGCAGCAGGTCGAGGGCCGCGGGCGTGAAGCGGCGGGCCCGCCCGCCCTCGGCCGCAAACAGGTCACTGAAGTGGCGCACGAGGGCGGGAATGTCCTCGCGCCGGTCACGCAGGGGCGGCACCCGAATGGGAATGACGCTCAGGCGGAAGAAGAGGTCCTCGCGGAACGTGCCGTCGGCGATGGCGGCCTGCAGGTCCTTGTTGGTGGCGGCAATCACGCGCACGTCCACCTTCAGCGTGCGCTGCGAGCCGAGGCGCTCCACCTCGCCCTCCTGCAGCACGCGCAGCACCTTGGCCTGCGTCTTGGCGCTCATGTCGCCGACTTCGTCGAGGAAGATCGTGCCGCGGTCGGCGAGTTCGAACTTCCCCAGCTGACGGTCGGCCGCGCCGGTGAAGCTGCCCTTCTCGTGGCCGAACAGCTCGCTCTCGATCAGCTCTTCGGGGATCGCCGCGCAGTTGACCTGCACGAACCGCTCGCGCGCCCGCAGGCTGTTGCGATGGATGGCGCGGGCCACCAGTTCCTTACCGACACCGCTCTCCCCGAGAATGAGCACGGTGGCGGTCGTGGGCGCCGCGCGCTGCACGGCGTCGAGCACGCCCTGCAGCGCCGGGCTCTCGCCAATCAGGTTGTACCTGGCGTCTTCCGCGCCCCGCAGCCGCCGGTTCTCCTGCTCGAGCCGGCTCGTCGTGAGGGCGTTGCGAATGGTCAACAACACACGCTCGGACGACAGTGGCTTCTCGATGAAGTCGATGGCGCCGAGCCGGGTCGACTCGACGGCCGTCGCCACCGTGCCGTGCCCCGAGATCATGACGACCGGCAGCGACTCGTCGAGTTCCTTGATCTGCCCGAGCACCTCGAGGCCGTCCTTGCCGGGCATCTTGATGTCGAGAAACACCAGGTCGGGCACCTCCTGGCGGATCGCCTCGAGCCCCTGTTCGCCGGTGGCGGCCAGCAGACATCGGTACCCTTCGTAGTCGAGGATCATCCGCAGGCTCTCGCGGATGCTTGCTTCATCGTCGATGACCAGGATGCGCGCGCTCACGGTGACAGCATAATCGACCGCACCAGACCAGGGCAGGTCGAGCCGGCACGGCGCGTGGCGTCAGGACGCGGCGTGTTCGGCCAGCAGGCGCAGCAGGCCAGCCTCGTCGAGGACCGGCACCCCGAGCGTCTGCGCCTTGTCGAGTTTGCTGCCCGCCTCGCGGCCGGCGACGACAAACGAGGTCTTACGACTGACCGACGAGGAGACGCGGGCACCAAGCGCGGCAAGGCGATCGCCGGCTTCTTCCCGCGTCATCGCGTCGAGGGTGCCCGTGAGCACGACCGTCTGGCCCGTCAACGGACCCGGTGCGTCCGGACGCGGTGCGGGTGGCGCGCCAAACGACACGCCGGCCTGTCGCAGCCGCTCGACGAGCGCGTGGGTTTCGGGCGCATCGAAGAAGTGGCGGACCGATGCCGCCACCACCGGGCCGATGTCGGGTACCGCCTGCAGGGCGTCGAGGTCGGCCGCCATGACGGCGTCGAGCGTACCGAAGACCTCGGCGAGCGCCTGGGCGCCGCGTTCGCCCACATGGCGGATGCCGAGGCCGAACAGCAGCCGCCACATCTCGTGGCTTCGGCTGCGGGCGATCTCGTCGAGCAACGCGCGGGCCGATTTCTCGCCGAACCGCCGCTCCTCCTGCTTCTCGACCAGACTGACGACGCCCACATCGTCGACCGTCTTGCGGCGGACGATGGCGGTGAACTTCAGGTTGGCCAGCGTGGGTTCATCGAGCGACAGATAGAGGTCGGCAAAGTCGCGTACGAGGCCGTCGCCGACCAGGCGGTCGACGAGGGCCTCCCCCAGCCCTTCGATGTTCATGGCCCGCCGCGAGGCGAAGTGCTGCAGGCTTCGCCGCAGGCGTGCGGGACAACTCGGGTTCACACACCGCCACACCACTTCCTCGTCTGGCCGTTCGAGCTGGCTGTGGCAGACCGGACAGGCGGAGGGCATCACGAACGTCTGCTCGTCGCCGGTACGACGGCTCTCGATCGGCTTGACGATCTTGGGGATGACGTCGCCCCCCTTCTCGAGGAGCACCCAGTCGCCGATGCGGAGGTCCTTGCGGCGAATCTCCTCTTCGTTGTGCAGGGTGGCAAAGCCGATGGTCGATCCAGCGAGCGTGACGGGCTCGAGCACGGCGAGGGGCGTGACGGCACCGGTCCGCCCCACCTGTACGTCGATCCGCAGGAGCCTGGTCGTCGCCTGCTGGGCAGGGAACTTGAACGCGGTGGCCCATCGTGGCCACTTGGCCGTGGCGCCCAGCTGGCGCCGTTCCGCCATGGCGTCCACCTTGATGACCACGCCGTCGGTCTCGAAAGGCAGGCGGTGCCGCGCTTCGGCCCACGTCTCGCAGAACGCCTTCACGGCCGCGATGCCCGCACAGACCTGCCGATGGGGCGCGACGGGCACCCCCCACGCCTCCACCTGCGCCAGCTGCGCGTCGTGCGAGTTCGGCAGCAGGTCGGCGTCGCTGGCCACCACCTGATACGCGAAGAGCCCCAGGCCCCGGCGCGCGACCAGACGCGCGTCCAGTTGCCGCAAGGTGCCTGCGGCGGCATTGCGCGGGTTGGCAAACAGCGGCTCGCCGACCGACGCGCGCTCGTCGTTGATGCGCGCGAACTCGGCCCGCGGCAGGAAGATCTCGCCACGGATCTCGAGGAGCGCATTGGGCGCTTCCCCGCGCAGCCGCAGCGGCACCGACCGTATGGTGCGGACGTTGCTCGACACGTCTTCACCCTCGGTGCCGTCGCCGCGCGTGACGGCGCGGACGAAGCGTCCGCCCTCGTAGGTCAGGGCGATACTCAGGCCGTCGATCTTGAGTTCCGCGACGTAGACGACCGGCGAGGCCGCCGCCCGGTCGAGCCCCTTGCGGACCCGTTCATCGAACGCCTCGAGTTCGTCGGCATCGTAGGTGTTGTCGAGGCTGAGCATCGGCTGCGCGTGCCGTGCGGTGGTGAATCCGTCGACCGGCTGGCCGGCCACGCGCTGCGTCGGGGAATCGGGCGTGACGAGATCGGGATGTGCGTCTTCGAGCGCAATCAGCTCGGCGAGCAACGCGTCGAACTCGCCATCCGAAATCTCCGGCGCGTGATGAATGTAGTAGCGCGCTTCGTGATGGCGAATCTGGGTGCGAAGCGCCTCGATGCGTTCGGCGGCAATGTCCATGGTCAGGCGGGCCGCTGGCCGAGGCGGCCATCAGTGTTTGTGGGTGGTCACGCCGGATCTGGAGGGGCGCGCCCGGCGCGGCTGGCCCGGGCTTACCTGTCTCGGGCCAGCACGAAATCGGCCAGGCCCGTGAGCGCGTCACGCTCGCGGCTCTCGGGGAACTGCCGCAGTTGCAGACGTGCCGTCTCGGCGAACTCGTCAGCCCGCCGCACGACCTGCGGGATGACGTCGTATTCGTGCAGCAGGCTCACGAGCTGGCGCCAGGCCTCGTCGGCCACGCCCTCGCCGCGTGCCACCTGCTCGATGAGCGGCCGCGCTTCGTCTTCGGCCACCTGTCGCAGCAGGATGAGCGGCAGCGTGACCTTGCCCTCGCGCAAGTCGCCGCCGATGGGCTTGCCGAGGGCGGCCTGGTCGGCCGTGTAGTCCAGCAGGTCGTCCACGAGCTGGAAGGCGACGCCCAGGTTGAAGCCGTAGTCCCAGAGGGCCTGCTGTTGCTCGGCGGTGATCGTGCCGATCATGCCGCCCATCTTCGCCGAGCCCGCAAAGAGGTACGCGGTCTTGCGGCGGATGATGTCGAAGTACTCCTCTTCGGTGATGTCGAGGTCGCCGTTCTTCGTGAGCTGATAGAGCTCGCCCTCGATCATCTTGAGGGTGACGTCGCACAGGACCCGCAGGATGTCCACGCGGTCGTAGGTCAACGCCATGCCGAGCGACTTGATGTACAGGTAGTCGCCGAGCAGCACGGTGATGTTGTTGCCCCAGCGCGAGTGCACGGCCAGCCGGCCACGGCGCAGTTCGGAGTCGTCGATGATGTCGTCGTGGACGAGCGTCGCCGTGTGGATGAACTCGATGACCGACGCGTAGAGCACCGCCATCTCGCCAGTCGTGTCGCCCGCCAGACGCGCGGCCATCAGCATCACCGCCGGGCGCACGCGTTTGCCGCCACTCTGCTGCAGATAGCGGCCGATCTCGGGGATCAGCTCGACGCGTGAGTCGATGTGGCGCAGGAAGGCCTGATCGACGCGCTCGAGGTCGTCACGGATCGGTTCGAAGAGCTGCGCGAGATCGGGCGGAGATGATGAGTGCTGCACGTCGGAAACCCCGGGAATCTCAACACATCGACGTAGGTGTGTCAACGAACCCCACTTGTTGTGGCCTCTTGGCCAACTGCGCCGAACACCGCCACGAAATTGCGCGAGGTCTGTGACACCACCTCGGCCACCGGACAATTCCAGAGGTCGGCCAGCGTCGCCGCCACCTGCCCGACAAACGCCGGCTCGTTTCTTCGTCCGCGGTGCGGCACGGGCGCAAGAAACGGGCTGTCGGTCTCGATGAGCACGCGGTCGCTGGGAACGGCCGCCAGCACGTCGCGCAACGCACCAGCCCGGGGGAAGGTGACGATGCCCGAGGCGGACAGGTGAAAGCCGAGTGCCAGGGCGTCGGCAGCCAGCGCCGCATCGCCCGTGAAGCAGTGGAAGACGCCGCGGGCCCGCCCCGCGCCCTGCGAGCGCAACAGATCCACCGTGTCGGCATCGGCCTCCCGGGTATGGATGACGAGCGGCAGGTCGCGCGTCACCGCGAGCTGGATCTGCGCGGCGAAGACCGCTCGCTGGACATCCCGTGGGGCGAAGTCGTAGTGGTAGTCGAGCCCGCACTCGCCGATCGCACACCCGCCCACCTCAGCCAGGGCGTCCGAGACCATCGTCGCAACAGCGTCCACGGGCCCGCGTGTTGCGGCCTGATGCGGATGGATGCCGGCGCTGAACCGCACGGCCGGCCACCGTGCGTGCAGGGCGGCGGCCCTGTCGAGTTCGACGCGGCTGCCGGCATCGAGGATGCACAGGGCGCCCGTCAGGCCCGCGTCCTGCGCGCGGGACAGGACGCCCTCGAGATCGTCGGCGAACTCGTCGCCTGCCAGGTGGCAGTGCGAGTCGATCATCGAACCTGCGTCCCGGGCTGGGGCGGGGTGTCGAAGGCCAGCAACTGCGCCCGACCGTCGGCCTCTGCAGCCAGCACCATCCCGTGCGACACGAGGCCCATCATCGGCCGCGGCTGCAGGTTGGCCACGAACACGATGGTCCGCCCGGCAATCTGGTCGGGCTCGTACGACTCGGCCAGGCCCGCCAGAATGGTCCGCTCGCTGTCGGGGCCATCCTGGACGGTGAGCTTGAGCAGCTTCTTGGACTTCGGCACCCGCTCCGCCGCGATCACCTTACCGACCCGCAGGTCCACCTTGGCGAAGTCGTCGAAGGCGATGGGGGCCGGGCCCGCAGCCACGGGGGCCGTGGGGGCCGGCGGCGCGGCAGGCGCCTCAGCCGGTGAGGGCGAGGTGGCGGTCGGGGGCTGCGGTACGACGATCTCGGTCTTCGACTCTGTCACGGAAGCTCCTGTGGTCACGATGGCGGCCGGTGACGATGCCCCATCCGTTCGCGGCCAGAGGGCGTCGCCCTTGACCAGGTGTCGTACGCCGTCGCTCCGCCAGGCGCCGTCGGCATCGAGCTGCAGGGTGTCAACGCGCGCACCTTCACCGAGACGTTCGAGCAGGCGGGCCGACGCGGACGGCATCACGGGATGCAGCAGCGTGGCAGCCACACGCAGGCTCTCGGCCGCGGTGAAGAGCACCTCGTCGAGCGCGTCGGCGCGTGAGGCGTCACGCGCCAGCGCCCAGGGCTGCTGCTCGGCGATGTACTCGTTGGTCGCATCCACCAGGCGGAACGCCGCGGCGGCGCCCTGATGCAGCGCGTAGCCGTTCATGGCCGTGCGGTAGAGCGCGAGCACCTCACTGGCGAGCGGGGCCAGCCGCCCCCCACTGCCCGCAGGCGCCAGCGTGCCGCCCCGATACCGGTCGGCCATGGCCGTCACGCGGCTCGCGAGGTTGCCGAGGTTGTTGGCCAGGTCGGCGTTGTACCGATCTTCGAGCCGCTCCCACGAGAAGTCGCCGTCGGCCCCGTAGGGAATCTCCTTCACCAGATACAGGCGCAACGCATCCACGCCGAAACGGCCGGCGGCCTCGAGCGGGTCCACCGACGTCCCGAGCGACTTGCTCATCTTCTCGCCGCGCAGGTGCACCCAGCCGTGGCCGAACACGGCTCGTGGCAGGGGCACGCCCGCGCTCATCAACATCGCGGGCCAGATCACGCAGTGGAAGCGCGTGATGTCCTTGCCGATGACGTGCAGGTCCGCCGGCCACCAGCGCTGCAGCAACAGGTCGTCCGAGCCGTACCCGACCGCCGAGGCGTAGTTGATGAGGGCGTCGAACCAGACATAGACCACGCTCGACGGGTCGGAGGGCAGCGGGATACCCCACGACTGCCCGGCGCGGCTGATCGAGATGTCGTCGAGCCCGCTCTCGAGCAGGCGCAGGATCTCGTTGCGCCGCACCTCAGGCTGGATGAAGTCGGCGTGCGCCTGCACGTGCGCCAGCAGGCGGTCGCGATACGCCGAGAGCCTGAAGAAGTGGTTCCGCTCGCGAATCCAGTCGGGCCGTGTCCGATGGATCGGGCACAGCCCGTCCACCAGGTCCTTCTCCTGCTTGAAGGCCTCGCACGAGACGCAGTACCAGCCTTCGTAGTCGGCCTGGTACAGGTCGCCGGCTTCGGCGATCCGCTGCACCATGGCCTGCACCGCCTGCCGATGGCGCGGCTGGGTGGTGCGGATGAAGTCGTCGAACGAGATGTGCAGCCCAGCCCAGACCTCGCGAAACTCCTGCTCCATCTGGTCGCAGTAGGCCAGCGGATCCAGCCCCAGCTCACGGGCACGCTTGAACACGTTCTGCGAGTGCTCGTCGTTGCCCATCACGAAATGGGTGTCGACGCCGCACAGCCGCTTGTAGCGGGCGATGACGTCCGCGGTGACCTTCTCGTAGGCCGTGCCGAGGTGCGGGCGGCTGTTGACGTAGTCGATGGCAGTGGTCAGGTAGAACGTGGACATGCGTATCGCCGGTCGAAGGAGAACTGCGGCGCCGGACCCTACGCCCGGAAGACGCCGATGTCGCGCAGACTGCAGAACACGCCACCACCCAGGATGACGTGGTCGATGACCTCGATGCCCATCAACTCGCCCGCGAGGCACAAGCGCTTCGTCAGGGCGATGTCCTCCGGGCTGGGCGTGGGGTCCCCCGAGGGATGGTTGTGAAACAGCACGACGGCGGCAGCGCCGGCCAGCGTCGCCTCGCGGAAGACGTCCCGCGGATAGGCCGGACTCGCATCGACCGTGCCGGTGGTGAGCACGCGCGCGTCGAGCACCCGATGGCGGGCGTCGAGCAACAGCACGCCGAACTGCTCCACCGCCGCGGCGCCGAAGCGTGGCAGCAGGTACGCCGCCACCTCCCGCGGGGAGGCCAGCCGTGAGCGTGCCGGCAACGCCTGCGCCAGCGCCCGCCGCCCCAGTTCCATCCCCGCCAGCAGCCGCGCGGCCCCGGTCACGCCCAGGCCTGGCTGCCGCGCCAGGTCGCGGGCGGACATGCGCGCCAGTTCCTGCACGCCCCCGACAGATGCCAGCACCCGGGTGGCCAGATCCAGCGCCGGCAGCATGCGACAGCCATGCCCCAGCACCGCCGCCACCAGTTCGTTGTCGCCGAGCGGACCCGGGCCATGCCGCAGCAGCTTCTCGCGTGGACGGTCGTCGGGGGCCAACGCCTTCATGACCGTCCCACCCCCATCGTCGTCCCGCGACGCCGGCCCATCATCGTACTACGCCGTATACTCCTCGGCATGTCAGCACCGACCGTGCGGCGACTGCCGGCCTCGTCCTTCCTGTTGCTCATGCTGCTCTCCTGCCTGGCGGGATGCGGCGAGCCTCCACGCAAGGAAATGGACCAGGCGCAGGGCGCCATCGACACCGCGCGGGCGGCCGGAGCCGACCAGTACGCCGCGGCGGAACTCGAGGGCGCCGTGGCCGCGCTCGCCCGGGCCGATGAGGCCGTGGTGCAGCGCGACTACCGACAGGCGCTCAATCAGGCGCTCGATGCGCGCGACCGCGCACAGGCCGCCGCCCGCGCCGCCGC
>JAEZDP010000321.1 GCA_023418055.1 Acidobacteriota bacterium
GTCTCGCCGTAAAGATCGCCGGAAAAGTCGAACAGAAACGTCTCGAGCAGCGGCGCGCCGTCTTCAGTGACCGTCGGCCGCCGGCCGAAGCTCGCAACGCCATCATGCAGCGCGCCATCCGCGCGCTTCATTCGCACGGCGTAAATGCCGTGGGCCAGATGCGCATCCGGCGAAATCACCATGTTCGCGGTCGGGTAGCCGAGCGTGCGGCCGAGCTTCTCGCCGCCGACGATTTCCGCCTCCACCGCAAAGCGGTAGCCGAGCAGCCCGGCCGCCTCCGCCACCTCGCCCTCGGCCAGCAATTCGCGGATGCGGCTCGACGAGACGATCTCCGCCCCCTCGTCGCGAAAGGCGTCGACCAGCGTGACGCCGAAGCCGTGGCGTCCGCCCGCCTCCATCAGGAAGGCCGGACCGCCACCTCGGTTCTTGCCGAAATGAAAGTCGAAACCGGTCACCGCATGGGCGATGCCGAGCCGTCCCACCAGGATCGTCGCGACGAATTCTTCGGCGGACAACTCCGCCAAATCTCTGTCGAAACGCTGCTCGACCATGCCGTCGAAGCCGCAGGCTGCGAGAAGGCGCGCCTTCATCGCCGACGAGGTCAGGCGAAAGAGAGGGATGTCGGGGCGGAAGAGCGTGCGCGGATGCGGGTCGAAGGTCAGCACCAGCGCCGGCGCGCGGAGCCGCCGTGCCTCGCCCAAGGCCCGGTCGAGCACGGCGCGGTGGCCGCGATGGACGCCGTCGAAATTGCCGATCGCGACGACGGCGCCGCGCAAGCGTTCAGGCAGCGCATCGCTTCCGCAGATGTGGGCGAAGTTGCCGGTCATGCGCTCAACGTAAACGTGGAATGGAGGCCACGGGCGCATAGCCGTGGCTGTCGAGGAAGGCCGCGAGCCGCGCCACGTCCGGCGCGCCGTCCGCGTCGTATTCGCGGGCGTGGATGCCGGCGGTGACGAACAGGATGTCGATGTCGTTCGACACCGCGCCCTTGACGTCGGTCATCACCCCGTCGCCGATCGCCAGCACGTCGCGGGGCTTGACCTGGCGGCCGAGCGCCTGCGCGGCGAGGATCAGGGCGGCGACGTAGATCGGCTGGTGCGGCTTGCCGGCGACGAAGGAGCGGCCGCCGAGCTGCGCATAGTCGCGGGCGAGCGCGCCGGCGCACCAGACCAGCTTGTCGCCGCGCTCCACGACGATGTCGGGATTGGCGCAGATGAAGGGCAGGTCGCGCGAGCGGAAGCGCCGCAGCATCTCCGCATAGTCCTCGGGCGTTTCGCTCTCGTCGTCGAACATGCCGGTGCACACGACGCCCGAAGCCTCCTGCTCCTCGACCAGTTCCACGTCGAGCCCGTCATAGAGCGACAGGTCGCGGTCGAGGCCGAGATGGAAGATGCGGCGCGGGCCCTCGGCGATCAGATCGCGCGTCACGTCGCCGGAGGTCACCAGATAGTCCCAGCAATCGCGCGGCACGCCGATCGCGGCGAGTTGGTCTTCCACATCGTCGCGCACGCGCGGCGAATTGGTGATGAGGATGACGATCTTGCCCTTCTGACGCGCGCGCTTCAGCGCCGCGCAGGCATCGGGAAAGGGGTCGACGCCATTGTGGACCACGCCCCAGACATCGCTCAAAATGACGGAATAGCCGTCGGCGAGGTCGTCCAGCGTGTCGATCAGATTGGGCATTTCAGGCTCGTCGGCGCGATTGAAGTTGGCCTCGCATCTAGCGGAACGCCGCGCCCGAGTCATCCGCTTTCATGTCGCCTCGATGCCGTAGCGCGTCACGATTTCGGGCTGGATCAACTTGGCGTGGATGGCGAGCAGCAGAAGCTGCGCGTCCATCCCCTCGCCCGCCTCCAGCGCCTTTTCCACCCGCGCCTCGATCGCCGCCAGGCGTTCGCCGCCATGCACCGCCTCGAAGGCGTTGGCGCCCATGACGCTGTAGCCGAACATCTCCGCCACGGCCGGATAGGCTTCCGGCATCTCGTCGATGCCGTGGTCCTTCATCAGGTTGACGATGGTCATCTTGACGCCCTCGGGCACCAGAGCGGGATGCAGGTCGACGCCGCGCAGCGCCGCGTCGAGCTGGCGCAGGTCGGACGAGCGGCCGAACATTCCGAAAAAGCCGAAGGAGGATCGTCTTCGCGTGGCCAGCTTCTTGACTCCCGTTTGCGTCGGGCCTATCTCACCGGCCAGTTGGCACTCATCAGATGGGAGTGCTAACGAAGTCCGGTTCTCCGGACGGAGGGAACCCCTACCATCATCCGTATCGAGGATCAAAGTCACATGACACAGTCGACGTTCCGCCCGCTCCACGACCGCGTGGTTGTCCGCCGGGTCGATTCCGAGGAAAAGACCAAGGGCGGCATCATCATTCCGGACACCGCCAAGGAAAAGCCGCAGGAAGGCGAAGTCATCGCCGTCGGTTCGGGCGCCCGTGACGAAGCCGGCAAGCTCGTTCCGCTGGACGTCAAGCAGGGCGACCGCGTCCTGTTCGGCAAGTGGTCCGGCACCGAAGTCAAGCTCAACGGCGAAGACCTTCTGATCATGAAGGAAGCCGACATCATGGGCATCATCGGCTGATAGCCGGTCCCGTCCAACCATCCACTCATTCAAAGGGCTCTTGAGCCCGGGAGCAAAGACAAATGGCTTCAAAAGAAGTTAAGTTCGGCCGCGACGCCCGCGAGCGCATGCTGCGCGGCGTCGATATTCTCGCCAATGCGGTGAAGGTCACGCTCGGCCCGAAGGGCCGTAACGTCGTCATCGACAAGTCGTTCGGCGC
>JAEZDP010000354.1 GCA_023418055.1 Acidobacteriota bacterium
AGACCTGCGAGACGACGATGTGGGGTCAGACCTGCGACGCGCGGATGTGCTCGCTGGAGGTCAGCCGTATGCGGGTCCGTCCGCTCCTCCGGACGCCGCGCACGTGCCGGACGTCCCCTCACGGTCCCCACGAGCGACCTCGTGCCCACCCGCGCCTGGCATGCCTCTTGAACTTCGGAGACGGCAAGGTTGCGCCGGGTCAACGGAGTGCGAGTCCATCAGGCAGGCGCTGGCATCGCCGCACTTCGTCGCAACACTGGCGACCCGTGCGCAACCTTTCCCAGTATGCCTCGTCGGAGGGAGGTCCCCATGCTCACGCGAACACTCGGGATGCTCGCACTTGCCGTCCTCATCGTGTCCGCCGGGTGCGCCGCGCGCGCCCGCAGCATCGCCGACCTCAAGGACGACCCGGGCCGCTACGGCGACCGGTCGGTCGAGGTCACCGGACGGGTGACGAGCGCATGGAACGTGCCGCTCATCCCCTACAAGCTCTACAAGATTGACGATGGGACGGCCGAGATCACCGTGATCTCGCAGCGGAATTCACCGGGACGCGGTGCCCTCGTGCGTGTGCGGGGCCCGGTCCGCGAAGTGGCGAGCTTCGGCAGCAACTCCATCGGCCTCCACATCGAGGAACGCGACCGCAACACCCTCCGCCGTTGACATCCACTCGTGCGCCCGCACGTCTACCGCAATCTCCCCTCACGGCCGGCTCGGGCGAGCCGGTCGAAGTACCCGTAGGCCGTCCGCGACATCTCGACCATCGCAGTGGCACCCTCCCGCTCATCGGCCAGGAACGTCGTCATGACGGCGATGAGGTAAGGACGCCCCGGCAGGTCGACGAAGGCGACCTCGGTGCGCACGCCGTCGAGTCCCCCCGGCTTGGCTGCGACAGGCACCGAGGCGGGCACGCCGGCCCGAATCGACGTCGGGCCCGGACGCCGCAGGATCTCGAGAGCCGCATCGCGGCTTTGGGTGGTCAGCCCGTCGCCGCGGCGAATGGCATCCATCACCCGCACCAGGTCGGCCGCGCTCGACAGGTTCTCGCGCCCAGCCGCCACGGCGTCCGCGTCCATCATGCGCCGCTCGAGGGCGAAGGTGGTGGCCCCGAGCGAGGCCATCCGCCGGTTCACCGACTCGATGCCGACGAGATCGATCAGCACGTTGGTGGACGTGTTATCGCTCAGCAGAATCATCAGCATGGCGTGGTCGCGTGGCGACACGGCCGGATTGTGCAGGTGCTGCAGCACACCTGACCCGCCGACCCTCTCGGATGGCGCCACCTCACGTGGGGCGTCGAGATCGATCCGCCCCTCGTCGGCCTGCCGGAACAACTCGTAGAGGATGCCGATCTTGATGGCGGAGGCCGTCGGGAACGGCGCGTCCGCGTCCCTGCTGAAGACCTGCCCGGTGGCCACGTCCACGATGTGGTACGCGACGACGCCGTCCACGGCCTCGGCCGTCGCCTCGAGGCGACGGCTCACCGCGCGCCGCAGCGCCTCGTCCTTCTCCGATGCCGGCGCCGGGGTCTGCGCCGATGACGCGCCAGCCAGGACGGTCACGCACGTGACGGCCGTCAGGATGCCGGACGTCAGTCGCAGCAGGCCCGTGCGCCAACCGGCCGTCATTGGATGCGCACCACCACGGCGGTCATGTCGTCGTTCTGCGGGGCGTCGCCCCTGAAGACCCGCACCGCGTCGAAGATGGCGCTCGTGATCTCGTCGGCCGATCGGCTGGCATGCTCGGCCAGCACCGCGGCCAGGCGCGTCGAGGTGAACTCTTCGCTCGCGGCGTTCATGGCCTCGAAGATGCCGTCCGAGCAGAACACGAAGACGTCACCTTTCTCGTAGGAGAGGACAGTTTCCTCGTATTCGATGCCGGGAAACGCGCCGAGTGGCACGCCTGCCTGTTCGATGGGCACGACGTGGCCGCCACTCCAGCGCAGCGGGTACGGCAGCCCCGAGTTGGCGACGGTCAGCGTGCGCTTCTTCACGTCGAACAACGCGTAGCACATCGTGCAGTAGTACTCCTCGAGCTGCCGTTCCTGCAGGATCGAGTTGACCGCCTGCAGCACGAGCCCGGGTGTGACCCGTCCAGGCTGATAGCGCTTGCGGAAGGTACGCGAGCGCACCAGTTCGGAGGCAAAGGCGCTGTAGAGCGCGGCAGGTACGCCCTTGCCCGACACGTCGCCCACGGCCACCACCAGCTGGTTGGCCAGCGGGTCGAGGAAGTCGTGGAAGTCGCCGCCTACTTCGTGGGCCGCGGCGAACCGCGCCGCCACGTCGAGCCCGCGGATGCGACTCGGTACCCCCTGCGGCAACAGGGCCGCCTGCACGCGCTGGGCGAACCGCAGCTCACGCTCGAGGCGCACCTGGTTCATCGACACGTGGTGGTAGAGCTGCGCGTTCTGAATCGCGATCGCGAACTGGCTCGCCAGCAGCGTGGCGAGGTTGACGTCCTGCTCGTCGAAGGCGTTGAGCGTCGGGCTCGCCAGCGCGAGCACGCCGATGCACTGCCCCTGGTGCATGAGCGGCACGATGAGTTCCGAGCGGATGTCGTCGGCCACCTTGATGTAGCGGGGGTCGGCCCGCACGTCGCCCACGAGCACCGGTTCGCACGACTGCGCCGCGTACCCGACCAGCCCCTGGCCGAGCGGGACGGAGGGCAGCGTGACTTCGCTGCCATAACGCACCGACAGGTGCTGCACGTCGAGCCGGCCCGCCGGCTGGTTGACGAGCAGGACAGCAAAACTCCGGTGGTCGATCAGCCGTCGGGTCAGCGGGGCGAGCCGGGTGAACAGCGTGTCGAGGTCGAGAATGGACGACACCTCGCGCGCGATCTCGACCAGCGTCTCGAACACCTGCGCCGTGGCCTGCGCCTCGCGGTAGAGACGGGCGTTCTCGAGCGCGGTGGCGGCGTGCACGCCGAACTGCCGCACGATGGCCAGGTCGCGTTCGGTGAACGCGTGGCGCTGCCCGCTCAGGATGTTCAACGCGCCGATCACCCGTCGCCGGTAGATGAGCGGCACCACGAGCGAGGCCTGCATGCCGGGGACGTAGCCCTTGTAGTCGGGCTCGTGACTCAGGTCGTTGATGAGCATGGCCCGACGGTCCGCCACTGCGTGACCCACGAGGCCGTCGCCCACCTCGAGCCGGATGGTCTCGACCAGCCCCTCGGGATAGCCCAGCGCGTACCCGATCGTGAGGGTGTTGCTGAGTTCGTCGAGCAGGTAGATGGCAAACGCATCGAACTGGATGAGGCGTTCGATGAGTGTGGGGATGGTGCGCAGCAGGTCGTCGAGCTCGAGCACCGACATCACGCGGCGCCCGAGGTCGAACAGGGTGCGCAGCGTGGCCTGATCGCTCGAGTGGCTGGACGGGCGTTGCAGGCTGCTGGGAGCGATGGGCTGGGTCACGAGACTCGGGGTCACCTGCCGTGCCGGCGGAAGGAAGGGGCGGCGTGTGTGTCGGGGCGGATTATACTGCCCCTTTGGCCGCGACCGCGGGGCCGCCGCCGGATCGACCCGTCATGGAACCGACACTCCCCTTCGACTACCAGGCGATTGCGCGCATCCTGCCGCACCGCTATCCCTTCCTGCTCGTGGACCGCGTCACCGAATTCGAGGTGGACCGGCGCATCGTCGGCATCAAGAACATCAGCGGCAACGAGCGGTACCTCTGGCAGCGCCCGGGCGAACGTCCGGTGCTGCCGCCGACGATTCTCACCGAGGCCGTGGCGCAGGTCGGCGCCATCCTGATTCTGGCCAAGCCGGAGAACCGCGAAAAACTGATCTACTTCATGGGCATCGACCGTGTACGCTATCGGCGTCCTGTACATCCGGGTGACGTCGTGGTGATCGAGGCCAGGGTGCGCCGCCTGCGCAGTCGCATGGGCGTGCTCGAGGGCGTGGCCAAGGTGGGCGACGAGGTGGTCGCGCATGGCACGATGACGTTCGCGCTGGGGCCCAGGAACGAAGAGCGAGCGGAGGCCGCGGAGGCGTAATCGGACGCCGACGTGCACGAAGGGAGCATCGGCATGCTTGAAACCATCGCAATCATCCTGGTCGTGCTGTGGCTGCTGGGGTTGGTGAGCGGCTACACGATGGGATCGTTCATTCACGTGTTGCTGGTGATCGCGGTCATCGTGATCCTCGTGCGACTGATCAGCGGCCGCAAAGTCGTCTAGCGTCGTCTGACCGCACACGCAGAACGGGGGCGCCGGCCATGCCGTGCGCCCCCGTGTCGTGTCCCCCGGCGGGTGACGGGCTATTCGAGTCGGGTCTTGGCCGCCACGAGCTTGGTGGCGACTTCCGCCACGGCCTTTTCCGTCGCTTCGCCGAGAATCGTCTCGCGGAAGTCGGACGACCCCATCGAGACGTCGCCCATCGCGCCGCCACCTCCGCCGCCTCCACCACCAAGCAGCAGCCCGCTGCGCGACGACTCGGCCTCGCCCTTGGCGCTGGCCATGATCTCGGCCGTGGATGCGTCGATGACCCGCAGCGTGATGGCCACCGTGGCCTTGCCCTTCGAGGTGCCGACGCGTCCGAGGCCGAACTTGCCGCCGCCCCAGCCTCGTCCACCGACGCCGACGTTGCGGTTCTCGGTGCCGAACTTGGTGATCGATCCGACGATCAGGTACTTGACGCCGAGCGCCTTGCCAATCTGGGCCACCGAGGCGGCACTTGGGTCGGCGCGATCGCTGTTCGAGAAATTCTGCTCGGCGAGAATGGCGTCGAGCCGCTTACGCTCGATGACCCGGAACGACCCGTCGTTCACCAGTTCGTCGACGATGAGGTCGGCAACGCCCTTGCCGATGTCCCAGTTGCCCGACCACCACTGCTGCACGCTGCCGAAATCGAGGTCGAGAATCGCCACGGTCGGACGCGACGACTGCGCGGCGACCGGGGCCGGCACCGCCGCGAACGCGAGCCCAAGGGCGACAGACGCCACGAACGAACGAAGGACATTACGCATGGAAGGATCCCGCTCCTCTCGAAATACCCGGAAACTGCAGGCCTCACCGGCAGTCGGCGGCAGGGGGCCAACCCCCCGGGCACGGTGGGCCACATCTGGTAGAGTGGCGCCACGATCATGGCCGCACTGATCGAAACGCCTGAGCCCCCTCGGGACGAACAGGCGTGGTCGCTGCTGGCCCGCGAGATTCCCGCGGGCCTCTGTCTGGTCCACGTGATGGGCGACGACTCGCTGCAGACCGTGGCCGTCAACGCGGGCATGGCGGTCCTGCTGCACGCGTCCACCGACGCGCCGCTCGTCGATGCCGCGCGCTTCGTGGATCCTGCCGATCGCAATCGGCTGTTTGCACAACTCCGTGAACACGGGCAGGCCCACGACTGCCTCGCGCGCCTGCGCCGGGACGACGGCGGCACGGTGTGGGTCGAGATCTCTGGGGCCGCGACGCCGCTCGACGACCACGCGCTGCGCGCGGCCCTCCTCGTGCGCGACGTCAGCGACCGGCGTCGGCGTGAGGAGCAGTCACGCGACGTCTACCAGCAGCTGGTACAGGCCGAGAAGATGGCCGCCCTGGGCCAGACGATGTCGGGCGTGGCCCATGAGCTGAACAACCCTCTTGGGGCCATCCTCGCGCTGGCCGAGCGGCTGCGCCAGCACACGCGGGGCACGCCGCTCTCGGCCAGCCTGCAGACGCTGCACGCCGAGGCGGAGCGTGCCGCGCGCATCGCGCGGCAGTTGCTGACCTTTGCGCGCAAACGCCACACGACGCGACTGATGGTGGGCGTCAACGCCGTGGTCACCGAGACGCTGGATCTGCGGGCCGACGACTTCCTGAAGGCGCGCGTGGAGGTGCGCCGCGCCCTCGCGCCCGCCCTGCCCGAGGTGTTTGCCGATCCCCATCAGCTGCAGCAGGTGCTGATGAACCTGTGCATCAACGCCGAGCAGGCCATGAGCGCCGCCTCGGGGCACGGCGTGCTGACCGTCAGCACCACCGCCCCCTCCGAAGACCTGGTAATCATCGAGGTGTCCGACACCGGGCCCGGCATGGACGAGGAAGTGCGCGCGCGCATCTTCGACCCGTTCTTCACCACCAAGGACGTGGGCGAAGGGACAGGTCTGGGGCTGGCCGTGGTGAACGCGATCGTCGAGGAGCACGGCGGGGCGATTGAGGTCGAGTCGCAGCCCGGCCAGGGCGCCACGTTCCGCGTGCGACTGCCCGCGGCGGGCCAGCCGGCTCGTGCGCCGTCGCCGTCCACCGTGAGCCCGGTCGACCCCGACCCGCAGTTCGGCAGAGGCCTGCGCGTGCTGCTGGCAGACGACGAGCCGGCGTTGGCCGGCGCGGTGGCAGAAACGCTGCGCGACGCCGGGTTCGAGGTGACCCTGGCGCACGACGGGCAGGAGGCCCTGCTGCTGGCCGAGGCCCAGACCTTCGACGCGGTCATCTGCGACCTGCGGATGCCGCGCGTGGACGGCCCGTCGTTCTACCGGGCCGTCGCCGCAGTGTCGCCCCCTCAGGCGCGGCGGGTGATCTTCGTGACCGGCGACGTCACCGGCACCGAAGCTGCCCGCTTCCTCGACGAGACCGGCTGCCTGTGGCTCGCCAAACCCTTCCGGCTGGCCGAGCTGCTTCGCGCCGTTCGCGAGGTGGTCGGGTAAGGCAGCACGACGCCACGCTGCGCATCGGCGGGTGCCGAGGTCGTCGCGTCGGTGGCCGGCACCTGTCGCAGCCGGCGGCTGCGTGCCTCTTCGATGTCCACGAGCGGCGCCAGGCTCGGCATGTCGTCGGTGTAGCCCTGCGAGAGCAGGTTCTGCTTCAGCCGGGTCAAGGCCCGGGCGTGCAGTTGCGACACCCGCGACTCGTTGACGCCGAGCGCGCTCCCGATGTCACGCATCGTCGCGCTGCGGAAGTAGTAGAGGCTGAGCAGACGCCTGTCGCGCGGGTCGAGCCGCCGCATGGCCTCCCGAAGGCGCAGGCGCCGCTCCGTCACCACGTACGCCTCGTCTGGCGTCGGGGGTGCGGACGGCACGCACCCCGCCGGCAGATCGGCGTCGAGCGCGTCGCCCGTAGCGGCTGCCGAGGTGGCCTCGATAGTCGTGATGCGGACGATGGTGCGGCCCAGGCGCTCTTCGTCGGTGCCGAGATGGGCGGCCAGGTCGGCGATCGACGGCTCCGCGCCGCCACTCTCCGACCGCAGCCGCTCTCGGGCGGCCTCCAGTTCCCGCCGCTGCCGACGTACGCCGCGCGGCCACGCATCCTTGCGGAGCGCGTCGATCATCGCGCCACGCACCCGCCGCTCGGCGAAGGTTTCGAAGCGAATGCCTCGCGCCTCGTCGAAGCGATGGGCGGCGTCGATGAGGCCGATCATCCCATCCTGGACGAGGTCGCCGACGTCCACCCCACCAGGCATGGAGGCTGCCAGGCGCCGCGCCAGGGCCTCGACGAAGCTGCGGCTGGCCAGGACGCGTTCCTGCTGGTCATCACGAAGGGGCTGCAACACGATTCGACTCTCCTGTCGGAACTCCAGCCGCTGGGACTCGGCTTTCGACCGGGGGAGGAGCAAGAGCGATGCCGTGGACTGACCACCGCTCGTCGGTGGGCCACAAGTGACTCTAGGTCAAGGACTTAGGTCATTGGGGTGCAGTCTGGTCGCGGGCGGGGCCACATCGATATCGTCAATGCATTGACGATACGGGCGGGTCTAGCGGCGGTTTTCTGACGGGGCGTCCGGGATCTCGCGCCGGAGGGTCTTTACGGCGTCGAGGGCGGCGAGCGCAGAGGCCACGACATCGGCTGCCCGGGTGCGCGTGGCCTGATCGGGACACCGCTGCTCGATGAGCTCGGCATTGACGAGCACGATTCCGAGGTGGTTGTTGAGGCGGTGGAAGGCCTCGGCAATGGGGTCTTGGGG
>JAEZDP010000183.1 GCA_023418055.1 Acidobacteriota bacterium
AGAGGCGTACCTGCTCGAGCGCGGGCTGATGCGCCGGCGATCCACAGGCGAGTTGCTGGGACCGTGGGTGACGACGCTCGCGTATCCGTTCCGCTGGCGTTACACCGTGCTGAACGCCGCCGACTGCTTCCGCGAGGCCAGCATCCACGACGGCACGGCACCGGACGCGCGCATGGCCGAGGCGATCGAGACCATTCGTCAGACCCGCCAGCCGGACGGCACCTGGCTGCAGGAGCAGCGCTATCCTGGCCGCGTGTGGTTCGAGGTGGACATGCCTCCCGGGCAACCGTCGAAGTGGCTCACGTGCATCGGCACGCGCGTGCTCGCGTGGTGGGACGGCCATTCACGGAGCACACACGCGTGATGTCCAGGGCCGGCGGACAGGTGACGGGAATCGCCATCGCGGGCGTGCTCGCGGCCGCGCTGCTCGGATTCGCACAGGGGACTCCGGAGTCCGCGCGTCAGGCGACGAAGCGCTTCGACATGCGCGTCGTGGCTTCTGGCCTCGAGAGCCCGTGGGAGGTGGCGCTCGGGCCCGACGGCATGCTGTGGGTGACGGAGCGAAACGTCCTGCGCATCACGCGCGTGGATCCGCAGACAGGCGATCGCAAGGTCGCCGCCAGCCTCGAGGGGCTCGCGAAGGCGGCTGGCCCGGGCGGCGTACTCGGCATGGCGCTGCACCCGCGACTCCTGCAGGAGGGCGGCCCCGACTTCGTGTATCTGGCGGTCACTTACGACGACCGTGCACGTCCGGCGGACGCGCGCGTCACGGCTCCTGACAGCCCCTTCCGTCATCTCTACGCGAAGGTGGTCCGGCTGCGATACGACCGCGCGAGTGAGACACTCGTCGAGCCCGTCACCGTCCTCGACGGACTGCCGGCCGGCAACGACCACGTCGCCCTGCGGCTCGCCTTCGCTCCCGACGAGACGCTGCACCTCACGACGGGCGATCAGGGCAATGGTCAGTTCAGCAACTTCTGCAATCCCATCCTGTCGCAGCGCCTGCCGACGGCGGGCGAGGTGCAGGCGCGCGACTGGTCCGCGTACGAAGGCAAGACCTTACGGATGACGCTCGACGGGGCCGTTCCGCCAGACAACCCTGTGCTCGAGGGCGTGCGCAGTCATGTGTACACGTACGGCCACCGCAACCCGCAGGGCATCACGGTGGGCGCCGAGGGCCAGCTGTACACGAGCGATCACGGCCCGAAGACGGACGATGAGGTGAACGTGCTGCGGGCGGGCGGCAACTACGGCTGGCCGCACGTGGCGGGGCTGCGCGACGACATGGCGTATCAGTACGCGCGCTGGTACGACGCATCGGTGCCGTGCCGTTCGCTCGAGTTCAGCGATCTCGTGGTGCCGGCCTCCGTGCCAACGCACGCCGAATCGTCCTTCATGCCGGCGTTGACGGCGCCGCTCGCCACGCTGTTCACGGTACCCACCGGCCACAACTTCGCGGATCCTGTCTGCGGCGGCGTGCACGCGATCTGCTGGCCGACGGTCGGCGCGTCGAGCATCGAGTGGTACGAGGGTGGCGCCATTCCCGGCTGGGATCGGGTGCTGATCGTGTCGGCGCTCAAGCGCGGGTCGTTGTACGTGGTGCCCGTGGACGCGTCGGGGCAGCGAGACGCGGGTCCAATCAGCCGCGAGGCCAGGACGGAGAACCGCTATCGCGACACGGCGGTGTCGGCCGACGGGCGGACGATCTACGTGATCACCGACGGGGGCGGGCTCGTCGAGGCGCTGGGCGGGGGCGTGTCGAGGACGGTCACCCATCCCGGGTCCATTCTCGCGTTCACGTATGCGGGCGAGGCCACGACGACGATGACGGCCGGTCCGTCTGCAACTGCACCGACGACGCCCGCGCCTCCATCACCACCGCGCGCTGCCAACGTCGCGCCGCCGCCGTTCACGCGCGCGCAGACGCGTGCCGGCAAGGCCGCCTATGACGTCTCGTGCGCGGTGTGCCATGGCACCACGCTGGTCAATGGCGCCTACGGGACGCCGCTTTCCGGGCCGTACTTCCGGCAGCAGTGGAGCGGCAGGACGGTTGCCGACCTGTTCGAGAAGACGCGGACGACGATGCCGCCCACGGGAGCGGGGACGCTGCCCGCGGCGACGTACGCGGCGATCGTGGCGTACGTGCTCGAGGTCAACGGCGGCGTTGCGGGGGACGTTGAGCTGCCTGTCGACGCGGCGACGATGCAGCAGTGGACGGTACCGTGAGTGGCGGTGCCAGTCCGATTGCGCGGCCGTCGCCCTAGTCGATGATCCTCATGTCGCCTTCGGCTTCCATCCTTGCGAGGGCGTCCTTCATCTCCTCGAGGCGCTCGGGCGGGTGGGGGGTCCATTCCATGACCTCGCCGACGATTCTGAGCGGCACGCGCGACCGGTACGACCTGGTGGGATTGCCAGGGAATCTCTTGTCGGTGAGGTTGGGGTCGTCCTCGAACGCACCGGTCGGCTCGACGATGTAGATGCGCTCCGGACCATCGCCCCTGGCCAGCTCGCAGCCCCAGATCGCCGCGTCGAGCGTGCCGGAGAAGTAGATCCAGGAAAGCTTCTGCTCCTGATAGTTGGAGGCGAATCCGGGCGAGAGCAGGTCGCCCACCTGTAGGTCGGCGCGCGTGCCGTGGTAGAAGGGCGGAGTGGCGTCCTTGGCATAGGTCATCTGCACAGGCTCCTCAGATCAACAGGCGAGCCGCTTGCCCGTCGTTGACAGTATCGCGGACGCCGATTGTGCTCCAGACGTGTGGCCTTGCCGCCGCTCGCTCTTGCGCTCGTCTTCCCGTCGCATGCTCGATGACGTCGGCTGTGTCCGCGCCCCCCGGACAGCTGCATGAGCACAGCCACGTGGGACGACATGCTGGAGCACCTGTAACGCCAGGAAGCAGTTGCGCCTGCCGCGGTCCTCGAGCTCGAGTGGTCAGGCTTGACACAGAGGCGAACACAAGACGAAACTCGCCGCGAGCGCGGAGAAGAGCGGGAGTCCGTTCAGGCGCCTGGCGGAGAAGGATCCAGTAGCAGGAGGAGTCATGGCTGACACGAACACATCCGACCCCACGATGTTCATTTCCACCGAGGCGCTGCTCGATCACTGGCAGGGCCACCGACGCCTCACGCGTCGGGTCATCGAGGCGTTTCCGGACGACCAGCTGTTCACGTTCTCGATCGGCGGGATGCGACCGTTCGGGGAGCTCGCCAACGAGCTGCTCGCCATGGCGGGACCGATGGCGCACGGGCTGGCGACGCTCGAGTGGGGCGGCTATGCGCCGTCCAAGGCGACGACGAAGGCCGAGATCCTGCGGTTCTGGGACGAGGGCACGACGAAAATCAACGAGTTCTGGACACGGATTCCTGCCGCGCGCTTCCAGGAGACGCTGACGTCGTTCGGTCAGTACACCGGCTTCGGGTATTGGCAGGTCCTCTACGTCGTGGACAACGAGATCCATCACCGCGGGCAGGGCTACGTCTACCTGCGCGCGCTGGGTATCGAGCCGCCACCATTTTGGGAGCGCTGACAGCGGATCTCGACAAGTACAGTGTTTCCATGGCCAGGCTCACCCTCGTCAATGCGCCCGCCACGCGGGTCGTTCGGCGCGCACCCACGTGGGCGCATCAGTGCCTCGCCGTCGTCGTCGGGAGCGAGCCACTGATCTGGCGCCGCATCCAGGTGATGTCGAAGGCCACGTGGTGGGACCTGCACGTGGCACTGCAGGACGCGTTCGCGTGGGAGGATCGGCACCTGCACGAATTCGATCTCGGTCCAGGTAAGGGCCGCGATCGTCTTCGAGTGGGCCTGCCGTACGAGGACGACGCGACCTTGCCGGGCTGGGAGCGGGCGCTCACCGGCGACGTCGACGCCGGCCTGCAGACGTGCATGTATTCTTACGACTTCGGCGACGACTGGCACGTGGCGCTTGCCTATGAAGGCCGCGTGCAGCGGGATAGCTCGTACCGGTGGTCAAGGTGCGTGTCGGGCGCGTGCGCCGCGCCCCTCGAGGACTCGGGTGGCATCCACGGCTACTACGACATGCTCGCGGCGAGGAACAACCGCCGACATCCCATGCACGAGGACGCGCGCGATTGGCTGCCAAAGGGATTCGATCCCTTACGCTTCGACCCGCGCAAGGTCCTCGAGAGCGACCCCAGGAAGCGCCTAAAGGCGATGCTCGCAGCCATGGACGACTGACGGCGCGAACGCTCGCGACGGCGCCGCTCGAGTATCCTGGCACGCACGTGCCGCCGCCCGACCGTCCCGATCTCGCCGCCGGACTCTACGAAAGTCTGATTACGACGGCGCTGAAGCGCCAGCTCGATAGCCTGGGGACCGGCGGCAGCATTCACTCCCAGACCTCGCCCCTCGACACCGCGGAGGCCGCGCGGACGCTCGCGCAACACGTCGAGGCGCTCGTCGCGCGTGCGCTGGAGGGACTGCCGCACGAACAGCGACACGCCCGGCAGGCCGAACTCGTGAACCGCGTCGTCGCGATGCTGGCCGGCGACGAGACGACGCGCGGAGCGGTGGATGAGGGCGACACGGTCGTCGTCCCACCGGCGCAGCTGCACGCCGTGTGGCCGGTCAGCGGAGACCCGGCGCGCGACCGCGTGCCGCCGCGACCCGAGATCCCGCTCTCGGCATCCGACCTGCTGGTGAATGCCCGCGGCGAGCCGGCCCTCGCGCATGCGCTCGCCAATGAGATCCCGTCTGCCGACAGCATCGACCTGCTCTGCGCATTCGTCCGCTGGCACGGACTGCGGATCCTCGAAGCGCCGCTGACCGCGCACTGCCGTGCCGGCAAGCCTCTCCGAGTCATCACCACGGTGTACACCGGGTCCACCGAGCGCAAGGCGCTCGACTGGCTCGTGAAGCTCGGCGCAGAGGTGAAGGTCAGCTACGACACGCAGTCCACGCGACTGCACGCGAAGGCGTGGCTGTTCCGACGCGAGACGGGTTACTCGACGGCGTACATCGGCTCGTCGAACCTGTCGAAGTCGGCGCTGCTCGACGGTGTCGAGTGGAACGTCCGCTTGTCGCAGGTGGGCTCGCCCGACGTCCTCGAGAAGTTCGCGGCGACGTTCGAGGGCTACTGGGCCAGCCCGGAGTACGAGACGTACACCGCCGAGGCGACGCAGGCAGTCCGCCTCGATCACGCGCTCACGGCGCCCCGCACCGACACCATGGACGCGCCGCTGGCGTTCCTCGACGTGACGCCCTGGCCGCACCAGACCGAGATCCTCGAGAAGCTCGACGCGGAGCGCCAGCGTCACCAGCGCTGGAAGAACCTCGTCGTGGCTGCGACCGGCACGGGCAAGACGATGGTCGCTGCGCTCGACTACAAACGCCTGCGCGACCGACAGACATTCGGCACCGACCCACGAGTGCTCTTCGTGGCCCATCGCCAGGAGATCCTGAAGCAGAGCCTCGGCACGTTCCGGCAGGTGCTTCGCGACGGGCAGTTCGGCGAGCTGTACGTGGCCGGCGACGTCCCGCGGGACTGGCGGCACGTGTTCGGCTCCGTGCAGGCGCTCTCGCGCCTCGATCTCGAGCGACTGCCTCCCGACACCTTCGACATCCTCATCGTCGACGAGTTCCACAGGGCCGGTGCACCGACGTATACACGCCTGCTCGGGCACCTCAGGCCAAATCTGCTGCTCGGCCTGACCGCGACGCCTGAACGCACGGACAGCGAGGACATCCTCCACTACTTCGACGGCCACATCGCCGCCGAGATGCGGCTCTGGGATGCGCTCGAGCGACAGCTCGTGTGCCCGTTCCAGTACTTCGGCGTGCACGACAGTGCAGACATCAGCAGCGTGAGGTGGACGCGCGGTGGCTACGACGTCGGCGACCTCGAGAAGGTGTACACGGGCAACGACGCACGCGTGCGCATGGTGCTGCAACAGCTGGTCGCCAAGCATCGCGACCCCCAGCGCATGCGTGCGCTTGGCTTCTGCGTGAGCGTGGCTCACGCCGAGTACATGGCGCGGCGGTTCAGCGAGGCCGGTCTGCCATCCCTCGCCGTGTCGGCCGACACTGCGAACGACGACCGTACCGAAGCGATTCAGCGACTGCGTGCCGGCGAGGTGCGAGCGCTGTTCACCGTCGACCTCTTCAACGAAGGCGTGGACATCCCCGAAGTTGACACGGTCCTGTTCCTTCGGCCCACCGAGAGCGCGCTCGTGTTCCTCCAGCAGCTCGGCCGCGGCCTCCGTCGTCACGAGTCGAAGGACTGCGTGACGGTGCTCGACTTCATCGGCCAGGCGCACCAGAAGTTCCGGTTCGACCTGCGCTAC
>JAEZDP010000418.1 GCA_023418055.1 Acidobacteriota bacterium
CATGCTCCGCAGCGCGGCATCGTTGAGGGTCGGCGTCGAGGACCACCACGCTCTGGCCCGCCGCGTGCAGCACCTGGCCCACCGCCATGCCCAGACCCTGGGCGCCCAGGATGGCCACGCGATCCCGGCGGGCACGACGAAGGCCCAGGGCCGAGGCGAGTGGGTGCGCGACGAGACCGGCTCCCAGCACCGTCCCGCCAATCACCAGGAACACGAGGGCGCGCAACTCGACACCCTGGCTCGCCGCATCAGCCCCGATGGCCCGCGCCGTGAGTGAGGCAATGGCCGCCGCCACGATGCCGCGTGGTGCGATGGCCGACAGGAACACCTGCTCGCGCCAGGGAATGCTCGTGCCGCGCGTGGCCACCCACACCGCGGCCGGTCGGACGACGAGCATCAGCGTCGCCAGCACCCCGACGCCGGCCCAGCCGAGCGCCAGCACGTCCTCGAGACCGATATCGGCAGCCAGCAGAATGAACACGACCCCGATCATGAGGACGGTGAGCTGGTCCTTGAACTCGCGCAGGTCCTCGTCGACCGGGCTCTTCACGTTGCCGACGACGAGGCCCGCGACGGTGACCGCCAGCAGGCCGCTCGGCACGACCAGCACATCGCTGGCGTGGAACAGCAGGACCACCAGCGCGAGCGTGAGCGCGTTCTCGAGCCCGTGGACCAGCGAGGACAGCCGCAGGACACCCGCGATGGCCAGGCCCCCGACGACCCCGCACGCGCTGCCGACCGCCACGCGCAGCAGCAGGTCGCCGATCTCGCCCATGACGCCCATCGCCCCGGGTGCGAGCGTGACCTGCAGGACGAGCACGGCAAGGAGCGCGCCCACCGGATCGATGAGCACGCCCTCGGCCTCGAGAATCGTCTGGGGCCGGGTGTGCAGCCGGAGATGACGGACGAGCGGCGTCACCACCGTGGGCCCCGTGACGACGACGAGGGACCCGAAGAGCAGGGACATGGGCCAGGACCACTCCAGCCAGGCACGTGCGGCCAGGGCTCCGCCGGCGAGCGTCACGAGCGCCCCCCACGTGATCAGCTGGCGAATGGCCCGCTGTTCGCGCCGGAGCCGGTCCAGGCGTAGGTTGAGTCCGCCCTCGAAGAGGATGATGGCGACGGCGAAGTCGACGAGGATGAACAGCCCGTCGCCGAGCAGGTGCGGTTCGACCCAGCCGAGCCCCTGCGGCCCGAGTGCCACGCCGGTCGCGAGCAGGAGGATGATCGCGGGCACGCGCAGGGCTCGCGCGGCGCACTGGATGGTCATGCCCGCGGCAAACGCGAGCGCGATGGTCAGGGCGACGTGATGGGACATGCCTGAGCGCCATCCTGCCACGGTTGCGCCGGACCGTCGCGCGTCACCTGGGGCCTGGCGTTGTCACCTTTCGCGGCCGGGCTGCATCCTTCAGGCAGAATCGGCCGGTCGCGCGCGACCATGGCCGTGGGAAAGGAACGGGACCATGCTCCTCGAACCAGCGCTTCGGCTCATTGCAGGCACGTTCGTCATGGCGAGCGTCCTGCTCGGCATGTACGTCAACCCGCTGTTCTTCTGGTTCACGCTGTTTGTCGGCGCGAACCTGTTTCAGTCGGGGCTGAGCAACTGGTGCCCGATGATCTCGATCCTGAGGAAGGCGGGGCTGCGGCAGAGTGAAGCCCCGTTGGACCGCGCAGGCGGCGCCTGACGCCTCAGGCGCCCTTCAGGCGACCGTACCCGAGAACTCCTCGTACGTCCCCTTGAAGTCGTGGATGCCTTCGCGGTCGAAGTGCCAGACCCGCGTGCCGACCTCTTCGATGAGGTCTTGGTCGTGTGTGACGAGCAGCACCGTGCCCTCGAACTTCTGGAGCGCCACGTTCAGGGCGTTGATCGCCTCGAGGTCGAGGTGGTTGGTGGGCTCGTCGAGCACCAGCACGTTCGGCTTCTGCAACATCAGCCGGCAGAACAGCAGCCGCGCCGTCTCGCCGCCCGACAGCGCGTCCGTCGGTTTCGAACCTTCCTCGCCGCTGAACAGCATCTGGCCGAGCAGTCCGTGGATGTCCTGCCGGTTGGCGCCCGGGTCGAAGCTGTGCAGCCACTCGACTGCGGTCGTGCCCTTCGTGATGGCGCCGGTGTGATCCTGGGCGAAGTACCCGACGGACGCTTCATGACCCCACCGCACGTCGCCGCTGTCGATGTCCCCGGCGGACCGGTGGTCCACGCCGGGCGCGTCGGCCAGCAGCGCCTTGAGCAACGTCGTCTTGCCGAGGCCGTTGCGGCCGATGAGCACCACCTTCTCGCCCCGGTTCACGATCGCGCTGAAGTCGCGCACCACGTTCAGGTCGCCGTAGCTCTTGTTGACGCCCTTGCACTCGAGCGCCATGCGTCCCGAGGGCCGCTCCATGTTGAAGCGGATGTATGGCCGCTGGATGTTCGACCGCGCGAGGTCATTGGTCTGCAGCCGCTCGACCTCCTTGCGTCGTGAGGTCACCTGGCTGGCGCGGGTGCCGGCCGAGAAACGCGCGATGAAGTCGTTGAGCTGTGCGATCTTCTTCTCGCGCTGCGCGTTGTCGGCCTCGATCTTCGCGCGCACCTGCGTCTTGGCCACCACCATGTCGTCGTAGCCGCCCGTGTAGGTGATGATCGTCTCGTAGTCGATGTCGGCCGTGTGCGTGCACACCGCGTTGAGGAAGTGCCGATCGTGCGAGATCACGATCAGGGTGCCGTCGTAGCGGACGAGGAAGTCCTTCAGCCAGTGAATCGAGTCGAGGTCGAGGTGGTTGGTGGGCTCGTCGAGCAGGAGCGCCTGAGGGCTCCCGAAGAGCGCCTGCGCCAGCAGCACCCGCACTTTCTGCCCGCCCTGCAACTCCGCCATCGTCCGTTCGTGCAGCTCGTCCGGAATGTCGAGGCCGCTCAGCAGGATCGCGGCGTCGCTCTCGGCGGTGTAGCCGTCCTCTTCGCCTACCACGCCCTCGAGCTCGCCGAGGCGCATGCCGTCCTCGTCGGTCATGTCGGCTTTCTCCTACAGCCGGTCACGCTCCTCGAGCGCGGCCCAGAGCCGCGCATTGCCCATGATGACCGTGTCGATCACGCGGAACTGGTCGAAGGCGAACTGGTCCTGACGCAGCACGCCGAGCTTCGCCGGCCGCACCACCGAGCCCTTCTGCGGCTGGAGGTCGCCCGTCAGGAGCTTCATGAACGTGGACTTCCCCGCCCCGTTCGGCCCGGTCAGCCCGTAGCGGCGCCCCGCCGAAAACGTGGTGGTGACCTCGTCGAAGAGCACCTTCGACCCGTATCGCATGGAGACGCCGTGGACAGCAATCATGACAACAAACCTGTAGGGGAGAAGAGATACGCCGG
>JAEZDP010000007.1 GCA_023418055.1 Acidobacteriota bacterium
TCGAGCAGCGCGTCGGTGGAGATGAACATCGTCTGTTGAGTGGCGTTCGCGTCCGTCATGTGTGCTCCTCGAGAGCGAGTGTTGGCGGATCGTGCCTGCCCGGTCAACACCGAGCGCCCCTACCTCGACAGCCCCTGGCCTCAGGGCACCCGCCCGCGAGACGCCTCCGTTGCCGTCTCAACGTCCACAGTGTTGTCGTCGCCGTCCAGGTCGAGCAGCAAACGGGGGTCGATACCCGCACGGACCGGCTTGAACGGCACGACCAAGGTGAGCTGGCGCGTGTTGGGATCGACGCGCACGAGCGATCGATGGGCAGGCCGCACCGCACCGTCCTCGTCGAACACGCCGACCTCGACGAAGTCGTCGATCTTCACGTCCGTATCGACGCCGGCGGCATCGGTCACGAACTTGCGGGCGCGCACGTCGAGCGTCACCCGCCACGTCGCGGCGTCCAGCGGCTCCGCGCTCGCCCGCTCGGTCGCGAGGTCCCAGGTGGTGCTGACCTCGAAGAGGTCATGCAACAGGGCGCGATGCTGCGCCGACGTCACCGCCAGCAGTTCACGGTACAGGTCGCGCGTCGTCGCCAGCGGCGCGTCAGGCTGCGTGTGCGTCTCGACGAGTCGCCTGAGCGCCGTGTTGACGTGAGCCTCGCCCACGTACTCGCTCAGCGTGTACAGCGCCATCGGCCCCTTGCGGTAGGCCAGGTAGGGATCGAGCCCGCGCAGCAGCGGCTCGCCGCGGCGGATCGGCGGATATGGCTGCGGTTGCCGCATGAAGCGCCGCAGCCGTTCGATCTGCGCCCCGAATCTGGCCTCGGCCATGCGCATCGCGTAGTACCAGGCGATGCTCTCGCTCATCACCGGTCCGCCCTCGGCGAACGCGTACGGCACGGTCCACTGGTGCGCCATCTCGTGGCCGACGATCGCGAAGAGCAGGTCGATGGTCGCCGGGTCGTGGCCTGGACTCCAGAACGCGAAGCCCTCGGAGTGCGTCAGCATGCTCGCCTCGGCATGCAGCCCGACGCCGTTGCCAGGATGCTCGACGACGGTGAGGTGACCGTAGCGATATGGTCCGAAGTGGCGCGTGTAGTAGTCGAGCGACGCGCGAATGCTGTCCAGCATGCGGTCGACGTGGGCGGCGTGCTCCGGATGGTGAAAGATCGCGATACGCACCCCGTTACCCGCGCCGTCCGACCGCACCCACTGCGCCTCGTGCAGGCTGTATCTGGCCGAGGCAAAGGCCCACTCGTGTCCGATCGGACCGTCGCTGACGTAGTGGAAGTAGCGGCGATGGCCCTCCGTCCACTGACGCCGCAGGCCGCCCGGGGCGACACCGATCTGGTCGGCACTCGTCCCGACGACCGCCTCGAAGTCGATTCCGCCTCCGGACGTCGTACGCGCCTCGACGGCGTCGAGTGAGGGCACGACTGGACGTGCAGGGAGCCCATGCTCGCGCCGGTCGCTGGCGGCGATGAGTTCCCGCGTGCGCTGATAGCCGATGGCGGGCAGGGCGGTGTGCTGGAAGAAGGTGCCGTTCTCGACGATCGACGTGTCGGCGCCGTCCTCGCGAAAGCCGCGGGCCTGGTAGCGCACGGCAAACGTCATCTTCAGTGACGCACCTGGTGCGAGGGGCGTCGGCAGCCGATGCACACGGTACCCGAGCGTGTCGTCGGTGACCACCTCCGTGCTTCCGCTGTCGAACGAGAGCGTGGTCGACGCACCCAGTGCGGTGGTGACGTGCACGGCGTCGATGGGCGTCGCGGACCGGTTCACCAGGCCGTACGTTCCACTGATGTCCGCCGCACGACGTTCAGGATGGATGTCCACGCGAAGACGGGCCGATGTCATCGACGGCTGCGGCGCGTCGGCGAAGCGGGCGTAGTTCCGCTCGTACGCGGCGCTGCGGGCCGCGCGATCGGCCGAGCTGAGCCAGACGTTGCGTATGTTGGTGTTGTAGAAGATCCAGCCACCGAGGCCGACGACGAGCAGGCCTGCCGACGCGATGGTCAGGGCCATCGGCCGCCTGTAGCGCGCGCGGGCGCGCCGCCAGCGCGCCTGCACGTCGCCGTCGCGGCCTCGCATCCAGAAGGCGGTGGCGAGAGCGATGAGCAGCACCGACCAGGCGGTCCAGTACGCCGTGAACCACAGCCACGGCGCGAGCGTCGGGCCGAAGCCGCGCATCTCGGTGTACGACCACCTCGGACTCGCACCGTAGACCAGCAGGTCGTGTTCGATGCCGAACATCGGCGCCAGCGCGATGCCGACGAAGGCGAGGCTCGCCGCGACATGGCCCACGTAGCGGTGGTTCACGAGGACGTGGATCGCGAACGCGAGCACCGCAAACAGCAGGTACTCGGGCAACTGCAGCCCGAACAGCACGGTCACGTAGAGGCTCGGATCGACGCTGCGGTAGCCGAGCAGGGTCTGCGCTGTCAGGCCAGCTGCCATCTGTGCGCCCACGAACATCGCCAGCACCAGCGCGAGGCCCAGCAGCCTGCCGCACACCTGCACGAACGTCGGCACCGGCATGGCTCCGGTCACTCCGTCGAGACGCGCGTCGCGCACGCGCCAGACGAGGTCTCCCGCAAAGAGCACGATGAGGAGCGGGACGATTGCCCAGCGGCTCAGCTCGTTGGTGAGCGAGCCGGTCAGCTCGCCAAGTACCAGCACCGTCGCCGGCGTCATCCGTACGCCATCGGAGACCATCTGGTCGATGACCACTGGTACCGTCAGGACGGTAACGACGACGAGCAGGCCTAGGCCGGCCCAGCTCTTCGCAATCGCCATGCACGACGTCCACGCGATGGCCCACAGCTGGTGCAGGCGCACGGAGGGCCCGTGCGCAGGTGCCGCCGCAGGCAGGGCAGTCACCGTTGCTGTGTCGCTGCTGCTGACACGTGCCAAAGCGGGGCGTGCACCTTCGGGGCGCGCGCGCCATCGCAGACGCCAGCGCCGACCGCGGGTGACCGGATGGTCGAGCCTTACGCGTGCGTACGTCAGGCCGGCGACCGCCACGGCGATGCCCATCCAGAGCATGCGGTTCCACAGCAGCGTGCCTTCGAGGCGCACGAGCCGTGTCTGCTTCTCGACGGGCGTCCAGAGCGTCATCATCTCGCTCGTCAGGGTCATGATGCCGACCGGCTCGACGAGCTTCGACAGCTCGGTGCGCCCCTGCGTGTAGAGGAACGCGCCGAGGCCGAACGTCAGCAGGAAGAGGAGCACGCTCGCGACGTACGCGGCCATCGGACGCCCGCTGAGTGCGGCGAAGGCGAACTGCAGCGTGGTACCGATGCACACGTTCGTCAGCGCGATGGCCACGTACGCGCTCAGATAGGCTTCGGGGCGGAACGGCCCGATGGCGTCGGGATGCACACCGGGCAGGTACACGGCGAGCAGGTGTCCGACGACGGCGCCCAGCATGATGGCGGCGTTCAGCGCCAGTGCCGCCAGGAAACGTCCCGCGAGGAGCTCCCGCTTGCGCACGGGCGCCGTGTAAACGAGCGGCGACATGCCGGTTGCGACGTCGCGTGCGGCCGCCTCGCCAGCCACAGGCGCTGACAGCAGCAGCCAGAGGATGCTGCTGAACAGCATCGCGCCGGCAATCGTGAACGGCGCGTTGATGAGCGTGTCTTCGTACGTCGCGGCAGACAGGCTGCCGTCCCGCGTGAACAGGAACGCGAAGGCAATCAGCGCGAGCACCGACAGCCAGGTCGCCGCGCGGCGAGCCTGGTAGCGGATCTCGAAGCTGAAGATCTCGACGGCCCGGCTCACGACCGCCGTGTCTCGGTGCGCGTGCCGGTGTGGCCGGCCATCGCGGTGAAGTACACGTCCTCGAGCGACGCAGGTGCCGGCTCGAACTCCGCACCCGGACACGCCTCGCCGTAGATCCGGGCGACGGTCTGGCCGGCGAACAGCTTCGTCGAGACCACGGCGTGCGAGCGTTCGAGCGCGGGCAGCTCGCTTCTCGGCACGACGCCGCGCCAGATGCGTCCCTCGAGCCCGGCGATGGCGGCGGCCGGCTCGCCTTCGAGCAGAATCTCGCCGCGGTCGATGATCGCCATCCGCGTGCACAGCTCGCTCACGTCATCGACGATGTGGGTCGAGAGCAGGACGATGGCGCGCTCGCCGAGTTCGGCGAGCAGGTTGAGGAAGCGCACGCGTTCGGCCGGGTCGAGGCCGGCGGTCGGCTCGTCGACGATGATGAGGTCGGGGTGGGCGAGCAGCGCCACCGCCACGCCGAAGCGCTGGCGCATGCCGCCCGAGTAGCCGCCGAGTTTCTGGCGGCGCACGTCCCACAGGTTCACTTGTCGGAGGAGTGTCTCCACGGCGCGCGTGCGAGCCTGGCGCTCGGTGTAGCCCTTCAGCACGGCGAAGTGCGTGAGCAGGTGCTCGGCGGTGACCTTGGGGTAGACGCCGAACTCCTGGGGCAGGTATCCGAGCCTGCGGCGCACCTCGCCCGGGTTGCGGAGCACGTCGAGGTTGCCCAGGCTGACGGTGCCGCTGTCTGGCTCCTGCAGCGTCGCCAGGATGCGCATGAGCGTCGACTTGCCGGCGCCGTTCGGGCCGAGCAGGCCGTACATCCCTGGCGGGATGGTG
>JAEZDP010000201.1 GCA_023418055.1 Acidobacteriota bacterium
GCCATACGCTGGTTGAAGCGCGCGGTGTTGGCCTCGCCCTGGCGCTGGATGTCGGCCATGCGCGACGCGTGCGCCCGGGCATTGGCCGCCGTCTGCTCCGCGATGGCCGCCATGCGCTGGTGGTGGATCGCGTCCTGCTGCTGGCGCATGCGCACGAAGTAGCCCTCGATCGCCTCCTTCCACTGCGGGTTGGTGCGATAGCTCGACTTCAGGTTCGCGAGCAGGGCTTCGGCTTCCGCGCGGCGCTCGGCAGGAAAGCGGATGTAGCTTCGCTCCGACGCGTTGCTGTTGGTGACCCGCTGCACCTGACCGGTGAACTGGTTGGGCATGTCCGTGATGACGTTGAACACCGAGACGAGCGCGATGCCCTCCGTCCCGTCGTCCCACCGCAGTCGCGCGACGACGGCGTCCGACTGCACGTTCACCTGCCCCCCGCCGCTGTATTGCCGCAGTGTGGCCATGTTGCGCGAGGCCTGGTCCTGAAGCTCACGCGTCGCGGCCTCGTTCGCGCGCACCTCGACGATCGTCGCGCCCTGCAGTTCGCGCGCCGCGAACACCTCACGCATGTACTGCGTGGCGTCGATGGGGCCACCCACCTCGCAGCCGCCCTGCTGCTGCATGGCCTGCATGTGCTGCAGCATCATCGGGTCGGACGTCCACCCCCAGCCATGGATGGGCAACGACTGGAAGCGAATGGCCCCATCCGGAGAACTCACGCCCCATCGGGCGCTCACCGTCTCGCTGCGGCACTCCTGGAGGCCCTTCCACACGATCCCGCCTTCATGCCGCCAGCCTCGTGGGAGCAGGACGCTGAAGGCCTCGGCCGGGCGCTCGAAGCCCGCCTCGTCCATGAACCGCGCGCGCTCCAGAATGGTGTAGTCGCGTCCCTCCACAAAGGCTGCCGCCGCCGCTGGTGCCTCGGTCTGCGTGACCGCGGCTGGCGACCCGCCAGCAGTCTCGCCCGCGGACGTGGGCGGGGCGGCTGCTCCGGAGCAGGACGCCGCGAGGGTGAGCGAGCACAGCAGGGTCAGCGCACGAGTGTTCATCGACGTGGTCTCGAGGGTGATGACGCCAGGGCCGACAACGGCCGGGCTGGTTCTGGACGCCGCATCGTAGCATTCAACGCCATACGCCATACGCCATACGCCTCACGCCGTACGCCTCACGCCATACGCCAGCCGCGCCGACCGGTCTCAGGGCTCGAAGATCCAGGCCGCAGCGCCAGGGCCTTGCCCCCGGCCGTAGCCTCCGGTGATGAGGACACCGCCCGCCGGCAGCGGCGCCGTTGCGGCGAAGAGGCCGGCCATGCGCGCGTCGCCGGCGACGAGGGCGAAGCGGTTGGCGGCGGGGTCGAAGAGCTCGGCCTCTGCGGCGCCACCCGCCAGGAGCACACGGCCATCCGGCAGCAGCAGGGAGGTGCGGGCATGTTTGTACCGGGGGCGCAGGAGGCGTGGCCCTGGCGTGAACGTGCCAGTGCGCGGGTCGAACAGTTCGGTCGAGTCGTAGACGCCGTCACCGTCACGCTCGTCAGCGCCTCCCGTCACCAGCACGCGGCCATCACGTAAGCGGACGGCGTCGTGTTTGTGGCGGCGCAGGCCCATGCGCCCCACGGCGGTGAATGAACCCGTCGCCGGGTCGTACACCTCCGCCGAGGCATGCAGCACCATGTTCGCGCGTCTCCCCACGTGCCCTCCCACGACAAGCACCCGCCCGTCGTCGAGCGCTACCGCCGTATGGCTCTCGCGGGCGACGGCCATCGCCCCGGTCGGAGTGAACGTTCCCGACGCCGGATCGTAGAGTTCGGCGCTCGACAGGAACGTCCATCCCGGACCCAGTCCACCCGCAACGAGGACCTTCCCGTTCCCGAGCCGGATCGCCACGTGATCCGCCCGGGCCGCGCCGAGCGGGCCCGTGCGGCGGAACGTGCCCGTCTGCGGGTCGAACAGTTCGGCGGAGGCCAGCGTCCTGGTCCCGGCTCCGTAGCCGCCGACGATGAGGACCCGGCCGTCAGCGAGGTTGGTCGCGGTGTGGCTGTGCCGTGTGTCGATCATGGGCACCGAGGCGGTGAAGTTCGAGGTCCTGGGGTCATAGATCTCGGCACCTACCGGCGACCCCCGGTCCAGGAAGCCGCCAGCCACCAGCACCCGTCCATCGGGCAACGGCGTCGCGGTGTGCGCCGCGCGGCTGGCCGCCATCGCAGCGGTCGGACGGAGCACTGCGTGCGTGGCCGCCGGTACGCTCGGCGAGGCCGCCAGGCGGTCCACCAGCACCACGGCGCTGGCCGCGCTGGTCAGGACGACGGTGGACATGAGGACGATCTGTCGAGCGGGCGTCAAGGTCACCTCCGTTGTGGGTCTGGCATGGAGGACGTGTGGGAGGGGCGTGCGTTAACGTCACGCGGAGGCCGCGGAGTCGGGTCTCACGCGGAGGGCGCGGAGGAAGGGCTCACGCGGAGACGCGGAGGATGCGGTGTCAGGATCACGGAACGCTCGCCAGCGGTCCGCTACTCGAAGTAGTCGCTATCCAGCTTCGGCACCCGTACCGCCCGAAGTTGCACGCCAACCTCATGGTCGATCATCAGCCCTGCCAGCCGCGTGCCGTCGATGAGGACCATTCGCTCTACCGACTTCGCGAAGTCCAGGGCCTGCGGCGTGAAGCTGGAGGTGGTGATGAACACTCCCTTGTTCGCCCGCTGTCCTGCGAGTGCGCCGTAGAAACCCTGTACGTCTGGACGTCCGACGACGCCTTGCCAGCGTTTGGCCTGGACGTACACCTTCTCGAGACCAAGTTTGTCGAGAGAGATGACCCCATCGATACCTCCATCTCCGACACCCCCCACACGCTGCAAGTCGTCTCTGCTGGCGCCATAGCCCATGCGGTGCAGCAGATCCAGCACGATGGTCTCGAAGAACTGCGGAGACACCCGCGACAACTCATCGAGCAGTTCAGTGGCGACAGACTGACGAAGTTCGCCGAGCGCCTGTTCGAGCCGGTCGTCCGGACTGGTCTTTCCGTTGACCTCCGCCACGGTGTCATCGGGGGCGACGAGTTCGCCAGCCCCACCGATGGCCGCACGCAGGCGAACGGACATGTTGCCAGCGGCGAGCTGCTCGACCAGGGTGTCTGGCAGGGGCGCGGGGTGGCTCAGGGCATAGGCGGTCCCCGCGTCGGTCAGGCGCCAGTACCCTCTGCGAAGGCTCTGTGAGTAGCCCGCGCGCTTCAGGCGATCGTGGGCCCACCCGGCGCGGTTCTTGTAGACAGCCTGCGCACCGCTGGGTAGCAACTCCGCGCGATCGGCGTCCGAGAGTGACAGGACATCAGCAGCGGCATCGTAGACGTCTCGCGCCAGTGCCCCGTCCGGGCGAGCGGCCAGGTCGCGGAGGATCGGTTCGATGACTCGGTCGTGGGTGGGCACCGGCTCGGGGACCCTCGCGGGCGAGGCTATC
>JAEZDP010000162.1 GCA_023418055.1 Acidobacteriota bacterium
CGCATGGAGCTCGGGGCGAAGTTCTTGTTCTAACGGGCAAGCAGTCCACGGTCCACGGTCCACGGTCCACGGTCTGCGGGCTACGGTCACAGGTAAGCGTCGGGTGCCGGGGCGGGTAAGTAGCCGCCCCGGAGCCTGACCGCATGGGTAGACAATCGTGTCCGAACACACTACGCGTGACGTACGCCGGCGCAGTCGCCGGCAATTCCTGCAGGCCGTGCCGGCCATCGGCGTCGGGACCGCAGTCGGCTCCGGCGGTGTGGCCACACCCGAGGCCGCTGCGCCTTCGCCCGGCAGCGCGGCGGCGGCACCCGCGGCAGGACGCGCGCTCTACGAGCGGCTCGGCGTCCGGCCCCTCATCAACGGCCGCGGCACGCTGACCATCATCGGCGGGTCCACCGAACTCCCTGCCGTGCGCGAGGCGAAGTCGCTCGCCAACCAGCACTACGCACATCTCGACGAGCTGATGGATGCGGCAGGCGCACGACTGGCCGAACTGACCGGGGCCGAGTGGGGCATGGTCAGCTCGGGCTGCGCCGCGGCCATGACACACGCCACAGCGGCCTGTGTCGCCGGCGGCAACCCCGACCTGCACGTCCGCATCCCCGACCTGCGCGGCTTTGCGAAAGACGAGGTCATCATCCCGACGCATTCGCGCAACGTCTACGACGCGGCCATCCGCGCCGTCGGCGTCCGCATCGTCGAGGCCGAGACCCCCGAGGACCTCGAGAAGGCCATCGGACCGCGGACGGCGATGATCTATGTGTTTGCCAACCCGCGGAACGAAAGCGGCCCGATGTCGCTCGAAGCCATCGCGCGCATCGCGAAGCCCCACGGCGTGCCGATCATGGTCGATGCCGCGGCCGAGGTGCTGACGGTGCCCAATGTCCACCTCCAGCGCGGCGCGACCCTCGTCGGCTACAGCGGCGGCAAGATCCTGCGGGGGCCGCAAAGTGCCGGCGTGCTGCTCGGCCGCAAGGACCTGGTGCAGGCGGCCTGGATTCACAGCGCCCCACATCACGGCTTCGCACGAGCCATGAAGGTCGGCCGCGAAGAGGTCGTCGGCATGGTGGTGGCCATCGAAGAGTGGGTCAAGGGCAACTTCGAGGCCGAGTGGGCCGAGTGGGTGCGGCGGTGCGACCACATCGCCAGCCGCGTGTCCTCCATCCCCGGGGTGACCGCCAGCGTCATGCGAGACGTGCAGGTCGATCGGTCGAACAGAAGCCCGCGCGTCACCATCCGCTGGACCGCGGCCGAACGCGGGCTCACCGGTGAGACGGCCACCGCGCTGCTCTACGAGGGCGAGCCCCGCATCGCGATCGCCGGTGGTGGCGGCGGCGGTCGGGCAGGGACGGCGCTCCCGGGCGACACAGGCATCTCCATCACGACGTCGATGCTCACGCCCGGCGACGAGGTCGTCGTGGCCGACCGCGTGTACGAAGTGCTCTCTTCCACGCACACGCTGCCAGCGGCATCTCCGCCGGCGGCGCCCGCCGCGGATCTGTCGGGCCAGTGGGTCGTGGACATCCAGTACGTGGCTGGCGCCTCCAAGCATCGGCTCCACCTCCGGCAGGAGGGCCAGATGGTGCAGGGCGTCCATCAGGGCGACTTCCTGTCGCGCGACGTGACGGGCACGATCGAGGGCCGTCGCGTGTCGCTCGCCAGCCGGATCACCGAACGGACCGGCGACTCGCTCATCTACCGCTTCACGGGCGACGCCTCGGGCGATACCATCACGGGCACGCTCGACATGGGCGAGTACCGCAGCGCGACGTGGACCGCGCGACGCCACGTGTATAGAGGGTAGGAGAGAAGGAACGAAGGAACGAAGGAAAGAAGGAACGAAGGAACGAAGGAACCAAGGGGACGACCCAGGGAGGCTGCGGCTCGCCGAAGCCGCTGCCCCCAATCACAGTCAGGACACACAGGCATGCAACGTGCAGCAGTCGCAGCGATTCTTGGTCTCGCAGGCGTGGCCCTCGCCTTTGCCGTGACGCGCCACACCGGTGACGGCGTGGCCGCGGCCCAGACGCCGGCGCCGTCCGGCGAGGTGCTCGTGTACTTCGGCACCTACACGAACAACGAGAAGAGCAAGGGGATCTACGTCTCGCGCCTGGACCTGTCGAGCGGCCGGGTGTCCGAGCCGCAACTGGCTGCCGAAACGCCAAGCCCGAGCTTCCTGGCCATCCATCCCACGGGCCGCTTCGTCTATGCCGCCAACGAAGTGCCGAAGTTCGAGGGCCAGGCGACCGGCGCGGTCAGCGCCTTCGCGGTCGACCGGTCATCCGGCCGGCTCACGCCGCTGAACCAGCAGTCGTCCGGGGGGCCGGGACCCGCACATCTCGTCACCGACACCTCGGGGAAGGTCGTGCTCGTCGCCAACTACGGCGGCGGCAGCGCGGCCGCCCTGCCGATCCAGGAAGACGGCAGCGTGAAGGCACCGGCGACCGTCGTGCAGTACACGGGCTCCAGCGTGCACCCGAAGAGGCAGACCAAGCCCTACGCGCACTCGATCAACGTGGATCCGGGCAACCGCTTTGCGTATGTCGCCGACCTCGGTACCGACAAGATCCACATCCACGGACTCGATGCTGCCGCCGGCACGCTCGTGCGAGATGTCGAGCCGACGGCCGGCGGGCCCAGGCTCGAGGCCTCGGTGGCGCCTGGCTCAGGTCCCCGGCACTTCGCCTTCCACCCGACACGCCCGTACGGCTACGTCATCAACGAGATGCTGCTCACCGTCACGGCCTTCCGGCACGACCCCTCGAGCGGTGCGCTCACCGAAGTGCAGACCATCACGACGCTGCCTCCCGGGCAGGCCGCACAGGACGGCTACAGTACCGCCGAAGTGCAGGTGCACCCCTCGGGGCGGTTCCTGTACGGTTCCAACCGCGGACATGACAGCCTCACGGTGTTTGCCATCGACCAGGAGACGGGCCGGCTGACGTTCGTCGAGAACGAGTCGACGCAGGGCAGCTTTCCGCGAGGGTTCGGCATCGACCCTACCGGGCAGTTCCTGCTGGCCGGCAACCAGCGGTCCGACACGGTGGTCGTGTTCCGCATCGACCAGCAGACGGGCCACCTGACGCCCACGGGGCAGACGCTGTCGCTGGGGGCGCCGGTCTGCGTCAAGTTCGTGCGCTGACGGTGTCACTCATGCCTCGCGCCTCGACGCCACACCCGTCGCGCCGCTCTCGCCGCGCCGTCGTCACGGCCGGCCTGGCCACACTTGCGGGCGCCGCCGCACGGCCGGTACACGCCGAGTCCGATGCACGCGCGCAGTCGCCGAGCGCGCCCGTGTCAGGATGGGCGCCGAAGAAGGCGGTGGTCCACCGCCCCGGCCAGCAGTCGCCCAACCCGCTGTTGTCGGCGTGCATCCGGTCTGGCCATCTGCTGTTCGTGTCGGGCATCGGCGGCTGGTATCCCGACCGCCGGAAGGAACCCGGTGACGCGAAGGTGCAGATTGCCAGCGCGCTGACGACGATGCGCGAGATTCTGGAGAGTGCCGGTTCGTCGATGGCCAACGTGCTCAAGGTGCACATGACCGTCGCCGACGCGCCGAAGAACCTCGCCCTGCTCAACGAGGGGTATCTCGGACACTTCCCCGATCCTCCGCCGGCCCGTTCCTACACCGGCACCAGCGCCGAGTTGATGGGCCGTCCCGGCGAACTGGTGCAGGTGGACTGCGTCGCGTACGTGGACTGACCCGTGTATCACGCCATCGCCATCCTCGTCATTGCCGGCTTCGCGGCGCTGGCCACGGCCGTGCGCCGCACCAGGTTCGCCGGCTTCGCCTTCACGCTGTGGGTAGCCGCGTTCGTTGCCGCCGCGATGTTCTATCCCCTCGCGTTCCGCGAGTGGAACGGCTACGCGCTCGGCGGCCTCATCGTCCCGCTCATCCAGATCATCATGTTCGGCATGGGCACCCAGCTGACGCTCGGCGACTTCAAGCGCGTGCTGGCGTTCCCGCGTCCGGTGCTCATCGGCATCGTGCTGCAGTTCACGATCATGCCGACCCTGGGCGCGCTGGCGGCGGCGCTCTTTGCGCGCGATCCCGAGGTGGCGGCCGGCATGGTCCTGGTGGGCGCCTCGCCAGGCGGCGTGGCCTCCAACGTCATGACCTATCTGGCAGGTGGCAGCGTGGCCCTGTCGGTGACGATGACGGCGTGTTCGACGCTGATGGCTCCCGTGATGACGCCGCTTGCGATGCAGTTGCTGGCCGGGGCCTACGTCGAGGTGCCGTTCATGGGCATGATGATCTCCATCCTGCAGATGATCATCGTGCCGATTGCGGCCGGCCTCGTGGTGAACTGGGTGCTGCAGACGCTCGGGCGCACGGTGCCCGCGGCCTCGGCGCTGTCGACGGCCATCATGAAGGCGCTGCCCGTGGTGTCGATGGTGGCCATCTGCTTCATCATCGCCATCATCACCTCCATTTCGCGCGACCAGTTGCTCGCTGGCAGCTTCGTCGTGGCGATCATCGCAGCGGCGGCCCTCCACAACGGCGCCGGATATCTGCTCGGCTATTGGGGCGCGCGCTGGCTGCGCCTGACCGAAGTCGAGTCGCGAACGGTGGCCATCGAGGTGGGGCTGCAGAACGCCGGCATGGCCTCCGGCCTTGCGATCAGCGTGCTGAAGAGCCCGCTGGCCGCCATCCCGCCGGCCGTCTTCGGGCCCTGGATGAACATGACGGGCGCGATGCTCGCGTCGTGGTGGGCGAATCGCCCCGCCTCCGCCGAAGCCCCGGCGCGGCCAGCCCCGTCGGCCGACGCTGACAGGCGGTAGACGGGGTGAGGCCCTCCGCGAGGCCCCGGCGGGCACGCCGTGACCCGTGGACCGTAGACCCGTAGACCTTAGACTGTAGACCGTGGACCGTCGACTGTAGACCGCGAGACCGCTCAGTATCGCCCGTAGATCTCCAGCGCCTTCCGCATCGACTTCTCGCGCTCGATGATGGGCACCATCTTCGACTCCTTGTCGTTGTAGGTGGCCAGCACTTCCACCACCTTCGCCGCCGCGGCCTGCGGCACCACCACCACGCCGTCCGAGTCGCCGACGATGTAGTCGCCCGGATGCACCATGATGTCGGCGCACTTCACCGGCGTCTGCATCGAGACGCTCACCATGCGTCCCACCGAGGTGGCGGGGCTCACACGCCGCGAGTACACCTTGTGGCCGATCCGGCGGATCTCTTCGACGTCACGGACCGCGCCGTCGATCACCGTGGCCTCGAGCCCGCGCACCTTGGCCGTGGTGGCCATCAGGTTGCCGATGGCGGCGATTTCGAGCCCGCCCTCCATGACGTACACGAGCACGCTGCCGGCCGGCGCCTCGTCGAGCACCTGGAGCATGTAATTGGGGTAGTCGCGCGTGTCGCTCTTGAGCACGGGTCGAAGGGTGGCCGTCCACGCGCGGCCGACGATCTTGCCCTCCGCGATGGGCTTCATGTCCGACGCCATCCACCCACGGCCCCCGGTGACCTCTTCCACGCCGTCGGCCACGTTCCCGGTGCTGTTCTCCGGTCGCCGCAGCGCCTCGATGATCTGCTCGGGGCTCATCGCGGCGGACGCCTGTGCCAGCGCCGCCGCCTGCGGCTCGGTGGCGCCTGGCGAGGTGGCCGTTCCCGGCAGGATGAGGGCGGTGAGCAGGACGATGGGGAACAGGCGGCTGAACATGGCGAACTCCTCCTCGAAGGTGTCCCGGGATCATATCCGTGTTGCCGCCTTGCGTCGCGGCGTCGCGAAGACGCCGCGCATCGGCGAGGCGCGCCTACCAGCGTGGCATCCGCCATGCTATAACTCGGCGCACACGCAGATCGCACCTCTCCCCGGGAGCCTTTCGTGAACATCGCACACCTGCTGGCCCGAACATCGGCCATCGTCGTGACGCTGCTCGTCGGCAGCCACGCCGCCCTCGCGCAACAGCCCGCGAAGTACAGCCTGCTCATCAAGGGCGGGCACGTCATCGACGCGCGCAACGGCCTGGACGCGGTGCGTGACGTCGCCGTCGCCGACGGCAAGATCGCCGCCGTCGCAGCGGACATCCCGGCGGGCGACGCCGCCCGGGTGGTGGACGCTCGCGGGCTCTATGTCACGCCTGGCCTCATCGACATCCACGCACACGTGTTCTGGGGCACCGAAGCCGGCGCGCAGTACGGCAACGGCCCCAGCTCGGTGCCTCCGGACAGCCACTCCTTCCGCAGCGGGCAGACGACGCTGGTGGACGTGGGCGGGGCGGGATGGCGTACGTTTCCGCAGTTCAAGGCACAGGTGATCGACCGATCGCGCACCCGGGTGCTCTCGTTTCTCAACATCGTCGGGCACGGCATGAAGGGCGGCCCCATCGAGCAAGACCTCGGCGACATGGACGCCAAGCTCACCGCCCAGCGCGCCCGCCAGTTCCGCGAGCACGTGGTGGGCGTGAAAGTGGCGCACTACTCGGGCTCGGAGTGGGATCCGGTCACCCGCGCCGTCGAGGCCGGACGCCGTGCCGACGTCCCGGTGATGGTGGACTTCGGCGGCAACAACCCGCCGCAGTCACTCGATGCGCTGCTCAACACGCACCTGCGTCCAGGCGACATCTTCACGCACATGTACGCCCACGTCCGTGGACGTCAGCCCATCGTCAACGCCGACGGGCAGGTGGAGGCCTTCGTGCTGGCCGCCCGCAAGCGTGGCGTGATCTTCGACGTCGGCCACGGAGGCGGCAGCTTTCTCTTCCGCCAGGCCGTGCCTGCCACCAGGCAGGGGTTCTTTCCCGACGTCATCAGCACGGACCTGCACATCGGCAGTATGAACGGGGGAATGAAGGACATCCTCAACGTGATGTCGAAGCTGCTCAACCTCGGCATGCCCCTCCAGGACGTGGTGAAGGCCAACACCTCACGGGCGGCGGAGGTGATCAAGCGCACGGAACTCGGGCACCTCGGCGTGGGCGCCGAAGCCGACATCGCGGTGCTCGCCGTGAGGGAAGGGAACTTCGGGTTCGTGGACAGCGGGGGCGGCCAGATGGCCGGCACGAGGAAGTTCGAATGCGAATTGACGGTGAAGGGCGGGCAGGTGGTGTGGGATCTCAATGGACGCTCGCGTCCGCTCTGGTCGGAGGCCACGCGATGAGGCGCCTTGGACTGACGCTGGTCGCGGTGTTCGCCCTCACGCACGCGGCGGCGGCCCAGGAAGTGATCGTGCCCGCCCAGGGCGGGGGCACCGTACGCTACGGCCTGCTGCTCAAGGGCGGTCGCGTGCTCGACCCGAAGAACGGCGTGGACGCGGTGATGGACGTCGCGATCGCCGACGGGAAGGTGGCAGCCGTCGCGGCCAACATCGACCCGGCGCTCGCCGCTCGTGTGGCCGATGTCACGGGGCTGCACGTCGTGCCCGGCATCATCGACCTCCACGCCCATGTGTTCGTGGGCACGACGCCCGACCGCTATCTGAGCGACGGCGACGTCGCCGTGCCGGCCGACACCCACTCCTTCCGCAGCGGACAGACCACGCTGGTGGACGTGGGAGGGCCTGGCTGGCGCAACCTGGCGCAGTTCCGTTCGCAGATCGTCGATCGGTCGCGTACCCGCGTGCTGACGTTCATGAACATCGTCGGCAACGGGATGCGGGGCGAGCCCTGGGAGCAGGACCTGTCGGACATGGACCCCAAGCTCACCGCGCAGCGCATCATGGCCAACCGCGACATCGTGGTGGGCATCAAGCTGGCTCATTACGTCGGCGCCGAGTGGGAGCCGGTGACCCGTGCGGTCGAGGCGGGGCGCCGCGCCGACGTGCCGGTGATGGTGGACTTCGGCCGCAGCAACCCGCCGCAGTCGCTCGACACGCTGCTCAACACGCACCTGCGGCCCGGCGACATCCTCACGCACATGTATGCGCACGTGAGCGACCGCGACCCGATCGTCAACCCCAAGGGGCAGGTCGAGCCGTTCGTGCTGGCGGCGCGCAAGCGCGGCGTGATCTTCGACGTCGGCCACGGCGGCGGCAGCTTCCTGTTCCGCCAGGCGGTGCCGGCGACGCAGCAGGGGTTCTTCCCCGACGTCATCAGCACCGACCTGCACACCGGCAGCATGAACGCGGGCATGAAGGACATCCTCAACACGATGTCCAAGATGCTTGTGCTCGGCATGCCGCTGGCCGACGTGATCCGCGCCAACACCGCCACCGCCGCGTCCATCATCAAACGGCCGGAACTCGGACACCTGGGCGTGGGCGCCGAAGCAGATGTGGCCGTCCTGGCGCTCCGCACCGGTGAGTTCGGCTTCATCGACAGCGGCGGCTTTCGCATGACCGGCGACAAGAAGCTCAAGTGCGAGCTCACGGTGAAGGGCGGACAGGTGGTGTGGGACCTGAACGGCCGCTCGCACACGCCGTGGGAGCGGCAGCCGGTGCCGGACACGGGCGCACGATGAGACCGCTCGCGCGCGCGCTCGGTGCCTGCCTCGCCGTGCTGGCTCTCTCGGGCTGTGCCGCGCGTGGCAGCGCGCCAAGCGCCACGCCCGTGGCCTCGGCCGCCGCCGAGCGCGACGATGTCCTCGTGGCGCTGCGGGTGGCAGGCGACCCTGACCTGACCGCAGATCCCGCCAATGCCTTGTGGGCGGATGCAGCGCCCGTCATCGCCGATCGCGACTTCCTCGGCGCCGCGGTGCCAGGTCGTCCAACCGAGATCCGCGCGACGTGGACGGACCGACATCTGTACCTGCACTACACGTGCCCGTACGACCAGTTGCACCTGAAGCCCGAGACCGACCTGTCGGCCGAGACGCCGCGCCTCTGGAACTGGGACGTGGCCGAGGCCTTCATCGGCTGGGACGAGCGCACGATCACGCGCTACAAGGAGTTTCAGGTGTCGCCGCGCGGCGAGTGGGTCGATCTCGACATCGATCGCGCAGACCCGCAGGGCCAGCCCGGCATGGCCTGGGACTCGGGCTTCGAGGTCGCCGCCCACATCGACGAAGCGACGCGTGTGTGGTACGGCGCGATGAAGATTCCCTTCGAGGCGA
>JAEZDP010000248.1 GCA_023418055.1 Acidobacteriota bacterium
GCCATCGTCGTCGTCACCCACTATCAGCGGCTGCTCAACTACATCGTCCCCGACTTCGTGCACGTGCTGGCCGAGGGCCGCATCATCAAGAGCGGCGGCAAGGAACTCGCGCTGGAGCTCGAGGCCCGGGGCTACAGCTGGATCGAACCGACCGCGGCGGGCGCCACGGTATAAGACGCCATGACGACCATCGACATGCAGGACACCCTGCTTGCAGGCATCGACGACTTCCTCGTCGGACGGCAGTCCGAGCCGTCCTGGCGCCGCAGCATCCGTGAGGAGGCCCTGGAACGGTTTCGCCGTGAAGGCCTGCCCAACACCCGCGACGAAGAGTGGCTCTATACGCCCGTGACGTCGCTGGTCGATGCCAACTACCCGCTGGCGCCGCACGTGCAGGTCGCGCCAGGGGACGTGGACCAGTTCCTCTTTCAGGGGTTCGAGGGGCCGCAGCTCGTTTTCGTCAACGGCCGCTACGTGCCGGCGTTGTCGCGCACACGTGATCTGCCGCCCGGCGTGCGGCTGACGTCGCTGGCGGCCCTGGTCGAGTCGTCGCCGTCGCTGGTCGAGCCGCATTTCGGGCGCGCGGTGCAGTTCCGCCAGCGCGGGTTCACCGCGCTCAACGAGGCCTGGAACACCGACGGCGCCGTGCTCATCGTCGACGCTGACGTCGAGGTCGCGACGCCCGTGCACGTGCTGTACTACTCCACCGGTGCTGGCGCGTCACATCCCCGCACGCTGGTGGTCGCGGGACGTCACGCCCGCGTGTCGCTGGTCGAGACCTTTGCCGGTGAAGTGGGCACGCCCTACTTCGTGAACGCGGTGACCGAGGTGCTGGTCGACGAGGGTGGTTACGTCGACCACTACAAGGTGCAGCGCGAGAGCAACCAGGCGCACCACATCGCCAGCATGCACCTGCATCTGTCGCGAACGGCCGACGTCGCGACGCACAACATCACCCTCGGCGGCCGCCTGACGCGCAACGACGTCAACGCCGAACTCGCGGGCGAAGGCATCGAGTGCACGGTCAACGGCCTCTACCTTGTCGACGGCGACCGCCTCGTGGACAACCACACCGCGATTGATCACGCCAAGCCGCACTGCCACAGCTACGAGATCTACAAGGGCGTGCTCGACGATGCCGGTCGCGGTGTCTTCAACGGCAAGATCTTCGTCCGTGAGGACGCGCAGAAGACAGACGCCAAGCAGACCAACCAGGTGCTGCTGCTGTCAGACGACGCCACGATCGACACGAAGCCGCAGCTCGAGATCTACGCCGACGATGTGAAGTGCACCCACGGCGCGACCGTCGGCCAGTTGTCGGCCGAGGCCCTGTTCTACCTGCGCGCACGCGGCATCGCCAAAGACGACGCGCGCGCGTTGCTCGTGCATGCGTTTGCCGAAGACATCGTCGACCGCATCCGCATCGACTCGGTGCGGCGTGCCCTCGAGCAGGTGCTGTTGGCCCGACTGCCGATACGGGACAGCTAGGGACCGGCAGGAGGCATGACCCACGACCTGTCGTCGATTCGTGCAGCGTTTCCGATCCTTGCGCAACAGGTGCACGGCAAGCGGCTGGTGTATCTCGACAGCGCGAACACCACCCAGAAGCCGCGCGAGGTCATCGAGGCGCTCACGCACTTCTACTCGCACGACAACGCCAACATCCACCGCGCCACGCACCTCTTGAGCGAGCGCGCGACACGGCTGTACGACGAGGCACGACGCAAGGTGCAGCGGTTCGTCGGCGCGGCCGACGCGCGCGAGATCGTCTTCACGCGCGGCACCACCGAGGCCATCAACCTCGTGGCGTGGAGTTATGCGCAGCCCCGCCTCGCGCCGGGCGACCGGATCGTCGTCTCCGAGATGGAGCACCACTCCAACATCGTGCCGTGGCAGATGGTCTGCAGGGCGACGGGCGCCGAGCTGGACGTCATCCCGATGGACGGCCGCGGCGTGCTCGATCTCGACGCCTACGAGGCGCTGCTCGGCCCGCGCACGAGGCTCGTGTCGATCATTCACGTGTCCAATGCGCTCGGCACCGTCAACCCCGTGGCCGAGATGGTGGCACTGGCACGTGCCCGCGGCATCGCGACGCTGGTCGACGGCGCGCAGAGCGTGGCGCACATGCCGGTGGACGTGCAGGCACTCGGCTGTGACTTCTTCGCCTTCTCGGGCCACAAGATGTACGGGCCCACGGGCATCGGCGCGTTGTACGGCCGGCTGCCCGTCCTCGAGTCGATGCCGCCGTGGATGGGCGGCGGCGACATGATCGCGTCGGTCACTTTCGCGCACACCGAGTTTGCCGACGTGCCGAACCGCTTCGAGGCCGGCACGCCGAACATCGCCGGTGTCGTGGGCTTCGGAGCCGCGCTCGACTTCCTGTCGCGCTTCGACATGCGCGATGTGGCGGTGCACGACGCGGCGCTGCTCGCGCGGGCAACCGACGGGCTGTCGTCGCTGCCCGGCGTGCGCCTGATCGGCACGGCGACCGAGCGCGCGGGCGCGGTGTCGTTTGTCATCGACGGCGTGCATCCGCACGACATCGGCACCGTGCTCGACCGTGAAGGCATCGCCATCCGCACGGGACAGCACTGTGCGCAGCCCGTGATGGACCACTTCGGCGTGTCGGCAACCGCGCGCGCGTCGTTCGGTCTCTACAACGGCGCCGACGACATCGACGCGCTCATCGACGGCGTCCGTCAGGTGCAGGCCTTCTTCCGTTGAGCGAGACACCGCATCCGTCGAGGTGGCGTGACCCCTCCGGGTCGTCCGAGCCGTGGGCGTGCAGTTGTCGTCACAATGGTGTTCAATGGTGGAGGGGCAGTCCGACCTTCTTCCGCTGCCCGGCTTGATATCACTGCTCGAGGCGCCGGCGCTCGCGGCTGTCGCGACACGCCAACCCTCACACGAGGAGCAACACCCATGTCCAACCGCGTGATGTATTCGTGCGCCGTCGTCGCGACGGCGATAACGCTGGCACTGCCGGCTTACATGCAGGCGCAAGCGCCGAAGGCGCCCGCCAAGGCGGCGCAGCCCAAGGCAGCCCAGCCCAAGGCGGCGGCGAAGAAGGCCGGTGCAGCGCGCACCATCGAGATCCAGGGCCTCGACACGCTGAAGTTCCAGCCGGCCACGTTGCGGGCCAAGCCCGGTGAGACCATCCGGGTGGTGCTGCAGGTGAAGAGCATGATGCCCAAGGCCGCCATGGCCCACAACTTCGTGCTCCTGTCGCCCAAGACCGACGTCAACGCGTTTGCACAGGCCGCGGCCCGTGCGCGCACCACCGACTACATTCCCGCCGCCATGAAGGGCGACATCCTGGCCTTCACGGGCCTGGCCGGGGGCAACGAGACGGTCGAAGTGACCTTCACCGCGCCCAAGGAAGCCGGGACCTATCCCTTCATCTGCACGTTCCCGGCACACTTCCAGGGCGGCATGAAGGGGCAGCTCATCGTCGGGTAGGCCCGGCGACCTGCACCATGTCAGACCTGCGAGAGCTGTATCAGGAGGTCATCCTCGACCACAACAAGCGGCCGAGGAACTTCGGGGCGATTGACGCCGCACGCCGCGCAGACGGGCACAACCCGCTCTGTGGCGACCGTGTCTCGGTCTATGTCGTCCTCGACGCCACGGGATGCATCTCGCAGGTCGCCTTCACGGGCACGGGCTGTGCCATCTCGAAAGCGTCGGCCTCGCTCATGACCGACGAAGTGCGCGGCATGGCCACGGCCGACTTTCACCGGCTGTTTGCTTCCTTCCACGACGCGGTCACGGGCCGGCGCGACGTACCCGACGAGGACCTCGGGAAGCTGGCGGTATTGACGGGCGTCCGCGACTACCCTTCTAGGGTCAAGTGCGCCACGCTCGCGTGGCACGCGCTCGAAGACGCGCTGACGGGAGAGTGACCCGATGTTTTCGTTTCTGAAGGGCAAGTCGCAGGAGCAGCAACCCTCGTCGACACGCCCCGACCCCACGGGGTCGACCCCCGAGGCGCCACCCGAACCCCAGGCGCCGCAGGCCGCAGCCGAGCATCCGCTCGCCTCCATGGTGTGGGACGCGCCCGATGTGCCTCGGCCCGACGACACTCCGGACACGGCACGCCACGGCCTCGACGTCGGCGCGCTTGTGGCGCCGCCGGCCTCGCCATCCACCGGCCCGGGATTCGGCGAGAAGGACCAGGCACGCACCGACGCGCTCAAGCCTGGCGTCGTCGAGGCGATCAGCACGATCTACGACCCGGAAATCCCGGTCAACATCTACGAGCTGGGGCTCATCTACGACATCGTCTCCGATGCGGAGGGCCGCGTGACGGTGACGATGACGCTCACGTCGCCGGCGTGCCCGTCGGCGCAGCAGCTGCCGAGCGAGGCGCGCTTCAAGACGCGCGCAGTCCCCGGCGTCACCGATGCATGGGTGGACGTCGTCTGGGAACCGCCGTGGACGAAGGACATGATGTCCGAGACGGCCAGGATGGCGCTCGGCATGTTCTGAGCCTGTCGCTCATTTCGACGTCGTCGAGAACTTGACGACGACTCCGCCGACGAAGGTCACCTCGGTGGTCGCCTCGAGGTCTTCCCACGTCTCGACGAGGGCTACCAGTTCGCCCTGCGTGGACTCACGCCGTCGCGTTGGCGCGCCCAGCATGTCGCGCACCTCTTCCCCCGACATTCCCCGGCGAAGGCCGGGCGCCGCAGTGGTGGGCCCACCCAAGGGGCCTGCCGTCGGACGCGGCCCGTCGGCCTCGTCCGTGAAGGCGACGTAGCGCGCCACGGTGAACATCAGTTCGTCGGGGGTCGGCGCCCATTGCTCCAGCCGCTTGTCGTCGTACCAGATGTTGAAGCGCGACCCCGCATCGAGCCGACGCATGGCCACCTCGCGCTGGTTCAGGGCGGTCAGCTCGCGCTGACGCTCGTCGCGGTCGCGTTCGTCGCGCTCGCGATCGCGCCGCAGCGAGTGGAGTTCCCG
>JAEZDP010000272.1 GCA_023418055.1 Acidobacteriota bacterium
CTGCAGCGTCGCCAGGATGCGCATGAGCGTCGACTTGCCGGCGCCGTTCGGGCCGAGCAGGCCGTACTTCCCTGGCGGGATGGTGAGCGTGACGTCGTGGAGGGCCTGGACGCCGTTCGGGTAGCGCTTCGAGACCTGGGAGATTCGCAGGGCCATGGACGATTGTGCGTCGGGTGCGTGTACGTGCATGTCGGCGTTCGTCCGACGGCGGGTAAGCGGCCGACCCCGGATGGGTTGGCGGGGCGGCGGCGTCTCGAGGACGATACGGCCGCTGTGGCTGAAAGTGGTCAGCGGGAGGTGAGGGTTGCGTGAGATGCGGGTGAGATCTGCGGCGGAAGGTTCAGGGGCTGCTGTCAGGGCGGGCGCCCTGCTCGCCTACCCCTGCTGACGGCGTGGTCGCCTGATGTCGACTATCGTCAGCCCCGACGCCCGGGCCACCGCGAGTTGGCGAGCATCGGCCGAGACGAAGGTGGCACACAACGCTGTCCGTGCCGCCGCCACATGCAGAAGGTCGAGGCTGCGCGTCAGGTGCCGAGCCGTGTACGTTCGTGAGAGCAGCTCTGCGTCCGCGAACACGCGGTCGTAATCCAGCACGAGCCTGCGCAGGCGGTGTTCGTGAACGTCGGCCCGCACCTGTGCGTGAACGCCGCGGCTCTCGTCGGGTGTCATCACCCCTCGGCCGACCAGCAGCTCGAAGGCGTTCGTCACCTCTAGCTCGTGAAGCGCCGTGAAGGGCACCTGCCCGGCCGCACGGACCGCGGCGCGTGCTGCTGCTGAGAAGTCCTCCGGCACGTAGATCGGGACGAGCGCGCTCGAATCGACATAGACCGTCATCGGTCGCCCCGACCGTCGATGACAGCGGCGGAGCCGGGCACCGACACTCGCCCCCGGCCGAAGATCTCGCGTGTCCGCGCTTCCAGATCAGGCCAGGGGCTCGGCTGTTGGGTTGGCTCGGGAGGCAGCAGTCTTGCGACGAGGCGGCGGTGTTTCGTCACTTCGACAGTCTCGCCCCGTTCGACCCGTTCCAGGACCGACTTGAGGTTCTGCTGCAGCTCGCGCACCGAGACGGAAGCAGTCATGATGTCAGACATTTTGTCTGATAATCTAGCCGCCGTCAAACATCTCCACTGAGACTTCAAGCCTCCAGGGCAGTGTGAGTCATGCGGACGGCTGCGACGAATCACGTGTACGAGCCACCACTCTCGCATGTCGACGCTCTCGTCTTCGCGGCCTCCGGGCCGGCACCGACAACCGGTGCGGGCTACCGGCACCCGGCCGCCCCACGTGACTACTCCGTTTCGGGTTCCCACGCATTGGCCTGCAACTCACCTGACAGCCAAGGCAGTTCGAAGAGAATGGGCGAGGTCTCTCTGAGGAGTTCAAACCTGCCGTTGTCGAAGTCTTGCGCGAGTCTCTCGAACGTGAGACCACGAATAGTGGGCCAGTCAAGGAGGACAACGCCGACCGACTCTGTGCTGGCCCGACTCGGCTTCAGCCGGTCAGCGTGAGCAATCCTGTCACGCAGGCTGCGCATCAGGGCCCCCCACCGCCCAGGTGCCAGCACCTGATCGTTAACATACGTATGAATTGCATTCGCTCGCGCCTTGTGCGCGGCCGGTGCCCGCCGGAGAGTGGTGTGGAACTGTCGCGTCGACATCATGTGCGGCACTTCAGGACAGGAGCAAACCCGGCAGACGAGGTGGAAGTAGAAGTCCAGGTACGCGCGTGCCTGGAAGATGTACGCCTCCAGATGAGCAGCAGCCTGAAAGCGCTGGTCATCCGTCCACTCGGCCCTCACGTTGGTGTCGAGGAGGTCGAGGATGTCGTAGCGACATCGCAGGCTATGTGCCCACAGCCATTCGAGATGGTAGGCGGAGCTCTGCATCTTCCACTGGAGCGACGCCACAGACTCTCGGATCGCTTGCAGGTCAGGGTCGGAGTACGCCCCAGCATTCCGCCTGAGGTATAGGTCCGCCATCTGGCCTACCTTCAGCACGGAGGGACCGACCGTTGCATTCACACTTGCGAGATCAACCATGGTGCTGCTCTGCGCCAGAATCGTTTGGCAATCTCCCTCAGATCCCAGTCCCGACCTTACCCAGCCACGACCTTGGCATCCCTGAACAGTGCCGCCGGCATCTGCCGTCGCAGTCGCCACACGAACGCAATCGGCCGGTCGCCCTTGTGCGACACGTAACCCGCCGGCCCCAGGAACGTATACGGCATCGTCTGACCGTCCTGCTCGCGTCGCTCCCGCACGAAGAGCAGGATGTGCCCGCCGCGCTCGCGGTGGCGGATGTAGCGCTGCCCCGTCGCCGACTGCTGCGACGTGCCGACCTGGGAATCCCAGTGAAAGAGCTCAGGCGAGATGGCGTAGTCCTTGTACAGCGTCGAGGGCGAGTAGTCGCGCTCGGACTTCTCGAGCGTGACCAGGAAGAAATCGCTGTTGGTGCGCTCGTCGCGGAACACGCCCTTCTGCTTGTACACGCTCCCACCCACTTCCAGCATGCCGAACGCGGTCAGAATCTCGTCGGCCGAGTGTCTCGCGTGCACCGAAAGCGGGACGTGATGCGCCCAGCCCATCTCCTCGTCCAGAGGGAACGTGACCCGCTCGGAGCGTTCGTCGAGCAGGGGCAGCAATTCCAGCAGCTCCGCGGTGATGGCGGGGTGCTGATGAAGGCGCTCCATTGACGCCTCGAGCGTGTGCGCCGCAGCGTCCGCCGCCATGAGCGTGTGGTGCAGGCCCGCCAGCAGTCGTCGGTCGGAGAGAGGCACGTCGCCGGAAGGCGGTGCCGCAACGGCGCGCAGGTACGCCGACAGCCGCAGCGGATCGTCGAGATGGAGTAGGCGGCGTATCGCCCTTCCAAGCTTCTCCTCGAGAGGACCTGACGTCGGCATGGTCACGCCCGACGCTCGCTTGAGGCCCGACCAAGAGCCAGTCCTGTAGACGTCTTCGATCTCCAGGCCGGTCGCCCTCAGGAACTCCGACAACGTTGGCACTCGCCCGCGGAAGTCCTCCGACGCGAGGAGCAGCCGCAGTTCGCGCTCCATCGCCGGCCGTCGCGACGGCAGCGCCTGGCGGATGTTCCGCAGCACGATGTCGGTCGCGACGCGATCGAGCTGCATCGAGCAGCCGGCCGGCAGGAACGGGAAACCGCGCTCGATCTGCTTCTCCACCTCCACACGCGTCGCGCCTGTGATGGCACGGTAGCGCAGGTCGAACCTGAACTTCTGGTGCGCCTGGCCGATGAAATCAATGACCGTCACGCAGTCTTTCGACTCGTGGCGACGGAGGCCGCGGCCGAGCTGCTGAAGGAACACGAGCGCACTCTCGGTGGGCCGGAGGAACAGCACCGTATCCACCTCGGGGATGTCCACGCCCTCGTTGAAGAGGTCGACAGTGAACAGCGCCCGCACGTCGCCGGCGCCCAGGCGCTGGATCGCTTCAGCACGGTCGTCGTTGGCAGTGTCGGCCGACACGGCGAGGGATGGCAGACCGGCTTCGCTGAACCGCCGCGCCATGTACTCGGCATGCGCCACGCTCACGCAGAACCCGAGCCCACGCATGCGATGCACGTCGCGATGCTTGGCGACCAGTTGCTGCAGCACTATGCGCACGCGCGCGTCGTTGCCCGTGTACACCTTCTCGAGGCCGCCGACGTCGTAGCCGCCGCGTGTCCACCTCACGCTGCTGATGTCAGCATCGTCGTGCACGCCGAAGTACTGAAACGGACATACGAGCTGTCGTTCGAGGGCATCCCACAGACGCATCTCGGCGGCGATGTGGCCGCCGAAGTAATGGAGGATGTCTTCGCTGTCGGTGCGCTCAGGAGTTGCGGTCAGGCCAAGCAGGAGCTTTGGCCTGAGGTGTCCGAGCAGGCGCGTGTACGTCGGCGCGCCTGCCCGGTGGAACTCGTCCACGATCAGGACGTCGAACGTGTCGGGAGGAAGTCGTTCGAGGTCCAGGCGCGAGAGCGACTGCACCGAACCGAAGACCTGCCGCCAGTCACGCGGGACGTCGCCGGCTACGTACAGCTCGCCGAACTGGCCGTCGCGAAGCACCTGCCGGAACGTCCCGAGGCTCTGCTTCAGAATCTCCTGGCGATGGGCCACGAAGAGCACCCGTGGGTCGGCGCCGAATGTCCGCCGTTCGCGCAGGCGCTTGTAGTCGAGCGCCGCGACCATCGTCTTGCCCGTGCCTGTCGCCGCCACGACGAGGTTCTTCCAGCGCTGGTGACGCTGGCGCTCGGCGTCGAGCTTCTCGAGGATCTCGGTCTGGTGCGGCCAGGGCGTCACGTCGAGGAACGCCAGCGGCGCGTCCATGGTGTCGGCGCGGGTTGAGGTCAGAGCGTGGTCGAGACGGACTGCCTGCGTCGCCTCGGCGGCGTAGGTCTCGTACTCCGCGCTGGCCCAGTACCCTTCGAACGTCGCGGCAAACTTCTCGAGCACGTCGGGCGAGCCAACCTGCGACAGACGGACGTTCCATTCGACGCCGTCGAGCAGCGCCGACTTCGACAGGTTCGACGAGCCGATGTAGGCCGTCGAGTAACCCGTCTCGCGGCGAAAGAGCCAGGCTTTTGCGTGCAGGCGCGTGGACTGCGTGTCGTAGCTGACCTTCACCTCTGCGCCGAGCTTCACGAGCCAGTCGAGCGCTTTGCGCTCAGTGGACCCGGTGTACACGGTGGTGATGACGCGCAGCGGCTTGCCGGCACGGCAGTGCGCGGCGAGCGGCGCTTCGAGCACGCGCAGCCCGTGCCAGCGGACGAACGCGCAGAGCAGGTCGATGCTGTCGGCAGAAGGGATCTCGTTGGCGAGCGCGTGAGCGAGGGCCGGCTCGCCGCGGGCGTTCACCAGCAGGTCGGATGCCGACAGCGGGATCTCGGGTCTAGGCGGCACGCGGTCGCGCGCGGGATCGCCGCTGATGGGCCAAACCGCCTGCAGCTGTGCCGGTGGGACGACGATCACGTCGTCCTCATCGACTGTTCCTCGCGTCGTGTCCTCGCCTGCCAGCATCGCGACCACGCGGTTCACGAGTTCGGCCTGCCGCGCCTGTCGCTGTTCGTGCGGCAGTCCCTCCAGCGCACGCGCGACCAGCGCTTCGACGTGCTGCGCCAGTGTGCGCGCAGCTTCTGCGGTATCGAGGGGCGCGGTCTGGGCGCGAATGCCGCCGGCCGTCGCCAGGCTCTCCAGCTGACGCTTCAGGGCCGTCGTAATCAGGCGCTCGTAGAGTCCGGCGGCGAGGTCGGGACGGTCGGGGGACGGCACGTGCGTGCCAGGATACTCGAGCGGCGCCGTCGCGAGGGTTCGCGCTGTCAGTCGTCCATGGCCGACAGGACTGCCTTCAGTCGCCTCCTGGGGTCGCTCTCGCGGACCTTACGCGCGTCGAAGCGTAAGGGATCGAATCCCTTCGGCAGCCAATCGACGGCGTCCTCGTGCATGGGATGCCGGCGGTCGCTGCGTGCGGCGACCATGTCGTAATACCCGTGGATGCCGCCCGAATCTTCGAGCGGCGCGGCGCACGCGCCCGACACGCACCGCGACCACCGGTACGAGCTGTCTCGGTGCACGCGGCCTTCATAGGCCAGCGCCACATGCCAGTCGTCGCCGAAGTCGTACAGGTACATGCACGTCTGAAGGCCTGCGTCGAAGTCGCCGGTCAGAGACCGCTCCCAGCCGGGCAAGGTGGCGTCGTCCTCGTACGGCAGGCCCACCCGCAGGCGATCGCGTCCGTTGTCCGGCCCGAGGTCGAACTCGTGCAGGTGCCGATCCTCCCACGCGAACGCGTCCTGCAGCGCCACGTGCAGGTCCCACCACGTGGCCTTCGACGTCACCTGGATGCGGCGCCAGATGAGCGGCTCGCTCTCGACGACGACGGCGAGGAACTGGTGCGCCCACGCGGGTGCGCGACGAACGACCCGTTTGGCGGGCGCCTTTACGAGGGTGAGCCTGGCCATGGGGACCACTGTAACCGGACGACAGGGTGGCGACGGCACCGGCGTAGGAGACGTTCGCGCTTGGCCGAGCGGCTATCTCGCCGGCCCTGGCCCGCACGAACCTTCGGGGGCAGCTCCGTCGTCATTCGGACGTGGACGATCATTCTTCGCGCACGTCGCCGCTCCGAGGCCTCGGAGGCTGGCGTTACTTCGGACAGGCGCGTCCGGCGTTCGCCGTGGAGCCGCTCCCGGGGCAGGAGTCGGTCTGGGACTATCCGCGGCCTCCCCGCGTCGAGCCCGAGCCCCGGGAGGTCATCGTCCGGGTGGGCGACGTGGACGTGGCCCGGACACGCCGCGCGCTGCGCGTGCTCGAGACGGCGAGCCCGCCTACCGTGTACATCCCCTCCGCTGACGTGGCGACCGAGTACCTGCAGCCAGCGGCGGGTGCGTCCGGGTGCGAGTGGAAGGGCACGGCGCGCTACTGGAGCGGGCGCGGCGCGCCGGTCGTGCGCGAGGCGGTGGGCTGGGCGTACGACGACCCGCCGCCGGCGTTCTCCGCCATCCGCGGGTATCTGTCGTTCTACCCGGGGCGGATCGCGTGCTACGTGGGGGGAGTGCGGGTTCGGGCGCAGGCGGGTGGCTTCTACGGCGGCTGGGTCACACCAGATGTCGTGGGGCCGTTCAAGGGCGACCCTGGCACGTCTGGATGGTGAGTGTGAGCGCGCGACTTCGGTAGACTGCACTGCATCGCTCGGGGGACCATGGCCGAGCTCGACGCGATTCCTCTCGGCCCCTTGCCGCGCAGCAATCCGAGGAACCCAACCGCATGACGTATGCCAAGGACGCCACTCCGCCCTACTACCACGGCACGCGTGCCCATTTACAGGTGGGCGACCTGCTGGCGCCCGGATTCGCCTCCAACTATCAGCAGCAGAAGCTCTCCTGGATCTACTTCTCCGGCACGCTCGACGCGGCGATCTGGGGCTGCGAGCTGGCCAGGGGCGATGGCCCGGAGCGCATCTATGTCGTCGAGCCGACCGGCGCGTTCGAGGACGATCCCAACCTCACCGACAAGCGATTCCCTGGCAATCCCACGAGGTCGTACCGCTCGCGCGCGCCGCTCAGGATTGTCGGCGAGGTCATGGACTGGACGCCTCACCCGCCCGAGCGCCTCGAGGAGATGAAGGCCGCACTCGCAAGGATGGAAGCCGAAGGCGACATGAGGATCATCGACTAGGGCGACGGCCGCGTGGTGCGATGGCGTCGGCTTCGCAGTGCATCATGCGGCGCGCTACGCGCAGTGTGAGCCCGGCCAGAAGCGCCAAGGCGAGCGAGCTTCGAGTCTTCCAGAGGGAAGGGCGTCTCAACTGGCCGAATGCTCGAGCTCGACCCCGCTAACCGGGTCCAGAGGCCGAATCGTTAGCGAATACTGTCTTGTGTGTTCTCGTGTATTCGAAGGTTTACGAGGCCAACCTTTCGCCTCTGGGCGCTGTAGACGGGCGTTCTCGTGCACAGAGTCTCCAGATTGTTTCAAGGTGCTGACGTGTCACTACACTCTTACTCGTCAGCCGCGGCGGACCGTCATGGCGCGCGTACCCGCTGCGACGTCGATGAGACTCTTTGACAAGTCACCTCATCCAGAACCATCATCTGGGCTGCCGAGATGCCCATTCGAGTCATAAGGATCGACGACACGTTGCCTCACAGGTGGGCACTTCTGGAAGCTGAGGGGTGCGACCTGACAGACCCGGAAGACGCACTCGTCTCGTGTATCGTCGGCCTGGTGCGCACGTCCTACGGTGAGGACGCCATCTTGGCGGCCGCAGTCGACATCGCCACGGGCCTCACGTTTGAGATACAGCATCTCATCGTTGCGATACGAACAGGCTTGCCTGACCCGATCGCCGAAGGAAACAAGCCAGAGACCTTAACCGCCTCGAGCGCGGCGACGAGCCGCGGCAGGCCTTCCATGCTCGTCTGTGCCGCCCGCTGGAACTCTCGCACGACATGCAGGAGTATCCGCCTTCGCCGCGCGCGGCTTCGGCGGGACAAGCCGCGAGGTGAGTGGCGAGGCCGGCGACAACCGGGGCGGACGGCGGACGCGTCACGCGCGTGGTGCTCGACCACGAGCTGAAGCGCTAGTATCAGCAGTTCCTGCAGGAGCCCAATCGCGGCGACCTGCAGAGTGATGGCCGGCCGGTCCGCTCACGCAAAGAGGCGCACGAGTGGGCGAACCGACACGACCTGCCGTGGCTCGACGACCGCGTGCACTTCCCCGACTACGGCATCGAGTTGCCGCCGTCGCCGAGGCTTCGGCGGGCCAGGCCTTGGCTACGGGCTCGACCAGCAGCGACCCCGACGTCACTACCCCGCACTACCGCGGGGGGCATGCGGCCGCGACCGCACGCGCTGGCTCTCCTGCCACAGCGTTAGGGGCTTTCAGCGGGCCACGGTGGAAGGCCGCCGGGGCGGCGTCCCCGCGCTCGGCCTCGGCATCTGAGCCTGGGCGATGACATCAATCCCGCACCGCCACTCACGGCACGGTCCACTGCTGCATCCGCGCCGCGTCGACAGGCAGCTCAGCATCCCCCGCCACGTCGCCGTTGACCTCGAGCACGTACGCCACGATCGCCGCGTACGTCGCCGCAGGTAGCGTCCCCGCGCCGGTCGGCGGCATCGTCGTCCGCGTCTTCTCGAACAGATCGGCAACCGTCCTGCCGCTCCACTGCTGCCGGAAGTACGGGCCGGAGAGCGGCGTCCCGTAGGCGCCATTGACCAGCGTGGTGCCGTGACACACCGCGCACGAGGCGTCGTAGGCGGCCTTGCCGGCAACCGCCTGCGCACGGGTGAACGGCGGCGGCGCGGCATTGACAGCGCGCGGTGGAGATGGAGGCACGGGCGTCGTCGGTGGCCCTGGTGACGGACCGGCCGTTATCGTCGTCGGGGCCTCGCCGGCATACGTGAATGCCAGAATCGACCCGGGATGCGTGAGCTTCCGCGAGACGCCACCGCCCAGCGCCTCGGCGAGCCCTCCGCCATCGGTGATCACGTAGATCGTCCGCCCGTCGGCCGACACCGCGGTGTCGCGATAGCGGTTCTCGGTCCTGGCCTCGCGGCTGATTGGTCCCGCCGCCCGCTGCCCCGACGCGTCCACCGGCACCACGTACAACGACCCGCGCTTGAGCGCCGACACGATCAGCACGCGATCCCAACCGGGAATGGCGCCGCCCTCGTACCACTCGATGCTCGACGCGCCAACCGTCGGCCAGCAGATCGAGTGCACGCCGCCGCAGACGGGATCCGCGAAGTCGTGGCCGGTGGGCACCGTGAACAGCGTGGCGAGCGGCGCCGTCAATGCGGGCATGAACGAGGACTCGCTATGCATCGGCACGGACGCCGGCACCGCGAGATCGCTGAACTCGAGCGAGCGGCACGGCACCGACGCGTCGTACCAGCGTGCGTACTGATACGCCATGTCGTCGCGCAGCCCCGCGACGTGCGGCCAGCCGTAGTTGCCGCCCGCCCGCAGCACGTTCACCTCATCGTCCGTCTTCGGGCTGTGATCGCTCGTGTACAGCTGGCCCTCGACGCCCACCGTGATGCCTTGCGGGTTGCGGTGGCCATACGTGTACACGTGACTGCGCACGCCCTCGATCATCGGGTTGTCGGGCGGGACGGCACCGTCGAGCATCATCCGTAAGGTCTTGCCTTCGTACGCGGACCAGTCGCGCGCCTGCACCTCGGCTGCCGTCGGCAGACGCTGCGACAGGATGGGATTACAGAAGTTGCTGAACTGCCCGTTCCCCTGATCGCCGGTCGTGAGGTGGAGCGTCGCGTCGGGGGCGAAGGCGAGCCGCAGCGCAACGTGGCCGTTGCCGGCCGGCAGGCCGTCGAGGACAGTGGTGGGCTCGACGAGTGTCTCGCTTGCGCGGTCGTAACGAAGTCTGATGACTTTCGCGTAGAGGTGGCGGAAAGGGCTGTCCGGAGCCGCGACACGTGCGTCTGCCGGACGTGCAAGGTCTTCGTAGGTGACCGCCGCGAACACGAAATCGGGGCCGCCCTCCTGCAGCAGTCGCGGGTGCAGCGCCATGCCGAGCACGCCACCCGGGCCGGCCGCCTTCGCGATCCCCTCGAGGCTGGCGGCGACCTTGCGCTCGCCTGTCTGCGGATCCACCCGCGTGATGCGCAGGACGTTTCGCTCAGTCACCCACAGCATGCCGTCGGGCCCGAGCGCCACTTCCCACGGGCTCTCGAGGCCGGACGTGACGACGCGCGTGTCGAAGCGCTTCGTCGCCTGACGCGCAGACTCCGGACTCCCCTGCGCGAACCCGAGCATCGTGGCCGCGAGCACGCCCGCAACCACAATCGCTGCAACCCGCCTGCCGATGCTGCTCTTCACGCGTGCGTCCTCCGCGAATGGCCGTCCCACCACGCGAGCACACGCGTGCCGATACACGTCAGCCACTTCGACGGTTGCCCGGGAGGCACGTCCACGTCGAACCACACGCGGCCAGGATAGCGCTGCTCCTGCACCCAGGTGCCGTCCGGCTGGCGGGCCTGACGGATCGTCTCGATCGCCTCGGCCATGCGCGCGTCTGGTGCCGTGCCGTCGTGTGTGGTGGCCTCGCGGAAGTAGTCCGCCGCGTTCAGTACGGTGTAACGCCAGCGGAACGGATACGCGAGCGTCGTTACCCACGGCCCCAGCAGTTCGCCTGTGGATCGCCGGCGCATCAGCCCGCGCTCGAGCAGGTACGCCTCTCCAGCACGGCGCGCGTCACGGAGCACATCGCTGCCACCGGTCGCGACCTCGTGGAACAGCAGTCCCTTCAGCGTGTTCAGCGTCGAGTGCACCGACGACCGCGTCGAGCCGTTCACCCACTCGCAGTTCCAGCCGCCGTCCTCCAGTCGATGGTCGACGAACCATTGGGCGATGCCGGACACGTCAGCGCCGAGCCAGGCGCCGTTGGCGAGTGTGTACGCGTTGATGCAGCAATCGACCTCGCCGCCCCAGTACGGCAGGTCGTCGTACTCCCACCGGCTGTTGGCGGCCAGGCGCTCCGCCGTGTCACGCAGCACGGCCGCATCTACACCCCACTCGCGCAGCGCGTTGAGCGTCCACGTGGTGGCGGTCCATGGCTGCCCGGCGCCCTCGGCGGCCTCCGGTCCGTGGAAGTCGTAATCCTTCGGGAAGAACGCGCCGCCCGCCCACTGGCCGTCGGCGTCCTGCAAGGCCAGCAGTCGCGCGCCGTAGCCTTCGGTGGTCACCCGCGCACGCGTCGCGGTCCAGATCTCCTCGGGCGCACCTTCGATGTCGCGCTCGACTTGCCACCGCAGCGCGGGGTCCGAGTCGAGCAGCCACGCGAGCACGTCGCGAGTGACGACGGCTGGCGCCTCACCGCCGGTGGGGGATGGATGTGGCATGGCAGCGAGTGTACGGCCAGATGTCCGGCCTGCGCGCTGCTCGAGGCTACTCGATGCGCAGCAGCTCGACGTCGAACACGAGCATGCCCGCCGGGGCACCGGGACGTCCGCCGTAGGCCAGCGGTTCGGGAATCCACAGGCGACGCTTCTCGCCCTCCACCATCAACTGGACGCCCTCGGTCCACCCAGGGATGACCTGGTGCAGGCCGAACGCGATGGGCTCGCCGCGGCTCACCGAGCTGTCGAACATCTGGCCGTCGGTCGTCCAGCCGGAGTAGTGCACGAGCACGCGCGAGCGGGGACCGGGATTCTTCGACCCGCTGCCTGCCTCGAGGACACGCGTGGCGAGTCCGCTCGAAGTGACGGTGGCATCGGCGGGTGGGGCGGCAACGTCTGCGGGGGCGGGAATCATCGCACCAAAGTACCACCTCCGCGCGCTGCTCCCGGAGTGCCCGCCGCCCGCTTGCCGTGGGGCACGACGCGGTGCCATGCTGAGCGCCGTCCACGCTGGCGGTCTGCGTCCACGCGCCCTCGGCCGGCCAGGGCGGAGGCCAGTCGGGCCGGCGCCCCGCGCCTGTCGATTTCCACGAGAGTCGTTCGTCTGGACGTTGGCAGTGTGCGCCGGAGCGGTCAGACAGGCTCCGAGGCGTGCGCGCTGAATCGACCGAGGAGAACCTCACCATGACCCAATACCTGCTGACGATCTACCAGCCCGATGGTCCCGCGCCGCCGCCTGAGTTCCTCGAACCGGTCATGCGCAAGGTGCACGCGCTCGTGGACGAGATGCAGGCCAGCGGCGCGTGGGTGTTCTCGGGCGGCCTGCATCCGCCCGAGACGGCCACGGTCGTGCAG
>JAEZDP010000318.1 GCA_023418055.1 Acidobacteriota bacterium
CTCCGCGCCCGTCCGCCCGGCCACGCTGCTGGTCCGCCCGCTCTCGGCCCGGCGCTGCGTCAAGCCCGTGCGCCTAGCCGGTGGCGAGGGTCGCGCGCCGACCCATGTGCGCGCGCTCAACCTCGCCAAAGTGGCGGCCTGCGCGCGTGGCGCATACACAGACGGGCGGTGGGCGAGTCGGTGCGCCCCCGGCTGGCAACCCCACGCCCCGCGAACGCCGCGCCACGGCGGCGGACCGTCGGCGGCGCCAGTGCAGAGCGGCCCTGCCACCAGCCGGCGCCACTCCGCGCCCGTCCGCCCGGCCACGCTGCTGGTCCGCCCGCTCTCGGCCCGACGCCGCGTCAGGCCCGTGCGCCTGGCCGGGGCGAGGGTCGCTCCAGCCCACGTGCGCACGCTCAACCTCACCAATGAGCCAGCCTGCGCGCGTGGCGCATACACAGACGGGCGGAGGGCGAGTCGGTGCGGCCAGGACCGGCGAACCCTCTCCCACGCAACGCGTTGGTCCAGGTGCGTCCTTGACCCGGGCATCGCGGGCTGGGCCGACTCCCGGCGCCGCTGGGGTGCACACCACGCGCGTCGGTCGTGGCAGCGCGGCCGCTAGACGCCCCCCGACGGAATGCGCCGAGGCGATCCTCCCGCGACGCGCGGCGTCGGCACCGCACGACACGGCGACAATGGCGTGCCTTTGCCCGGCCGCACACACGCCTGCGTGAAACGAGCGCGCCGCGGCTTCCTGCCAGCGCCACATGAATGGGGACGCCACGGCGACAGCGGGTTCGTGGCAAGCCGCGTGGACTGTGGACTGTGGACCGTGGACTGCAGACCGTGACCCCTCGTCCTGTTGTATTGTTCGGCGCATGCACCGCAGAGACTTCCTGACCTCCACCGCCGCCGCGGCTGCCGCCGCGTCGATCTCCCCGTCCTTCGCCTCGTTGCTCGCGGCCCAGCCACGCAAACGCCGCTACGCCATCGTTGGCACCGGGTCGCGCGGGTCTGGCATGTGGGGCCGAGGCGTCGCGCAAAAGTGGGGCGACGCGGTGGAGTTCGTCGGTCTCTGCGATCCGAACGGCAAGCGGGCCGAGGTCGTGCGCGGTCTCATCGGCACGTCGTGCCCCGTCTACACCGACTTCGACCGCATGGTGGCCGAAGCCAAACCCGACCTGCTCGCCGTGACCACCGTCGATGCCTACCACGCCGACTACATCGTCCGCGCCCTCGACAAGGGCATCGACGTCATCACCGAGAAGCCGATGACGACCGACGAGGCCCAGTGCCGCGCGGTGTTCGACGCCGAGAAGCGCAACAACCGCAAGATCACCGTCGGCTTCAACATGCGCTATGCACCACGACACGTCCGCCTGAAGGAGCTGATGCTCGCCAACGAGGTCGGCCCAATCCGATCGGTGGACTTCCACTGGTACCTCGACACGAGCCACGGCGCCGACTACTTCCGCCGGTGGCACGGCATCAAGGACAAGAGCGGCTCGCTGTGGGTGCACAAGGCCACGCACCACTTCGACTTCATGAACTGGCTGCTCGACGCCGACCCGGTGCAGGTGCAGGCCTACAGCGACATCAAGCGCTACGGCAAGGCCGGCCCGTTTCGTGGGAAGAACTGCCGCACGTGCCCGCACGCGTCGAAATGCGACTTCCACTGGGACATGACCAAGTCGGCCTCCGCCATGGCGCTCTACGGCAACGTGGAGGATGTCGATGGATACCTTCGCGACGCGTGTCTCTTCCGCGAAGAGATCACGACCTATGACACGATGACCGCCACCGTGAAGTACAGCAACGACGTGATCATGTCGTACTCGCTCAACGCCTACCTGCCGCTCGAAGGCTTTGCGATGGCCTTCAACGGCGACGGCGGACGCATCGAGATTCGCGACTTCGCCCGACAGCCGTTCGACGTGCCGAGCGAGATGGACGTGCAGGTGATCAAGGCCTTCGGCGCACGGACGAAGGTGGAGATGCCCGAGGCCATCGGCGAGCACGGCGGCGGCGACGACGTGCTGCGCGACCTCATCTTCCGTCCGCGCGAGGTGCCCGCGCACATGGCGCTGCCCGGCTCACGCGCCGGCGCGATGTCGTGCCTCACCGGCATCGCGGCCGTCCGCAGCAGCGAAGAGAACCGTCCGATCGACATCGCCGACCTTCTGGGAGAGCACGCATGAAGCGCCGAGAGTTTCTGTCGTCCACCGCGGCGGGCGTCGCCGGGGGCATCGTGTCGGGCGCGGCCGTTCCTGCCCTGGCGCACGGGTCGCCAGGCGCGTCCTCGCAATCCGCCCAGAGCCAGCGCAACGTGGCTGGCGCGAACGACCGCATCCGCGTGGGGTTCATCGGCGTCGGCGGCATGGGCCGCTCGCACCTGAACAACTTCATGCAGATGGACGATGTGCAGGTGGTGACGGTGTGCGACCTGTGGGAGGTCAACCGCAACCGCGCGCGTCGCATGAGTGAACGGCAGCGCAGCGGCGCCGCCGAGATGGAACAGGACTTCCGCCGCGTCATCGACCGCCAGGACATCGACGTGGTCGTGGTGGCCACAAGCGATCACTGGCATGCGATTCCGATGGTGATGGCCTGCCGCGCGGGGAAGGACGTGTACGTCGAGAAGCCCGTGTCGCACACGATCAAGGAAGGCCGGGCGATGGTGAACGCCGCGCGCGAGCACAACCGCGTGGTGCAGGTGGGCACGCAGCAACGCTCGGGCCTCCACTTCCAGGAGGCGGTGAAGATCGTCCAGTCGGGCGCGCTCGGCAAGGTGCACCGCATCGCGACGTGGAACTACGGCAACGAGGGACCCGCGGGCATCGGCAAGCCGCCCGACGGGCAGCCGCCTGCCGGCGTCGACTGGGACTTCTACCTCGGGCCGGCACCGCTCGTGCCCTTCAATCCCAATCGCTTCATCTTCACCTTCCGCTGGTTCTGGGACTACGCCGGCGGCATGATGACCGACTGGGGCGTGCACCTCATCGACATCGTGCTGTGGGCCATGAACGTGGACGCGCCGAAGAAGGTGAGCGCCTCGGGCGGCCACTTCGTGCTCGACGACAACCGTGAGACGCCCGACACCATCGACGCGATGTACGAGTTCGACTCGTTCATCTGCACGTACTCGAACCGCACGGGGAACGCGTACCACGGCGCCGGCAAGGGCTACGGGTGGGAGTTCTACGGCACCGACGCCACGCTGTTTCTCGACCGCAGCGGCTTCGACGTGATTCCCGAGACGGGCGGCCGTACCAAGGCCCCGACGCCGCAGTACCTGTCGGAACAGGAAGAGGCGCCGCGTCCCTGGGAGCGCACCTGGTCGTCGAGTGCGGCGCGCACGCCGGCCGTACGTGGCGGCCAGTCGGACCAGAACCTCAGTCACATCCGCAACTTCCTCGACTGCACGCGCTCGCGGCAGCGCCCCATCTCGGACGTCGAGATCGCACACAAGTCCACGGCGATGTCGATGCTCGGCAACATCGCCTACCGCACCGGACACAAGATCACCTGGGATGCGGCGCGCGAGGAATGTGTGGGCGATGCCGAGGCCAACGCCCTGCTGTCGCGCGAGTACCGCGCGCCGTGGAAGCTGTGAGCCGCGCCTACCCTCGCGTGGCGGCCCTCAAGACCGCCGACCTGTTCACCGCGCACGTGGCGTCCCTCGGGTGCGCGTTGCCGTTCGATCGCGAGGTCGAGGCCGCACCGGCCTCGCCGCTCGCCCAGGCGATTGACACCTCTGCCGGACGCGTAGGCAATCGCTTCTGCATCCTGCCGATGGAAGGCTGGGACGGCACCCCCGACGGGAGGCCCTCCGAACTGACCCGCCGGCGCTGGCAGCGCTTCGGCGAGAGCGGCGCAAAGCTGATCTGGGGCGGCGAGGCCTTCGCCGTCCAACGGGACGGGCGCGCGAATCCCAATCAGCTGTACCTCGGCGACACGTCGGAGGCCGACCTTTCCGACCTGCTGACAACGCTCACCGCCACGCACGCCGATCGCTACGGCACCACCGACGACCTCGTCGTGGGACTGCAACTCACCCACTCGGGACGTTACGCCCGGCCCGAGGCCGGTCTGCCCCTGCAGCCGATGGTGGCCTACGCCCATCCCTGGCTCGACGCGCGTGTGAGCCGGGACCGCCCGGTGCACGTGATGACCGATGGCGAACTCGAGGGCGTCATCGCGCGGATGGTCGAGGCCGCCGTCCTCGCGCAGCGCGTCGGCTTCCAGTTCGTCGACATCAAGCACTGCCACGGCTACTTCGGCCACGAGCTGCTGTCGGCCCACACGCGGCCCGGCCGGTACGGCGGCTCGTGGGAGAACCGCACGCGTTTTCTGCGCGAAGTGGTCGAGGGCATCAGGCGCGATGCGCCGGGGCTGTCCGTCGGCGTCCGTCTGTCGGCGTTCGACGCCGTGCCCTATCGCAAGGGCGACGGCGACGTAGGGACGCCTGAAACGTCAGCAGACGGTTACCCCTGTGCGTTCGGGCTGCTGCGCGCCCCCGACGCCTTGCCAGACCTGGACGAACCCCGCGCCTTCCTGCGGCTGCTGCGCGACCTGGGCATCGACCTCGTCTGCCTCACGGCGGGCAGCCCGTACTACAACCCGCACATCCAGCGGCCGGCGACCTTCCCGCCGTCCGACGGCTACCAGCCGCCTGAAGATCCGCTGGTGGGCGTCGCCCGCCAGATCGCCGTCACCGCCGTGCTCACACGCGAGTTCCCGGACATGGTCATCGTCGGCTCGGCGTACAGCTACCTGCAAGACTGGCTGCCGCACGTGGCGCAGGCGGTGGTCCGGACGGGCGGAGCCCATCTGGTGGGGCTCGGGCGCATGGTGCTGTCGTATCCCGATCTACCGGCGGACGTGCTCGCCGGCCGCCCGCTGCAGCGGAAGCTGGTGTGCCGGACCTTCAGCGACTGCACCACCGGGCCGCGCAACGGCCTCGTGTCGGGCTGCTATCCCCTCGATCCCCTCTACACCGCGCATCCCGATCACGCACGACTCAAGGCCTTCAAGGCACAGGCATGAACACCCCGACGCCGCACACCCTGCGCAGCGGACAGACACTCGCTGCCACGACCGCCTTCTCGGCGCTCTTCGCCGTCGTCGGCATCGCGCTCTATGGCCTGCCGTTCTTCTACGACTTCTTCGTCACCGAGTTCGGATGGTCGCGGCAGCAGGTGACCTCGGGCAACGCGTACAGCAAGCTGATTGTGGGTCCGCTGTTCGGCTATCTGGCCGGATGGCTCATCGACCGCCACGGACCGCGGCGGCTGCTGCTGGTCGGCATCCTGATGGCCGGTGGGGCCCTGGTGGGCCTCGGCGCGATCTCGACGCTGGCCGGGTTCTACGTCTTCTACCTGTTCAACGCGCTCGGCTACGTGTTCGGCGGACCGCTGCCGAGCCAGGTGCTGCTGTCGCGCTGGTTCACCACCGCGCGCGGCAAGGCCATGGGCTTTGCCTATCTCGGCATCGGCGTAGGCGGCGCCGTGGTGCCGCTGCTGGCGGTGTGGCTGACGTCGCAGTTCGGCTGGCAGCGTGCGCTGCAGGCGCTCGGCCTGCTGATGATCCTGTGCGCGTGGCCGCTGGCCTGGCTGGTGCGCGACGCGCCCGATGGCTATGCCGCCTCGACGGCCGCCGCCAACGCCGCCCAGCCCTTCGACGTCGGCCAGTTGCTGCGGTCGCCGGCGTTCTACCTGCTGCTCGTCGGCAGCATGTGTTCGATTGGCGCGGTCGGCGGCACGATGCAGAACCTCAAGCTCTTCCTGTCGCTCGACCAGGGCTACGGGCAGGCCGAGGTGGCCCGTGTGCTGTCGCTGGTGCTCGTCGGCAGCATCACCGGGCGGCTGCTCATGGGCTGGCTGGCGGACCGCTGGCCCAAGAAGCACGTGATGCTGCTCATCTACTCGATCGTCGCGGCGACCATTCCGTTGCTGCTGTTTGCCGACTCGTGGACGATGCTGCACGTGTTCGCGTTGCTCTTCGGCATCGGGCTGGGCGGCGACTACATGATCATCCCGCTGATGGCCGCCGAGCTGTTCGGCGTGCAGCGGCTCGGACGTGTGATGGGGTTCGTGCTGACGGCCGACGGCGTCGCCGAAGCGCTGTCGCCCATGCTCGTGGCAGCGATGCGCGATCGCATGGGCACGTATCGTCCCGGGTTCCTGTTCCTGATGACGCTTGCGGCGGTGGGCGCCGCGGCCGTGGCCATGCTGCCGCGGACGGACACGACATCGCCCGCCACCACAAGGTAGGGACGGCTTCCGAGCCGTCCGACGCTGACCATGGATAGGCGCCAGTTCCTCACGACGGCCACACTCGCACCACTGACCGCGCACGTCGTCAGCGCGCAGGACGCGCCGCGCGCCGCGGCACCCTCCGACCGGCTGCGCGTGGGGTTCCTCGGCACCGGTGCACGTGCCCACCAGTTGATCGATGCGGCACTGGCCACCGGCGACATCGAGGTGGTCTCGCTGTGCGATGCCTACACGGGACGCGCGGAACGCGGGAAAGCCCGGGCGGGCGGGCAGGCGACCATCGCCGCCGACTACCGCGCGGTGCTCGACGACCAGCGCGTGGATGCCGTGTTCATCGTGACGCCCGATCACTGGCACCGCCGCATGGCGCTCGACGCGCTCGACGCCGGCAAGGACATCTACATCGAGAAGCCGATGACGTGGGCCGTCGACGAGGGCCGCGAGATCGTCGAGGCCGTCTCGCGCACACAACGCATCGTGCAAGTGGGCAGCCAGGGGCCGAGTTCGATGCGCGAGCGTCACGCGCGGGCGGTGGTGCGTGAGGGCCGGCTCGGTCAGGTCACGCTCGTGCGCGCGGCGTTCAACCGCAACTCCGCCGGCGGCGCCTGGCTCTACCCGATACCGCCCGATGCGTCGCCGCAGACTGTCGACTGGCAGCAGTTCCTGGGGTCGGCGCCGGCACGTCCGTTCGATCTCGAGCGGTTCTTCCGGTGGCGTTGCTACTGGGACTACTCGGGCGGCCTGGCCACCGACCTGTTCGTGCACCTGGTCACCACCATCCACTACGTGCTGGATGCGAAGATGCCCGCCACGGTCGTCGCCGCTGGGTCCACGCACCGCTGGACGAAGACGCACGAGGTGCCAGACACCATCGATGCCGTCCTCACCTATCCCGAGGGCTTCACGGTCAATCTCAGTTGCACGCTCAACAGCAGCATCGGCGCTTCCAACGTGCAGATCATGGGCACGACAGGCGCCCTGACGCTCGACGACGGGGTGACCTTCACGCCGGACGTGCCTGACGAGAACAATCGGTGGGTCGTGCGGTCGTGGCCAGAGGCACTCGAGCGTGCGTACTACGCCGATCCGGCAGTGCAGGCGAGCGAGAGTCCGTTCCTCGCTCCGCAGCGCGCGCTGCCCGCGAGCGAGCGTTGGACGTTTTCGGGTGAGGGCGAGGACGTGGCGCACGTGCGTACGTTCGTGGACGCCGTGCGGCGCCGGCAGCAGCCGGAGGAAGACGCGGTGTTCGGCCACCACGCCGCGGCGTGCGCCCACATGATCAACCGCTCCGTTCGCGAGGGTGGTGTCGTGCGGTGGGACCCCGCGCACGACACCTGGGTGAGGTAGGCCCCGCCTCGCCGAGGCGGGGCATGAACAGGCGACTCCCCGCGCCTCGCCGAGGCGCGGGCTACCTCACCCTCACCTGCACGGGCGTGGCCCAGTCCTGCCACAGGTCGTCGATCGCCCGCGCGTCAGGCTCGTCGTCCATCACCACGAAGCGATACCGCAGGACGAACGTCTCGCCGGGGCGGATGGCCAGCGGCCCGGCCTGTTGCGGGGCGAAGTTGAAGAACGGCTCCGTCGGGTGGATGCGCATCGGCTGGGGCGACGCCGCGTTGGCCGGATGGCTCAACACGGCGATACCCACACGTCGTCCCTCCACCTCGCCGCCCATGTAGGCCCACGTCGCGCGCGTGCCGTGGCCGTCGAGACGCCCTCGTCCATCCGCGGTGCGGAAGACCGTACGATCCGGGCCGTCCCAGAGGTGCCGACCGCGCACGCCGACGCCGCCATAGCGGTACGTCGGCAGTTCCAGCGGCGACGGCCCCGCGGTGCGCTGCGCGACAACGAGATCGAAGACATGGGCCGGCTGGCTCGCCAGATCCATCGCGTACCCCGTGACCGTCCAGTGCTCGGTGAGGACGGTTGTCGGCACGTCCCTGGTCAAGTCCACGTAGCGGTGCCGTGCGGTGAACCCTCCCGTCAACGGGCCCGACCACTCGTCGCCCAGGCCTTCGAACTCCACCCGCCCCGTGCCATCGCCCATGTTCCAGAAGTCCGGCGTGCGGCCGTCGTAGTGGGTGCTCGTCCATGCCGTCCAGATGCCGTGGTGGTGCACGTGGTTCGGCGGGAAGTCCTCGGTGGCGACAACGCCCGCAGGGGACTGGACGGGATGCAGATACCCTCCCCGCCTGTAGCGCTCGTCCACCCCGTCGGGCAGCGGCAGCGGGTCGGTGACGTACCGCAACATGAGCTGCCCGTTGCGGCTGAGGCGTCGATGCGCGCCGGCGTCCTCCATCGTCACGACGGGAGGCGCCGTGGGCCGCAGCGCCGGTTCGAAGGTGTAGGACGCCCGGGTGTTGGCGGCGACCGCCGGCAGCACGGCCCAGGCCCGCCTGTCGGGGCCGACCTGCACCGGCACGACCAGACCGTCCTCGCCTCGCAGTTGCAGATCGTCGCCCCGGACCGACGAGGGCAAAGTCAGGTCCACCCAGGCCTGGCGGCGAGGGCGTTCGCCGCCGTCGACAACGAGCACGGGCAGCGACGACTGCTGGGCTGGCAGGCCTGCGCCCGCCACGCCGAGGGCGGCGGCTACGACCAGGACGCGACGGAGCATGAGGCGGATGGTACGCAGCTCTGCCGAACAAAGCCAGCCCGGGGTGGATTCAGTAGGTTCATTTATCTGGATCGGGGGTCTCTTCAGATTTCCTTACAGCGGCGAGCCTGCGAACGGATATCGGCAGAGCTTCAATAAACCGGAGGCTGCTGCTTCAATTTCATGGATCCACCGGTAGTTCGAACAGGTTGACAGGGTCACCCCAAACCACTACCGTGTGCTCGCGGCCCCCTGCAACTTGTGGTGTTTGTTGAAGATGCGGCCGAAGCCCGAGACTG
>JAEZDP010000343.1 GCA_023418055.1 Acidobacteriota bacterium
CGTCCACCGAGACGATGTTCGCGTCGCCCTGATAGGCCGACACGACGCCGCCGGCCTTGGTGTAGGGCGCCGCCGTGGTATTCGAGCCCGAGAACACGTACATGCCGCGATAGCTCGTGGTGACCGCTGTGAACACCGCTTCGCGGATGCCTTCCACCTCGAGTGCGAGTGCTTCGCGCTGCTCGGGGGTGAGGATGGTGTTGCGGCCGGCGGCCCCCCGCGTCTGCGCCGTGGTGACGCTGCGCAGCACATCGCTCAACACCGTGTCGACCACCATGAGGCGAGACTCGACCGAGTCGGATGCCGTGCGGTAACGGTCGAGCGCGCGCATTTCGGAGCGTGCATCGAGGGCGGTGGCCGAGGCAGAAGGATCGTCGCTCGGCCGCTGCAGCTTGATGCCCGACGAGGTGACCTGCTGCGCACGGGCGTAGTCGCCGGCGGTGCGCTGCAGGTCCCTGACGGTGTTGCGGAAGAGCGTGTTGAACGTCGTACGCATGGTCAGGCCTTACCGTTTCAGCGACAACAGCGTCTGCAATACTTCGTCGATCACCGTGAAGAAGCGGGCATTGGCCTCGTAGGCGCGCTGGAAGCGCATCATCATGGCGGCCTCTTCGTCGATCGACACGCCCGACACGCTGTCGCGGAGCGTCTCGATCTGATGGACGATCTCGCGCCGGCTCCCGAGTTCGCGCGTGGCCTGCTGCACGTCGCTGCCGACGCGGTAGACCAGGCCCGTCCAGGCGGCCGATGGCGTGCGTCCGTTACTGAGCGGCACGTCGCGGAGGTTGGCCAGCTGACGGGCGAGCGCGTTGTCGCCAGGCGAGGCCACCCCTGCGGCGGCGACACGCGACGAGTCGGCCACCACGGCGGGATCGACCTGAAGCGCCGCGGCCGCACCCGCCACCCCGCCTGGCGCCACGAAGAACGCGCCGCCGGGTGTGCCCGACTGGTCGAAGCCCGTCACGTGCAGCGCGTTGACCGCGGTGGCCACGTCGTGGGCCAGGGTGTCGAGCTGCGCCAGGTAGTTCGGAATCGCCTGGTCACGCACGGCGAGCAGACCGCCGAGTGAGCCGATGCGGATGTCGCCCGTGACATCCACGCCTTCCGACAGGATCGCGGCGTATCCCGACGGTGGCGCACTGGCGACCGCCAGCGGATAGGCGTCGGTGCCAATCACCAGCGGACGCCCGCTGCCCGTCGCCAGCTGGAAGGTCCCATCGCCGAGTTCGAGCACCTGCACGCCAAGGATGCCCGAGATCTCCGTGGTGACCATCACCTGCTGGTCGCGCAACTGGAGGGCTTCACTGGCCGGGGCCGACGCAATGGCGCCGTTCAACGAGGCCAGGCGCGACGTGAGGCCGTTCAGACGATCGACGTCGGCACGGACGCGGGCATCGGTCGCCCGTCCGCTTTCGCCGAGCCTGTCCGAGAGCCCACGGAAGGTCGAGGCGAGCGCCTGCGCATCCGACACCACGCGTTCGCGGGCGGTCGTGAGCGTCGGCGCGTCGGCCAGGGCGGCAAAGGCGTCGAAGAAGTCGGCCAGCGCGCCGTCGAGTGAGGTGCCAGACGCCCCCAACGAGACTTCGGCCAGGGCCAGCGAGTCGGCCATCGCGGCCTGCCGTTCGGCCAGCGGCATCTCGTCGAACAGACGCCGATCGAACAGCCGGTCGCGCTGGGCCCGGACGCCGAGCACCTCGACGCCACCACCTGCCGAGAACCGGTCCACCGGCGGCACGGCGCCGAGATCGACGACGCGGCGCGCATAGCCCGCCGTGTTGACGTTGGCCATGTTGTTGCCGACCACGTCCAGCCCGAAGCGCTGGGCATCGAGGGCGCGAGCCGTGTTGCCGAGCATGCCGAACAGCGACATCAGCCTTTGACCTCCAGCATGCCGGGGCGAGGCGCCGCCGTGCGTGTACGTCCGTCGGGTTGGTACGCGGCGACGCCAGGCGTCTGCGGGTCGCGACCTGAGGGCGCCAGGCGCCGGCAGCGCTCGAGCAGCCACCGCACCTCGTGGACGGCCTCAGCCTCCTGGTGGTCCAGTGGGGTCACCCGTCCCGCGAGGTCACTGGCCGTCACGCGGATGGCCAGGGCCTCGAGGCCAGGCGCGACGTCGGTGAGGGTCTCGACGTCGCCGTTGGCGAGCGCCCGGACGAGCACGCCCAGCTGCTGCCGGGCGGCCGTCAGGCACGTGTCGAGCGCGGGGTGGGCGGACATGGCTGTCGTCAGGACAGCAGGCTGTCGATGATGCGGTCGGCGAGGCGGGCGGGGTCGTTGCCGATCTCACCGGCGGCCAGCTTCTGCTTGGCCCGCTCGACGACGTCCTGGCGGATTTCCGGGGCCTGCTCGGCGGCAGACACGGCACGGCTCAGCAGTCGGGCATCGGCAGACACCTCGACGCGGTCGCCTCCGGCCGATCCGGCGGTGCCCGTGCGGCTCTGGTCGCGTCCGCTCTGGACACGCTCCGCCTGATTGCTCTGGTGGGTGTCAGTGACCCCGTATGCGCGATCGCCTTCGATCTTCATGCTCTACTCCTGTGGCACACGCGGATTGGTGCGCTAGCCAACCTATCGGCCTGCTCTCACTGACCTTTAATGTCACCCGTCAAATTTCTGACAAACCGGTCGGGGTCAATCCGTTTTCCGCTCTGTGTCACCTCGAAATGCAGGTGCGGCGCCGTGGACCGTCCCGTGCTGCCGACCCTGCCCACCAGGGCCCCCTTCTCGACCGTGTCGCCCTGGCGCACGTCGAGCGAAGAGAGGTGGGCGTACCGCGTCTCGTACCCGCCGGCGTGCCGTACGACCACGGTCAATCCGTAGCCACCCTGCTCACCCGCGGTGACGACCGTGCCACCGGCGGCGGCCGGTACCTCGGTGCCATATCGTGCTGCAAGGTCGATGCCGCCGTGAAACTTCGACGTGCCCTGGAAAGGATCACGTCGCCATCCGTATGAAGAGCTGACACGACCGTGCATTTCGAGCGCCAGCCCCGGTTCGTGGGCGTGGCCCGACGGGTGAACGGCAGCAGCGGCTGGTCGGCTGACCGACGGTGCCGCCGCAATGGCGACAGGGGCGGGAGACCCGATGCGCGGCGCAAGTGCAGCGGCGGGATCCACGGCGGGCGTCGTCGCCGCCGTGTGTCCCTGCTGGCGGTCCCAGGCGTCGAGCATGGCGCCCTGGAGCCCGAGGCCCCCGGCCCGTGAGAGATGCCGCGAGAGCTCAGTGTCGATCGTCCCGGCAAATGTGTCGGCGCCCAGGCCTTCCCCGTCGGTGTCCTCGCCGAGCATCGACTGCCGCATCTGCTTGATCATCTCGAGCATCAGCATCGACTCGAACTCGGCGGCCAGCTGCGCCAGCTGTGCCCGGTCTCCTCCGGAGGACGAGGCGAGGCCTCCCTCGTGGGGGCGGGCGGCGCCAGGCGAGACGCTCGAGGGCAGGGCGGGTGGACGGGACATCGCGACCTCAGATCACCACGAGTTCAGCGCGCAGCGCGCCAGCCACCTTGAGGGCCTGGACGATGGCGATGATGTCGCGGGGCGTGGCGCCCAGCGCGTTCAGGCCGCGCACGACGGCGTCGAGGTCGGTGCCCTCGTCGAGCGCCACCAGGCGGGCGTCGCCCTCACGGACGTCCACCTGCTCCTGCGGCACGACCACGGTTTCGCCGCCGGGCGAGAACGGCGCGGGCTGCGAGACATCGAAGCGCGTGGAGATGCGTACGGACAAGTTGCCGTGCGCGACCGCGGCAGCCGACAAGCGGACGTTGGCGCCCACCACGACGGTGCCGGTGCGCTCGTTGATCACCACGCGTGCGGGGTCATCGGTTTCGACGACGAGCGGCTCGATGCGCGCCATGAGTTCGGGCACCTGGCCCTTGAAGCCTTCGGGCACCGCGATCTGCACGGTCGCGGGGTCGAGCGCGCGCGCCACCCCTTCTCCGAGCGCCCCGTCGAGCACGCGGGCCAGCCGGTGCGCGGTCGAGAAATCTGGTGTGTGCAGCGCGAGCAACACGTGGTCGCCTTCGGGCACGGCCCCCTGCGGCGACATCTGCACCATCGCCCCGCCCGGCACACGCCCTGCCGTGAGGTGGTTCACCTGCACGCTGTTCCCTTGTGTGCCGCCGCCGAAGCCCCCGAGCGTGAGCGGGCCCTGGGCGAGCGCCACCACCTGCCCGTCGACACCTCGGAGCGGCGTCGCCAGCAGCGTGCCGCCCTGAAGGCTGCGCGCGTCGCCGATCGACGACACGGTGATGTCGAGGCGCACGCCCGGCCGCGCGAAGGGCGGCAGTTCGGCCGTCACCATCACCGCCGCGATGTTCTCGACCTTCATCAGTTCCGGCGTCACCACGACGCCGAAGCGCTCGAGGGTGTTGGCCAGCGACTGGGTCGAGAAGAGCGTCTGACGGCGATCGCCCGTCCGGTTGAGCCCGACCACCAGCCCGTAACCGACGATGGGCCAGGGGCGGACCCCGACGAGCGAGGCCACGTCCTTGACGCGCGTCGTGCTGGCCGCACGCATCGGCCCCACGGATGCGGCCACCATGGCCACCACGACTGCTGTTGTGAGTACGCGACGCATGACGAAGTCCTTAGAAGATCTTGTTGAGCACGCGGACGAGCCAGCCGGGCTTGAGGTTGTCGCGCATCAGGCCCTTGCCGAAGTACTGGATGCGCAGTTGCGCGACCGACGAGGACAGCACCGTGTTGTTGCGGCGCACGTCCTGCGGCCGGACGATGCCGGTGAGCACGACCACCTGCTGCTCGCCGTTCACCGTGATCTCGCGCACGCCCTCGAGGAGCAGGTCGCCATTGGGCAGCACCTCGGCCACGCGGGTCGTCATGACGGCCGAGAGCTGACTGCTGCGGCTGGTGGCGCCGCCGCCCTTGAACGACGTGTCGCTCGACGCGCTTGCCAGGTTGCCGGGGTCGATGGCGCCGGGCAGCTTGCCTTCGAGGCCGAACAGGCTCGGCACGGCGGCCGAGGCCTTGCTGGCCTTGGTCAGCGACGAGTCGGCGGTGCCGACCGCTTCGATGTTCTCGATGACGCGCACCGTCAGCAGGTCGTTCTGCCGGAAGGCGCGGCGGTCGGCTGCCATCCCCGTGATCCAGTCGATCGACGGTTCGTTGGCGGGCATCGCGGCCGCCTGTCGGCGAGCTTCCTCGAGATGGCGCCCCAGTGCCGCCTCGTAGGTGTCACGCGGCGGCCGGTCGGTCGCCTCCTGCGCGGAGGCGGTCAGCCCCGTCCCGGCGAGCAGCAGGATGGCCAGCACCCCGGCCTGTCCCGTCACCATGTTCTTACGAGCCATGCAGCACCTCGACGGTCCCTTCCTCAATCACGCGCCCGCGCAGTCGCTTCCGGCTGTCGGGATTGACGACCAGCACGACGTCGCCGCGGTGCCCGCTCTGCGCGGCCACGGCGCGCCCGCGCACTTCCACGCCGCCCACGCGCGCCACGGTCACGACGTCCGCGCCGCTGCGCACCAGCGCGAGCCGCTCCACCATCGGCACGGTCAAGACGGTGTCGGCGGCCACGGCACGCTTGAGGCGCCCGCCCGCGATGTCGTCGGGCCCGAGCAGGGTCCCGAACGGCACTCGTCCGACGAGGTCGGTGACCATGGCGACCATCGAGTCGTCGAGCACCGCCCCGCTCTCGAGCGCCATCCGCGCCCGCGCATGCGGAGCCCGCACGTGAACGACCGCGGTCATCCGTCCCAGGCGGACGCGTGTTGCCTCGCCTCGCCCGTAGAGCACGAACCTGACGGGGCCGTCCGTACGGCTGCCGGGCTCTGCCACGGCCTGCTCGACCTGCTGCTCCGGCGCCACGCGCTCGCACGAGACGTCCGACAACTGCGCCTCGGCGTCGGTGCCGAAGGCCTCCTGCACCGCGGCGCGCGCCGCGGCGTCCGCACCGGCACCGCACGTGGCGGCCGCCTCTGCCCGTCCGGCACCCAGGGACGCCACGCCGGCCACCGCCAGCAGCACGACCAGGCGCCCGAGGCGGCGGGGGTCAGCGCGCAAGGGTGTTCACCTGCGCCAGCATCTCGTCGGCGGTCTTGATGACGCGCGAGTTGGCTTCGTATGCGCGCTGGCCGAGAATCATGTTCACCATCTCCTCGACGATCGAGACGTTCGACTCTTCGAGAAACCCCTGGACCAGCGTGCCGAGCCCTTCGGTCCCGGGGACGCCCGACACGGGCTCGCCCGAGGCCGTGGTCACCGTGAACAGGTTGCTGCCCACGGCGTGCAGACCCGAGGGGTTCTGGAACATCGCCAGTTCGAGCGTGCCAATCTGCTGGGGCGCGCTCTCGCCCGACACCGCCGCCGAGACGATCCCGTCGCGCGAGATGGTCACGGACGTGGCGTTGGGCGGGATGGTGATGGCCGGCTCGATCTGATAGCCCTCGTTGGTGACGAGCGTGCCCTCCTGGTTGACGTGCAGGTTGCCCGACCGCGTGTAGGCGGTCTGGCCGTCGGGCAGCGTCACCTGCAGGAAGCCTTTGCCCTCGATGGCCAAGTCGAGCGGCCCGTTGGTGGCGCGCAGGTTGCCGCTCGCGAAATCACGCGAGATGGCCACCGGCCGCGTGCCCAGGCCAAGCTCCAGCCCTACGGGGGCTTCCGCCGTGCCGTCGGTCGGCGAGCCAGGCGCCACAATCTGCTGGTAGACCAGGTCTTCGAACTCGACACGGCTCTTTTTGAACCCGGTCGTGTTCACGTTGGCCAGGTTGTGCGCGATGTTGTCGATGTTGGACTGCTGCGCGTTCATGCCGCTTGCCGCGGTGTACATCGCTCGAATCATGTCTGGTCTCTCTGTGCCGATTACCCGAATGCCTGCCTCTGTGCCGACCGGCCGTCATCGTGGACGGCGGACCGACGTGTCCGGCGCGGCTGTTACGTCCGGCGACCCAGTTCCGTCGCCACGCGCCCGTCGATCTCGTTCATGAGCAGCGACAGGCCCTTCTGCAAGGCCTCGAAGCTCCGGGCGATGTCCGTCATGGCCACCATGCGGTCTGCCACCGAGACATTCGAGGCCTCGAGCAGCCCGCTCCGGACGGTCGCGCCCGCAGGCGCCGCCACCACCGCTTCGCCCTCCGGCGCCCTGAAGCGTCCGAGGTCTTCGCGTTCGAGTCGCATGTACGAGGCGAAATCGACGACGCGCACGCGGCCCACGTCCTGTGCTCCTGCACGGATCGTGCCGTGGTCGTCGATGGTCAGCGGTCCCTCGCCCGTGATGCGCAGGGGGCCGTCCTGCCCCAGCACCGGCATCCCGTCGGCGGTGGTCAGCGTGCCGTCGGCCTGCTTGGAGAAGTTGCCGTTGCGCGTGTAGCGGGGCCCCTGCGGCGTGTCGATCACGAAGAAGCCCCGCCCCTCGATGGCCAGGTCCAGGTCGCGCCCCGTCCGCTCCATCGATCCGGGGCGGAAGTCGAGGCGCCCCGGCCCCGGGGTCACGTCGATCGCCGATTGCAGCGTCCGTCCGAAGTCGGGCCGCTCGGCCACGTTGGTCGTCACGCGCTCGGCCTTGTAGCCGGCCGTCTTGGCGTTGGCGATGTCGGAGGCCAGCCGATCGAGCTGTTCCATCCGCGTCCGCAACCCGCTCAGTGCCGTGTAGGCGCCGCCTGCCATGGGTTCCCTTCTTTCTGGTCCTTGACGATCAGCTCGTCGGCGGACGCGCCGCCCTCGAGTCTGATCCAGGTGAACGACGTGGCCGGCACGCAGCGCCAGCCATCCGCGCGGCCGGCCCTCGCCGCCTCGGCGATGTGTGCCGCCGCTTCGGCTGGCGACGCCAGCAGCGCCGTGTCCTCGTCGTCGCCACGCTCGGCGCCGTAGGCTTCGAGCAGCGAGGCCATGGCCGCGTCGCCGAGCATGTAGGTGCGCACGTCACGGCCGGTCATCCGCTCCAGCGCGCGCAGCGCCACGCGAGGCACCGGCGCCGTGACGGCCACGCGCAACACGCCCTGGCCGTCGAGTTCGAAGGGCAACACGCCGAGGGCCTGCACGACCCGCCGCGAGAGCCCCGCAATGCCGAGCCCGACGTGCGACGAGGTGAGCCCGCTCACCGACGGCACGCCCGCCTGACGCGCGAGCGCATGCGTCAGGGTGCCGGCATCCACCGCGCCCATCGCCAGCAGCTCGGCGCCGAGCGGGCGGCCGGAGCCCTGCTGACGCTCGAGCGCACGTTCGAGCACGCCGGTCGTAATCGCACGAGAGGCCAGCAGCAGCGTGCCGAGCTTGAACCTGGTGCTCACGGCTGCCGTGGGGCCCGGGACGTCGAAGGCCTCCAGGCGACGCGCGGTCGCCTCACGCAGGCACCCCGGGCGGCAGAACCACTCGCCGTCGAACGACAGCGCCCGCGGCGCCCACCAGGTGGGCCGCCAGCGCTGACACGGCTCATGCGCGCAGCGTGGCATCCTGCCGTCCCCTCGCTGCGGTACGTCCGGTCGTGGCCTTCTTGCGGGTCCGCGCCCCGGCCTCGGCGAGCGACAGCCGCAGCCGCACTTCGCCTTCCGACACCTGCTCGTCGGCCGCGATGTCACGCACGCTGCGTCCCCGCGCGGACGCCGCCTTCACCCGGGCCGTGGTGGCCCGTGCCGCGGGGGAGGCCGTTGCGCGGGTGGCGGGCGTCTGGGCCTGCCCCTGCGCGGCCAACCGCTCGAGTTCCGTTGCGCAGTGCCTGAAGCCGAGTTCCACGGTATCGGTCAGCAGGTTGGTGCCCTCCTGCAGCCGCACCACCTGCTGCTCGAGGTGCACGATCACCCGCATCGCCTGAATCAGCCGGAAGGCCACCAGTGCCACCGTGCCCGTCGTCACGAGCAGGGCCCCCAGCGTCACCACCATCCACGTCGTCGACATGTCGTTTCTCTCCGTTACCCTTCGAGGCTGCGCAGCCGGTCGGCGGCACTCACCACTTCACTCACGCGGACGCCGTAGCATCCAGACACCACCACCACCTCGCCCCGAGCGACCAGGCGGCCGTTCACGAGCAGTTCCACGGGGTCGTCCGGCGCGCGCTCAAGGTCGATGAGCGAGCCGACGCCCAGCCGGGCCAGCGCGTCGAGCGTCAGCCGCGTCTCCCCGAACCGCACCGTGATGGGCAGTTCGAGGTCGAGGACGACGTCGAGATTGCGGTGCTGCGCCCCGGACGGTGCCGGCGCTGCATGTGCTGCACCTCCCGACAAGGTCGCGGGGGGCGCATAGCCGCCGACGGGGGGAGCGGCGGCCGGGGCCGCGGCGCGTCGACCCGCGTCGGCCGTCGCGGGGGACGCAGCCGTGGTCCACACCGCCACGCGAGGCGGGTCGTCGCCGTCGATGGCGAGGTCGTACTTCCAGGCCAGCGCAGGCGGCGTGACCGGGTCGAGGTCGGCCGCGCCCACGGTGATGTCGAGGCCCGCGCCCGACTGTGCGACATACGCGCCAGCGGCCTGGCCCACCACCTCGCGCAGCGTGTCGGCCAGATCGGCATCGCCGTAGGTGTCCGGGGCGCCGAGCATGATCGCGGTGACCCGCTGCGCGGCGGCAGCGGTGACGCCGAGGGTGAGCGACGCGTCGAGCCGGCCCGACACGGTGATGGGCACCTGCCAGTCGACATCGAGGGCGCCGATGGCCGGCAGCGCCCGAACGGGCTCACCCGAGGTCGTCGCCAGCACGCCGGCCAGGTGCCGGACGATGTGGTCGACCATCTGCTGCATGTCGTCAGCCATGAACTGCCTGCCCTTCCAGGACGTCGGGGGTTTCGAGGACGCGCACGCCGGCGCGGCCGGACACCAGCGTGGGCGCCACCCTGAATCGCGTGAGGTCGTTGACGCGGCCGTCGATCGGGTCGGACACGCGGTGGCCGAGGCTGATGAGGTCGCCCGGCTGCAGGTCGAGCACGTCGCGGGCGGTGAGAATCGTCTCGATGGTCGCCGAGACGTCGAGCGGCAACTGGCCGAGCATCTGGCGGAGGTCGTCCAGATCCACGGCGCTCGACGGGCGGTTGGCGCGATACCAGCTGTGGGTGAAGGCCTCGCCGACGGTTTCGATCATCGAGGCCGGCAGGCAGAAATTCAACATTCCGCGTGCCTCGCCGATTTTGACGTCGAAGCCGATGAGGACGACCACCTCGTTCGGTGCAGCCACCTGCAACATTTGAGGGCGCGTGTCACGGCCGCTGATGCGGAAGCGCACCTCGACGATGCTCTTCCACGTTTCGGAGAGGTTCTCGAGCACCACCTTCACCACGCCGTCGATCACGTGCTGTTCGATTTCAGTGAGCCCGCGGGCCGGCGCCATGCCGCGACCCGACCCGCCGAGCATGCGGTCGATCATGGCGAAGGCCACGGCCGGGTTGAGTTCGAGCGCCCCGAGCCCCTCGTGCGGCGCCATCGAGACGGCGTAGAACGCCGTCGGGTCGGGCAGCGACATCAGGAACTCGGAGTAGGTGAACTGCTCGACCGACATGACGCTGACGTCGGTGACGGTGCGGAGGTACGCCGAGAGCGACGTGGCGAAGTTGCGCGCGAACCGGTCGTGCAGGAAGTGCAGCGAGCGGATCTGCTCCTTGCTGACACGATCGGGGCGGCGGAAGTTGTAGGCGGCCACCGAGTGGCGGTCGACCACCTCGTCGGTGCGGCCCGAGCGTTCGAGGTCGATCGTCGAGGTGAGGAGCGCGTTGATCTCCTCCTGCGACAGGATCTTGCTCACGCCGGCACTCCGGGACGTGCGAGCTTCGCCTTCAGGCTGGTGCGGAGACGCGACAGCGCCAGCGACCGCAGCTGCGAGACGCGCGACTCGCACACGCCGATGACGGCCCCGATTTCCGCCATGGTCATCTCTTCTTCGTAGTAGAGCGCCAGGATGTGGCGTTCACGCTCGGGCAGGTCGAGGATGGCCTGGGCCAGCAGGGCCCGCAGTTCCTTGCGCTCGAGCCGCACGTCGGGGCTCTCGTCGGGGTCGATGCACAGCTCGAGCAGCGGCTGCCCGTCGTCACCGGTGGCATCGAGCTGGCGGATGGCGCCGACGTCGAGAGTGCGCACCTGATCGACGGCCTTGGCGTACTCGCCGGCCGACATCTGCATCTCGCCGGCGACTTCGTCCTCGGTGGGCTCGCGCCGGAGGTCCGACCGCAGCTTCGCGACCGCGCCGTCCAGTTCGCGCCGCATCCGGCGCAGCGACCGGGGTGCCCAGTCGAGGTCGCGCAGGGCGTCGAGCATGGCGCCGTGTACGCGGCGGCGGGCGAACGCGTCGAAGGGCACGCCCATCGAGGGCCGATAGCGGCCCGCGGCGTCGATGAGCCCCATCACGCCGACGCTGATGAGGTCGTTCATCTCGACCTGCGCCGGCAGGCGCTGGGCCAGTCGCCGGGCCATGGCCTTGACGAGGCCGACGTGGCCGATGACCAGCGCATCGCGCTCCGACTCGGTGGCCTGAGGTGTCGTCATGATCGTGCTCACTCCGCTTCTGTCCTGGGAGCCTGCCCGAGGAGGCAGGCAGCTACCGTGTTGGCCGTGGCCGGGGCGAGGTCCTCCGGCACCTGCTGGCCGAGGCCGAGCAGCGACAGGTGCAGGTGCTGCTCACGCAGCCGCCGCACGAGGGGCATCATCGTCTCGGCTTCGTCGACCTTGGTCATCACCACGCGGGCGGGCCGGACGGCCTCGAAGCGCGTCCAGATGCGATCGAAGTCGCGCGGGCTGGTCGCCGCCGGCACCACGAGATGGGTGGTCACGCCGGGCAGGCCGGCCAGGGCGGCGAAGAACGCCGCGGCTTCCTCATTGGCCGGCGAGAGCCCCGGCGTGTCGACGAGCACCGGCAGGCGGCTGGCCGACGCGGCGGCCACCAGTTCCTCGGGCGTCCGCGTGACGACAAAGGGGCTGCCGATGATCTCGGCGTACAGGCGCAACTGCTCGACGGCGCCGACGCGGTAGCCGTCTGCGGCCACCAGGCGGAAGCGCGTGGTGCCGCGCGTGCGGCCCTGCGCGGCCAGCTTCGCGATGGTGGTCGTCTTGCCGACGCCCGGGGGGCCGACAAACACCTCGATGGGGCCCGCGGGCTCCGACGGGGCGGCCAGCGCTTCGACACACACGGCCAGGGCCTGGCGCAACTGCCCCTGCGTCGGGTCGCGGCGGGCGGTGGTCGGCAACTCCTCCACCACGGCTTCGGCCAGGTCCTCGTCGATGCCGGTGGCCACGAGCCTGGCCACGAGGCTGTCGGCGATCGGACGCCGGGGCTCACGCGCCGGGGCGTGGGTCGAGGTCGGTCGATTCTCCGACACCACCGTCGGTGCCGAGGCCGACAATTCGACCTCCCGCGCCCCGAACCACCCGCGCCAGCCGGCGGCCGGCACGAGGCGCGTGCCGTGGACGAGGGCGGTCGGACCCAGTTCGCGCCTGGCCTGCGCCAGGGCGTCTCTCACGCTCGTGCTGCGGTAATGACGAGAAATCATGGGCTCAGTCGAGTACGGCCACGGGGGCCACTTTCACGTGGGGTGGCACCTCGTTGTGCGAAAGCACCCCCATCTGGGGCAACACCCGGGTGAACAATCGCCACAGGTGCGGCCGCAGTACCGGAGAACACAGAAGCACAGGCTGTGCCACCGCCGTTTCGAGTGCGCGGGCGATGCGCGTGGCGATCTGCTGCGCGTCCTTGGGGTCGATCGCGAGCACGGTCCCCTGCTCCGTGCGGACCACCGCCTGCATCAGCCGCTCCTCGAGGGACGGCGCCAGGTTGATGGTCGGCAGGTCGCCCTGCTCGGTCTGGTGCTGCCGGCAGATGGCGCGTCCAAGCGACATCCGCACGGCTTCGTTGAGCGCGTCGGGGTCGCGGGTGGCGCCGGCCGCGTCGGCCAGGGCCTCGAGCACCGTCGTCAGGTCCTTGATGGGCACGCGCTCGCGCAGCAGCTGCTTGAGTACGCGCTGCACGTCGCCGATGGCGAGCACCTTGGGGACGAGGTCTTCGACCAGCCGCGGCGAGGTCTGCGCCACGCGATCGACCATCTCCTTGGTCTGCTGCCGCGTGAGCAGATCGGGGAGGAACGAGCGGATGACTTCCGACAGGTGGGTCGACAGGGCTGTCGTCGGGTCGACCACCGTGTACCCGGCGGTGGCGGCCGCGTCGCGCTGGTCGGCGCGTATCCACAGTGCGGGCAGGCCGAAGGCCCGCTCGCGCGCCGGCAGTCCCTCGAGCTGCCCGGTGGCGGTACCGGGGTTGATGGCCAGCAGCCGGTCGGGCATCAGCTCGGCCCGCACCACCTCCACGCCCTTCACGAGGATGGCGTACGTGCGGGGTCCCAGCTGGAGGTTGTCGGCCACGTGCACCGAGGGGACGATCATGCCGGTCTCGGTGGCGATCTGGCGGCGGATCGAGCGGATGCGCTGCAGCAGGCTGCCGCCCTGGCGCTCGTCGACCAGCGCGATGAGCGCGTAGCCCACTTCGACGCTCAGCGGCTCGACGCTGGCCAGCGTCTCGACGCTCGGCTCCGCCTGCGCGCTCGGCATCGGCGCCGCCTCGTCCACGGGGGCGGCCGCGCCCGCACGGTTCCAGTAGGCCGCTCCGGCAAAGACGCCGGCCACGGCAAAGAAGGCAAACTTCGGCAGGCCCGGGATGAGCGCGAGGGCAAAGAGCACCGCCGCCCCCACCGCGAGCGGCTGCACACGGGTGAGCAGCTGGCTGGTGACGTCCTCGCCGAGCGACGACTGCGACGACGCACGCGTCGTGATGAGCGCGCCGGCCATCGCCACGAGCAGCGCCGGGATGGCGGTGACCAGCCCCTCCCCCACCGTGAGGATGGTGAAGGTGCGGGCCGCATCGGCCAGCTCCATCTCGTACTGCATGACGCCGATGACCAGCCCGGCCACGATGTTGACGCCGGTGATGAGGAGCGCCGCGATCGAGTCGCGCTGCGTGAAGCGGATGGCGCCGTCCATCGACCCGTAGAACTCGGCTTCCTGCCGCACCTGCTCGCGCCGCGCCCGCGCCTGGTGCTCGTCGATCATGCCGGCGTTGAGGTCGGCGTCGATCGACATCTGCTTGCCCGGCATCGCGTCGAGCGTGAAGCGGGCCGTGACCTCCGAGATGCGCACCGCGCCGTGGTTGATGACGACGTACTGGATGGCGATGAGCACCAGGAAGACGACCACGCCGACGACGAAGTTGCCGCCGACGACGAACTGCCCGAAGGCCATGATCACGTGGCCGGCCGCGTGCACGCCTTCGCCGCCGTGCAGCAGGATGAGCCGCGTGCCGGCGACGTTGAGCGACAGACGGAGCAGCGTCAGCAGCAGCAGCAGGGACGGGAAGGCCGAGAACTCGATCGGGTCCTTGATGTAGACCGCCGTCAGCAGGAGCACCACCGACAGGGCGATGTCCATCGAGAGCAGCAGGTCGAGCAGGACCGGCGGCAGCGGCAGCACCATCAGCGCCAGCACGAGGATGACGAGGATGGGAACGAGCAGATTCTTGGCGGCGTTCGAGGCCTGGGACATGACGGGGCGCTCCGGCTCAGATGACCAGCTGCTTGAGACGAATCAGGTACGCGAGCACTTCGGCGACGGCCTCGAAGAGCTCGGCGGGAATGCGGTCGCCCACGTCGGCGCGGGCATAGATGGACCGGGCCAGGGGCGGGTTCTCGACGATGGGCACGCCGTGCTCGCGGGCGATGGCCCGGATGCGCAGCGCCACGTGATCGGCGCCCTTGGCGACGACCTCGGGCGCGGCTTGTCCGCGCTCGTACGAGAGCGCCACCGCGAAGTGCGTCGGGTTGGTGATGACGACCGTCGCAGTGGGCACCGCGGCCAGCATCCGCTTGCGCGTCATCTCGCGCTGCGTGCGCCGCACCCGCGCCTTGATTTCGGGGCTGCCCTCGGCCAGCTTGTGGTCGTCCTTGACCTCCTGCTTGGTCATCTTGAGGCCCTTCAGATGACGCCACTTCTGCAGGCCGAGGTCGGCGCCCGCGAGCGCCAGCATCACGATGACCGCCCGCACGAGGAACGTGCGCACGTGCTCCCAGCCCATGACGGCAGCCGTGGCGGGATGCGACAGCGACAGCGTCGACGCATCGGCAACGGCCGTCTGGATCGCCAGCCACGCCACCCAGCCGACGACCGTCGCGACCACCAGCGTCTTGACGAGGTCGAGGCCGGCCTTGCTCGGGGCCAGCTTCTTGAGGCCGTTGGCGGGGTTCAAACGGGTGAGGTCGAGGCGCAGGCCTTCGGTGGCGAGGTTGAAGCCGCCCTGCGCCTGCGTGGACACGGCGGTCGACACCAGCGCGCCGAGCGCGACGGGGCCCACGAGCCAGCCGATCTGCCACATGCCGTGAATCGCCAGGCCGACGACATCGCCGGCGTTGATCGTGCGCAAGGGCGACTGCCCCATGCGGCTCAGCGCCTCCTGCATCGCGACGCCGAGACCCTGCATCATCGAGCTGCCCCACCACGCCAGCACGAGCAGCGCGACACCCAGATGCATCGCGTCGCCGAGGTCACGGCTGCGCGCCATCTGCCCGCGCCGCTTGGCGTCGGTGAGGCGCTTGTGTGTGGGCTTTTCGGTTTTTTCCGACGACATCGGCTCACCTGAACGCGGCCGCCGCCTGGGCGCCCAGCTGGAGGGCGCCCGGCAGCGCCCGCGAGAGAATCTCGGGCAGCACGCGGAGGGTCACGACCAGCACGAGCCAGCCGACCGTCAGCCGCACGGGCGCGGCGTTGACCATGAGGTTGAGCGTGGGCGCCACGCGGCCCAGCACGCCGAGGGCCACTTCGACGAGCAGCAGCGTGAGGACGAGCGGCAGCGCCAGCCGCACACCAAGGACGAACATCACGCCGAACATCCGCGCGACCGTCGTGCCGAGCGACTCGGCGATGCCGCCGTACCCGATGGGCAGCGCCTCGTAGGAGGCGGCCAGCGCGCGCAGGACGTCGTGGTGGGCGTTGCTCAGCAGGAACACGAAGACGGCCAGCGACCCGTACAGGGCCGCCAGCACGTTGTTGCGCACGCCGCTCTGCGGGTCCACGAGCGCGGCGTACGACAGCCCGAGCTGGAACCCGGACAGGTACCCGCCCAGTTCCGCACCGGCAATCAGCAGGCGGATGGCCATGGCCAGCGCGAACCCGATGAACGCCTCGCGCAGCGCCACCATCGTGAGCACGCCGGTGTCGGTGATCCGTGGCACCTCGATCGCGGGCGCCAGCAGCACCGTCATCAGGACGATGAGCCCGATCTTGATGGGCGGCGGGGCGAAGGCGCTGCCAAACAGCGGCGTGGCCATCACCAGCATGCCCGGCCGCACGATGAGCAGCCCCAGCACCACCGCAGGCGTCTCGTTCATCAGCGGACCAGTTCGGGCAGCCGCGTGACCATCTGCCGCGCGAAGCCCGACATCAGCCGGAGCATCCACGGAAAGGTCAGCGCGAAGGTGAGGAAGATGGCCGCCGCCCGCGGGATGAACGCAAGCACGTTGTCCTGGATGCTCGTGACGGTCTGGAAGATGCTGACGAGCACGCCGGCCACCAGTCCGGCCAGCAGCATGGGCAGGCTCACGAGGATGGCCAGTTCGATGGCCTGGCGCACGATTCCGACGACGAGGGCTTCAGGCATGGCGCGGGACGCTCAGAGAAAGCTCCGGACGAGCGAGGCGACCAGCAGATTCCAGCCGTCGATCATCACGAACAACATCACCTTGAAGGGCAGCGAGATCATCGCCGGCGGCAGTTGCAGCATGCCCATCGACAGCAAGGTCGTGGACACGACGAGGTCGATGAGCAGGAAGGGCACGAAGAGGTAGAACCCCATCTGGAACCCCGTCTTCAGCTCCGACAGGACGAAGGCCGGGATGACGACGCGCATCGGGAGGTCGTCGGGGCTCTCGGGGCGCTCGACCTTGCCGAGTTCCACGAACACCGCCAGGTCGGCTTCGCGCGTCTGCCGCAGCATGAACGCGCGGAGCGGCGGCGCTCCACGTTCCATCGCCTCGGTCACCGAGATCTCGCCCTCCAGCGCCGGCTGCACCGCCAGCGTGTTCAGCTGTTCGCCGACGGGCGCCATGATGAACACCGTGAGGAAGAGCGCCAAGCCGATCAGGATCTGGTTGGAGGGCGCTTCCTGCGTGCCGAGCGCCTGCCTCAAGAAATGGAACACGATGACGATTCGTGTGAACGAGGTCATCGTCATGAGGATGGCCGGCAGGAACGAGAGCAGCGTGAGCAGCAGGACAATCTGCAGCGGCGCTGAAATCGACCCCACGCCTTCGATGGAGACCGATGCGCTCTCCTGGGCATGGGCCAGGTGAGGTGCGGCCAGCAGGCCGACGGCGACGAACACGAGGAGGAAGAGACGACGGCGCATGACGTTCAGATCTCGGACGCTTCGTCGAGCTGCGCCTCGAGGGTGCTGTCGAACGACGGCGGCATGGGCGACAGTTCCGTCACGAGCGACACCTGCGCACTCGTGACGCCAAGCAGCAGGCGCCGGCCCTCGACGCTCACCACCAGCAGCTGACGGCGATCGCCGAGCGGCACGGCCGTCTCCACCTGCACGAGACGCGGTCCTTTGTGCGTGAGCGCGTCGAGCCCGCCTCGGCGTACCAGCCACACGCAGAGGCCGAGCAGCCCGAACACCACGACCACGGCCAGCAACCCCCGCAGCAGGCCCGGCCCCTCGACGAGCGGCGGGCTGGTCACCTGGGCCAGCATCCACGGCATCCCCATCAGCGGCCATCCCCCGAGGGGCGCACCAGCTCGGTGAGCCGCAGCGAGACGGCATCGTCCATGATCACGACCTCGCCCCTGCCAAACGTCACGCCGTTGACCACGAGCGCCAGGTCGGCGCCGGCTGCCTGCTCGAGCTTCACGATGCTGCCCTTCTGCAGACCCATGCAGACGCGCAGGGTCATGTCGCCGCAGCCGAGGACGATGTCGACGTCGCACGCCACCGCGGCAAACGGCCGATACAGCGCCGGGAGCACCGGCACGACGTCAGAACTGGACGACGAAGTCTGAGAAGAGGACATCGGTGATCTCGTGACCGACCGTGGCGGACACGCGCGTGGCGATGTCCTTCTTGAGCGCAGCCTTGCCGTCGGGCGTGACCAGCGTCTCGGACCGCTGGGTCGTCAACAGCTCGAGGACCGCGGAGCGGATGCGCGTCATGACGAGCGGGTCGTGCTCGAGTTCGGCGGCGGTGTCCGCGCCGGTGACGACAAGCTGCACCGTCACGCGCAGGAAGCGCGAGACGCCGGGGTCGGCCAGGTTGACGGTGAAGGTCGGCAGCGGGAGCAGGCTGCCGGGCGTGTCGGCGTGCGTCTCGGCGGGCGCGTCGCCGGCCGTGCCGCTGGCAGCGGCCACGGCCTGCTGGCGCATCCACCAGTACCCGCCGCCGCCACCGGCGAGCAGGACGACCGCAATGATGACGAGGAGGCGCAGCTTCGAGCGCTTCGGAGGGGCGGCAGGAGCCGCAGCAGCTTCAGGGGTGCTCATGGGTTCAGGGGGGGCGGCTTCATGCCGCCACACGCCCTCCCCCTACAGCAAGGTCGATGCCGCTCCTCGTGTGCAGGAAAACGCGTCGTTTCCGCACACGACGGACGCACGCCGGCCGTGGCAGGCCGGATGGCCGCCGGCCGGGCGACGGCCCTGACGTCCGGACGACAGGGGCGGCCTAGACGACCACCTCGAAACGCGGCAGCGTGGTGTCTTCGTCGTCGTGACGGCGACGCGGCCCGTTCGGGCGCTGCCCCTGTGACTCGGCGTCACCCTGGCGACGCCGCTCGCCATCCGGCGTGACGACGAGTTCGTCGAGCGTGAGCCCGGCCGCTTCGAGCTGCTGCCGCAGCGTCTGCTGGTGGCTGACGATCCACTCCTGCACCTGCGCCGACTCCGCGCGCACGACGGCCGTCACGGCCCCGCCGTCCACCTTGAGCGAGATGTTGACCGGCCCGAGGTGCTCGGGCCGCAGCAGGATGCGCGCCTCGCCCAGCCCGTTCTTCCACTGCAGGCGCAGGCTCTTGACCACCTGGTCGAGGACCACGTCGGCAGTCTCGGCCGAGGCCGTCGGGACGCCGTCCATGGGCGCTGGCGCAACGGGGTCGGCCTGCGGTCTCACCGGCAGGGGGGCTGCAGCGGTCACGAGCGGTTCAGCCGCGAGTGACGACGCGTCGGCCTTCGTCAGGCTGGCGGGGTCCACGGTGGCGCCTGCTCCGTGTGGCGCCGCAGTGGTCGAAACGCCGGACGGCTCTGGTGGGCTGTCCATTCGCGCGAGCGGCTCTGGTGGCGTGGCGTCGCCGGCATGGGTGGTGTTGGTAATGCCTCCCGGTCCAGCGGACGCGGCCGCTGTCGCCGCATGGGATGCAGCGGCCTGCGCCGCCCCACCAGCGGTGCCGGCGGCCACGGGGACATCCTGCCCGCCGGCGGCGACCGATTCCGGCAGGAGACCGTCCATGCCCGCGGCATCGGGAGCGGCTTCGCCGTTCGACGCCGGGGGCGCCTCGAGGGCCGCCTCGGCCTTCGCTCCTGGCTCTGGACGCCCAGGGACAACCCTGCCTGCCAAGGCCGGATCGGCCGACATGACCTCGGGCCCGACGGTCGTCGGCTGGTCTCCTGTGGGCATGCTTCCCGAAGGGACGTCGGACCCGTCGGCGACGGCACCGCTCGCCGTTCCGGACGAAGCCAAGACGTCCACTCGGGGCGGGACCACGGCGACATCAGCTTGGTCGCCCTCCATCGTCACGATGTCGGCCAGGGTGACGGTCTCTGATGCCAGCTCGTCGCCGTCCTGCTCCTGTGCCTGCCGGTCGGTCGCCTGTTGTCCGGAGGTGAACAGGTTCCACAACCCCCCGGGCGACCACGACTCGGGTGCCGGCTGTGCCTCCGGCGCCGCGGTCGTGTCGGACCGTGCGGCCGTCGAGGCGTCCTCGGTGTCCGGGCCCTCGACCGCCGCGGCGTCGGCCGACGATCCGGCGACGTCGCCATCCGACGCCTGCGTCGTGGCGGCGCCGAGGACGTCGGCAAACGAGGCCGCGCCGGCCTCGCCGTGTGAGCGGGTCCGCGCCGGCGGCCCCGTAGGCGGGGCCGCGGCAGGAGCCGGAGTGACGTGGGGCACCATGGCGGCTTATCGCTTGAGCGACAGCGTCTCGACGAGAATCTCGTCCGACACCGTGATGGTGCGCGAGTTGGCCTGATAGCCGCGCTGCGCCAGGATCATCTGCGTGAATTCCTGCGCGATGTCCACGTTGGACTGCTCGATGGCGCTGCCGATCAGGGTGCCGCGGCCCCCGGTGCCGGCGATGCCGATGTTGGCGATGCCCGCCGCCTGGCTTTCGCCGTAGCGGTTCGCGCCCATCTTCATCAGGCCCTTCGGGTTGTTGAAGTTGGCAAGGGCCAGCTGTCCGACCGCCACCGACTGTCCCGCACCGAAGGTCGCGACGATGCGCCCGTCGGCGTCGATGCCGATGTTGTCGATCTGCCCGGCAGCTGCGCCGTTCTGCGTGATCGTCGAGGTCTCGGATGCCGAGGCGAAGCTCGTCAGCGATGGCTTGTCGGCCGGCGGCGGCGTGATGTCCCACACGATGTCGTTGCCCGCGGCGCCGTTGGCCCAGGCGGCCGGTCCGACGAGCACCACATCGGCATTCGGCACGGTGAGCTGCCCGTTGCCGTCGAAGGTCAACGCGCCGGTGCCCAGCACGAACTCGCCGGCACCGCCGTCGATGTCAGCCTGGGGGACGGTGGCGGTGTAGGTCCACTGCCCCACGGCCGTCCGCTCGAAGTTGATGCTGATCGTGTGCGGGCTGCCGAGGGCGTCGTAGATCTTGACCGGCGTCGTGAAGTTCGGCGCGCCGTTGACGGGGGCGTTCGCGTCGAGGTTGATCTGCGCGCGCACGTTTGTCGTCGCCACGGGGGCTCGCAGCACACCCGGTGGCACCGTGATGTCGGTGGGTGCTCCGGTCGCCATCACCTGCCCGGTCAGCGGGTCGACCTGCGTGTAGCCCTGCACGCGCAGCCCGTCGGGGGTCACCAGTTCGCCATCGGCGTTGAAGCTGAAGTTGCCCGCCCGGGTGTACGACAGCCCGTCGTCGCTGCGGACGACGAAGAAGCCGTTCCCCTGAATCGCGACGTTGGTGGCTTCACGGGTGTTCTCGATGGCGCCCTGGCTGAACACCGGCGAGATCGAGCCGGTGACGACGCCGAGGCCCACCTGCATCGGGTTGATGCTGGTGCCGCCCACCGTCTGGCTGACGAGATCGGCAAAGCTGACCGCGCTGGTCTTGTAGCCAATCGTGTTGATGTTGGCGAGGTTGTTGCCGATGACGCTCAGGTAGGTCGAGTTGGCGTTCAACCCCGAGAGTCCTGCCGAAAAGGAACCGACGGCCATGAGTTACTGTCCTCCGTTGTCGGGGCTGTCGCCCGGTGTCTGTGGTGCGGTCAGCAGGGCGCCGAGCGCGTCGAGTTTGGTCGAGATCTCCGTCAGCTTCTCGAGGGAGCTGAAGGTGGCCAGCTGGGCGATGAACTCGCCGTTGTCCTGCGGCTTGGTCGGGTCCTGATTCTGCAGCTGGGCCACCAGCAGCTTCAGGAACGCGTCCTGGCCGATGTTCTTCGTGCCGTTGGGCAACGCGTCGGGGATGGATGTCGCGGCAGTGGTCTGCCCGATGGCGGATGTGCTCACAGGATGTCTCCGAGACGCCGGGCGGCCCGCAGGGTCGCCAGTTCGTCGATGGCCAGCATGTCCAGCCGCGCCTGATTCGTGTCGAACGCCAGGCGTGCGCGGTCACGCAGTCGTTCCAGTACCCGGAGCGCGACGCGGGCGTCCCTGGCCTCGCGCGCGGTGACGTCCCTGACGTCCTGCCGCTCCTGCACCTCGAGTCGTCGCGCCTCGACGTCCCGTGTCTTCACCACAATCCAATTTCGATGCCAGGCCAGCCGCGTCATGTCGGCGCCGTCGCGCTCGGCCTGGGTGGCCTGCTGGTACGCCTCGGCCAGGCGGGTCTCCGCGTCGGCGAGCCGGCGTTCCGCGTCGCGCACGCGCCGTTCTGCGTGCGCCAGCGCGCGCTGTGCTTCGTCGTCTCTGGTCTGGCGCATCTTGACGACCGGGGCGAGCTTGAAGTGAAAGTGGGCCATTGCCGATATCTGTCGATGAGGGGGGCACTCCTGCTGGCGCGAAGTGTCGAACGCGCGACAGCGTGGCCCGCATTGCCGGATGTCGCTACAACTGCTCCAGGGCCTCGACGGCGCCGTCGAACGTCACCAGATCGTCGGCGGGTTGCCTGAGAAAGCCGTCGATGACCTCGCGGTGCGCCAGCGCGTCGTCCACTCGCGGGTTGGAGCCCGCAATGTAGGCGCCCACCGACACCAGGACCTCGTTGTCCTTGATGAGCGCCATCCAGTCGCGGACGCGCCCGGCCTTGGCCCGGTGCGCCGTGCTGGTCACGTCGGGCATGGTGCGGCTGACGCTCGGCAGGATGTCGATCGCCGGGTAGTGGTTGCGTGCGCCGAGCGCGCGCGACAGGATGATGTGGCCGTCGAGAATGGCCCGGACGTTGTCGGCGACGGGCTCGTTGGTGTCGTCACCCTCGACGAGCACGGTGTAGAAGGCGGTGATCGAGCCGCGCCCTTCGACGTTGCCGGCCCGTTCGAGCAGCCCGGGCAGCAGGGCGAACACGGACGGCGGGTATCCCTTCGTCGTCGGCGGCTCGCCGGCGGCAAGACCCACCTCGCGCTGCGCCATCGCAAAGCGCGTCACCGAGTCCATCATCAGCAGGACGTTCTTGCCCTGGTCGCGGAAGTACTCGGCGATGGACGTCGCGGCATAGGCGGCGCGCAGCCGCACCAGCGGCGGGTTGTCGGAGGTGGACACGATGACCACGGCGCGGCGCAGCCCTTCGGCGCCGAGATCGTGTTCGATGAAGCTGCGCACCTCGCGGCCGCGTTCGCCGACGAGCGCAATGACGGCCACGTCGGCGGCCGTGCCGCGTGCCATCATCCCGAGCAGCGTGCTCTTGCCGACGCCCGACCCGCCGAAGATCCCCACGCGCTGCCCACGCCCCACCGACAGCAGGCTGTCGATGGCGCGGACTCCCGTGCCGATGGGCGTGTCGATGGGCTGCCGCGCCAGCGGGTTGAGCGGCGGCGGATGCAGCGGATACTGCGTGGTCGTGCCGAGGGCGCCGAGATCGTCGAGCGGGCGGCCCAGGCCGTCAATCACGCGCCCCAGCAGGCCGTCGCCCACGGCCACCGACGCCGGGGTCCCGCGCGAGACGATGAGGTCGCCCGGACGGATGCCCGAGGTGCTGCCGAGCGGCACCGACTGCAACAGGTTGTCGCGGAAGCCGACCACTTCGAGCACGAGCGGCGGACCGCCGTCCCGCGAGACGACCTGGCAGAGTTCGCCGACCCGCACGCGTGGTCCTTGCGACTCCACGAGCAGGCCCACCGTGCGCACGACGCGACCGACCATGGGCAACGTGTCCACCTGGGCCACGGCGTCGGCGTAGGACTGCAGCGACAGGGCCATCAGGCGGCCCCCTTCCGCATCATCTTCACCGTGCGGGCATCGCCCAGCATGGCGCGCGCCACTTCATCCAGTTGCGCGTCCACCGACGCGTCGATGTAGCCGAAGTCCGACTCGACGAGGCAGCCGCCTCGCGCCACGGCCGGATCGGGCACGACCTTCACCGCGCGGCCGTTCCACAGGTCGGCCTGGTGGTTGGTCACCGTCGAGTAGTCGTCGGGGTGCAAGCGGACGACCGCAGGCGAGGAGGGACCGAGTCGCTCGAGGGCGACATGCGCGAGCGCACCGGCCAGTTCGGGATCGAGCGAGGCCTCACGGTGCAGGATGCGCCGTGCGATCGCCAGCGACAGCTCCACGAGCTGCTGTTCGGTCTGCCGCACCATCTGGTCGCGCAGCGTGCCGAGTTCCTCGAGCGTCGCGGCGAGCCGACGCAACATGGCTTCGGCCCGCTGGCCGCCGGCCTCGAGGCCGGCGCGTTCGCCCTGGGCGTAGCCCTTGGTGAACGCATCCCGTTCGAGCGCCGCGAGGTGCGCCTGCTGCTCCCCCGGCGACATCGCGGGCGGGGCATCGTCCGACGAGGCGGGCGCACTCGGCGCCGCCGGCGCGCGGTCCGACACGGGGCGTCCCCAGACGGCTTCCGCCGCCTCCCAGAGAATGGCGGGCTCGGTCGAGCCGTCGGCAGCGCTGCCGCCTCCCGTCGACCAGCCGAACGTCTCGGTCTGGACGGGACCGGTGATGCGGCGTCCCCTAGACGACATACGCCTCCCCTGCGGCGGCCCCGGTCACGAGCAGGCCTTCCTCTTCGAGCTTCCGGGCGATGACGACGATCTCCTGCTGGTTCTTCTCGACGTCGCGCAGCCGGATGGCGCCGAGCAGTTCGATCTCCTCGCGAATCATGTCGGCCGCACGCTTGGACATGTTCTCGAAGAACCGGGCGCGAATCTCCTCGCTCGTCCCCTTGAGCGCCACGGTGAGCGCCTTCTTGTCGGCGCGCTGGATGATCTCGCGCAGCGCGCTGTCGTCCACGTGCAGCAGGTCGTCGAACACGAACATGAGGTTGCGAATCGACACGGCCAGGTCGGGCGACTGCGATTCGATCGACTCGAGCACGGTCTGGCTGACGCTGCGGTCGATGCGGTTGAGCAGTTCGGCGACCGCGCGAACGCCGCCGTAGGACTCGTGGGTCGAGCCGCCCAGCGACTTGAGCCGCTGCTCGATCACCTGCGAGATGCGCGTGATGACGTCCGGCGAGATCTCGTCGAGGTTGGCCATGCGCGTGACGACGTCCACGCGCAGATCTTCCTGCAGGCTGTTGAGCAGTTCGGCCGCCTGCGCCGGCTTGAGGTGCGCCAGGATCAGGGCGATGGTCTGGGGGTGTTCGCTCTGGATGAATTTCGAGAGCTGCTGCGGGTCGGCCCGCTCGAGCCCGTTGAAGGCGACGGCCGACTCGAACGACTTCATCACGCGGTCGAGCACGCGGCGGGCCATGTCGGTGCCGAGCGAGTTGACCAGCAGCTTCTGCGCGTAGTCCACGCCGCCCTTGGTCACGTACTCGGCGGCCTTCCACATGTGGTGGAACTCTTCGAGCACGCCGGTCGCCATTTCGGCCGGAACCGGGCCGAGCAGGGCCACCTCGCCGGCGATGGCCTCGATCTCTTCTTCGGACAGGTGCTTGAAGAGCTCGCCGGTGGCCGTCTCGCCGAGCAGCAGCGTCAGGATGGCGGCCTTGCGGACACCACTGATTTCAGGGGGCGTGCGGGATGCAAGGGCGGTGGCCATCAGCTTTTCCGTTCAGCAAGCCAGGAGCGCACGAGTTTCGCGGCATTCGCCGGCTCCTGTGTCGCGATGCCCACCGCTCGACGCGTCAGCACCGGCTTACGCCGATCCACACCGGCCATGGCTTCGTCGTCGAGCTGGGCCTCGATCTCGCCTTCGAGGTCTTCAATCGTGCGGGGCAACTGGTTGGGCATGCCGACCTGCACCGTCTCGAGCCCGGTGGCCGGCGCGGGCAGCGCCAGGATGCGGGTGACGACCGGGCGGACGAACAGCAGCAGGACCATGCCGACGATGACGACCAGCGCCAGGCCGCGGAGGGCCGGACCGCCGTGGTCGGTCACGCGCGTCCACAGGGTGGCGGGTGGCACCACGGGGGCGGGCTCTTCGCCGAAGGCGATGTTCTCGACGGTCACCTGGTCCCCGCGGTCGACGTCCATCCCGATGGCCGCGGCCACCAGGTTCTGCAGCTTCTGCATTTCGGCGGCGTCACGCGGACGCCGCGTGGTCGACGGCTGGCCGTTGTCGCCCACCGCCACCTTCACGTCGTCGTCGACGAGCACGGCAACCGAGAGGCTCGCCAGTTCGCCGCGCGCGCGGACGGTGTGCCGGGTGACCTTCCCCACTTCGTAATTCGTCACTTCGGAGCTGCGCGTGAGTCCGGCGGCCGAGGTCGTCGTGGTGGCCG
>JAEZDP010000348.1 GCA_023418055.1 Acidobacteriota bacterium
TCTCCGTCTCAGGCGCCCGACGGACGTCCGGCGCCGCGGCGGGGATCACGCCGTCGCGCGTGAACCTCGACAAGTCCGACGCAGGCTCTGCGGCGCCGGTCAGCGCGTCGAGCCACTCGCCGATGGACGGAAACCGCCTCGCAGGGTCCGGATCGAGGGCGCGCGCGAACACCTCGTGCAGCCGGGCATCCTCGGCCGGCGTGTCGGCCAGGGTCCAGCGATCGAACGCCGGGATGGTGCCGGCGATGAGGCGGCGGCCTGACAGCGCATCGAGCGCGAGCATGGCCAGCGAGTACTGATCGGCGCGCGCATCCCACGACTTCCCCGACGCGCGTTCGGGGGCGGTGAACGGCACGCGCACCGGGGCCTGGAGCCCGAGCCCTTCGAGCGCGGACGAGACGTCGAGCCCCGTCAGCACTCCGCGACCACGGGGCAGCAGAATGTCGCGGGGGTGGATGGCCCCGTGCCGGCGGCCGCGCGCGTGTGCCTGGTCGAGGGCGGCAGCCGGGTCGGCCAGCCACTCCAGGACCTGGGCGAGCGGCTGTCGGCCCCCTCGAAGCCGGCTCTCGAGCACCGGCGCGTCCACGAACTCCGTGACGATGTACACCCCGGCCTGGGGATCGACGCCCACATCGAGGGGGGAGACCACGCCCGCATGCGCCACCGGCAGGCTGGCAAAGTCGGCCAGGGCCGCCGCGAGGGCAGCGGCATCGTCGCCCTGCACCGTCGTGATGAGCTTGAGCGCCCGCTCCCCGTGCTGGTCGGGGTCGTCCACCAGCAGACACGGGCCCAGTGTGCCCGCCGCGATGACGCGACGCACACGGTATGGGCCGACCGCCTCCGGCGGCTGGAAGAGCGACGTTTGCTCGTGACTCAGGGCAGGGACTCCTGCGCGGGGCGCGCGAGGGAACTTCTGACGCGAGCGCATTATAACAGTCGGCCCGGCACACCGGGAGCCGCTGCCTTGACACGTTCAGGTGGCTTTGCGACAGTGGTCGTCCAGTGCTCCCTGACTCGACCACGTCTGCTCCACAGGCGCAGAGCCTCGACATCCGCGAGTGGTCGGCATCGCGCCTCAGCGCCGATTACATCCTGCACTACGAGCGTCTCTCCGAATTCTACGCAGGCTCCCCTGCGGATGCCGAAGCCTGGCGTGCCGCGATCGGTCGCGCGCAGGCCGCGCCACGCGATCGCGCGGCGCTGGTGGACGTACTCGAGGCGCAACTCGAGCGCCGTGGTGCGCCGGACCAGGCGCGTGCGGCCGCCAGGAAACTGGCCGACCCAGGCACCGTCGCCATCGTCACCGGTCAACAGGCCGGGCTGTTCGGCGGCCCGCTCTACACGCTGCTCAAGGCGCTGACCGCAGCCAAGCTGGCTGCCGATGTCGAGGCGCAGTACGGCGTGCCCGTCGTCACCATCTTCTGGGACCACGGCGAAGACCACGACTGGGCCGAAGTGGCGTCCACCGAGGTGCTGGACGGCACCTTTCAACTCAGGCGCATCACGCTCGCCGACGGCGAGGGTGCCGGGCGCCGCCCCGTCGGGCGCGTGCCGCTGCCTGACGACGTGACGCGCGCTCTCGACGAACTGGCCGACGTCCTCCCTGCCACCGAGTTCACCGACGAAACGCTCGGCATCCTCCGGCGCTGCTATCGCGCGGGCCGCTCCATGTCCGAGGCGTTCGGGCAGCTGATGGACGAGCTGCTCGGTCCGCTCGGCATCGTCGTCTTCGATGGCTCCGACCCGGCAGCGAAACACTGGGCCGTGCCGCTGTTCGGCCGTGTGCTGCGCCACCCGGGCCACACGTCGCGGCTGGCCGCGCGAGCCGGGGCGGCCCTCACGGCCGCGGGGTACCACGCGCAGGTCACCCCGCAGGACGACGCGGTGGCGCTGTTTCACATGCGTGATGCGCGCGAGGCGCTGCACTTCAGTGACGGCACCTTCCGCGCCGGCGACTCCACGTGGACGCCGGACGAACTCCTGGCGGAACTCGAGGCCCACCCGGAGCATTTCAGCCCGAACGTCCTGTTGCGGGCGGTGGTGCAGGATGCGATGTTCCCGACCATCGCCTATGTGGCCGGGCCGTCCGAACTCGCCTACCTGGGCCAGCTGCGTGAGGTCTACGCGTTTCACGAAACAGCCATGCCCCTCATCGTGCCTCGCGCCACGGGCACGCTGCTCGATGCGCCGGCGGCCCGCTTCCTTCAGCGGCACGAGGTGCCGCTGCCCGCACTGCGCGCGCAGGACGAACACGCCCTGAACGCGCTGCTCGAGGCCCAGTTGCCAGGGTCGGTCGAACAGGCGCTCGCTGAAACCGAAGAGCTGATGCACCAGGGCGTGGCCAGGCTGCGTGCGACGCTGCCGGCGGTCGACCCGACGCTCGACGGCACGGTGCAATCGGTGGCCGGGCGGCTCGACCACGAGTTGCGCTCGTTGCGCACCAAGGTGATTCAAGCGTCCAAGCGGCGGCACGAGACGCTTCGACGCCAGTTCATCCGCACGCAGAGCCTCACGTTTCCGGGTGGCCACGCCCAGGAGCGCACCGTGGGCGTCGTGTGGTTCATGAACCGGTACGGTCCCGCGCTGGTGCCCCGTCTCTACGACGTGCTGCGGACAGAGCCCGGCCGTCACTGGCTGCTGCAGATCTAGAGGAGTGCCCAGACTGGCCGCCCCACGTCGTCCCGCTCGCCGGCCGCGTGCCCGTCGCCGCTGGCTGCGGGTGGCCGTGGCGCTGCTGCTCGGCCCCAGCCTGGTGCTGGCGGCGGTCGGGGCGTACCTGTATCAGAGCGTGGCTGCCGAGGTCGACCTGCGCCTGGCCGGCTTGTATGAGCGGGTCGCCCCGCGGGTGTATGCGCGCCGCTTTGCCGTGCGGGTCGGCCAGTGGCTCACGCCCGACGAACTGGCCGAACGCCTCGACGACATCGGCTACGCCCGCCGTCCCTCCGCGCGGGCTCCTGGCGAGTTCACCCTCACCGGCGACACTCTCCGCTTCGTGCCCCGGGCCGGCGCGGCACGCGATCGTCAGGTGACCGTGTCGGTGGAGGTGGACGCCAAGGCGGGCACTGGTCGGGTGTCCTCCATCAACGTCGAGGGCGCGGGCCCGCAGGCGGAACTGGAACTCGAGGCGCCGCTGCTCACCGGCATGGCGGCCGGGGGCCGGGGACGCCAGCGGCAGGTGCCGCTCGAGCGCCTGCCACCACATGTCGTGCAGGCGGTGCTGGCCATCGAAGACCGGCGGTTCTACGCGCATCCTGGCGTGGACCTCATCCGCACCGCTGGCGCGGTGGTCACCAACGTCCGTGGCGATCGGCCTTACCTGGTCGGCGGCAGCACGCTCACGCAGCAGTTGGTCAAGAACTCGTTTCTGACCCCCGAAAAGAGCTACACCCGCAAGCTGCGCGAGCAGGTGATGGCCGTGGTGATGGAGCGGCGGCTGACGAAGGACCAGATTCTCGAGCTCTACCTCAACGACGTCTACCTCGGACAACGCGGGTCGTTCGCCGTGCACGGCATGGCCGAAGGCGCACGGCTGTTCTTCGGCAAGGACGTGACCAACATCACATTGCCCGAGGCGGCGACCCTCGCCGGCATCATCCAGTCGCCGGCGGTCTATTCGCCGACGCGCAACCCGGCGCGCGCGCGGGAGCGCCGCAACGTCGTGCTCGGGACGATGGTGGAGGCGGGCTATCTCGATCGGGCTGCGGCCGACCGGGCGGCGCAGGTGGACCTCGTGACGTCGGCGGGCAGCGTCGATGCCGAGGCGCCCTACTTCGTGGACTACGTCGCCCAACTGGCCGCCGATCAGGTCACGCTGCGGGCATCGACCTCGGTGGTGGAGGTGCACACCACGCTCGACCTGCACCTGCAGCGCCTGGCCCAGGACGTGGTCACCGAGGGGATCGCCGATCTCGAGAAGCGGCTGGCCTCGCGGCGTCGCAAGCGCGGGCCGCTGCAGGCGGCGCTCGTGGCCATCGACCCGCGGACGGGAGACATCCTCGCCATGGTGGGCGGTCGGTCCTACCAGCGGTCGCAGTACAACCGCGCGACCCACGCGAAGCGCCAGCCAGGCTCCACGTTCAAGCCCTTCGTGTTCCTGGCCGCCTTCGATGCGGCGCAGCGCGAGGGACGTGCCGACCTGACACCGTCGACCATCGTGTCCGACGAGGCCGCCACGTTTCTCGTCAACCAGCAGGAATGGGCGCCGCGCAACTACGACGGAGAGTACGACGGCCCCATCACCGCACGCCGGGCGCTGGCGCGCTCACGCAACCTCGGCACCATCCAGATGGCCGAACTCACGGGCTACGACCGCATCGCCGCGCTCTGGCGCAGCATCAGCCGCGACAACAGCGTGCAGGCCTACCCGTCGATCACGCTCGGGGTGTTCGAGGCGACGCCGCTCGACATGGCGCAGGCCTACACCGTTCTTGCCAACCTCGGGGAACTGCGCCCCTTGCGTGCGTTGTCGGCCGTGTCGGTCGACGGCAGGACCCTGCCCGTGCGCACGCCCGCGGCACGGCGCATCGCGGCCCCGGCGCCGACCTTCCTCGTGACCAACATGCTGCGCAGCGTGCTGAACGAGGGCACGGGCGGCGGCGCGCGCCGGGCCGGCTTCACGCTGGATGCCGCCGGCAAGAGCGGCACCACCAACGACCTGCGTGACGCGTGGTTCATCGGCTTCACACCGGAGTTGCTCACCGTGGTCTGGGTGGGGCTCGACGACAACACGCCGGTGGGGCTGTCCGGGTCGCAGGCGGCGTTGCCGCTCTGGACCGCGTTCATGCAGCGGGCGCTGGCGGGCCACACCAGCCAGCCGTTTGCCGTGCCTGACGGCATCTCGTTCGTGCAGATCGACGCCGAGACCGGCGAGCGAGCCGGGCCATTCTGCGAGCGCACGTTCAACGAGGCCTACCTCGTCGGCACCGAACCGCAGATGGTCTGCCAGCACCACCACGGGCTTCCCGGCGGCATGATGCCGCAGATGCCGTGGCTCACGACGCCGACCGGCCTCGAGGTGCCGGCGTCACAACGGACGGGCCTCCCCGCGTCGCAGCGCGTGGGCATGACGACCACCGGCCCGCCGTAAGCGTTGGGTCGCGCCATCGCGTCCCGTATACTGCATGCTTGGCATGTGACCCGCGAATGTCCGCGGGCAGCAAGGGTATCCACTTGAAGTACGCCGTCCCCGTCCTCCTCGCCCTGACTCTGGGCGCCGCCTGTAACCGTAACGACACGACCGCCGAGGCCGCCCCGGCCGACCAGGCACAGCCCGCTGACGCCGGCGCTGCCCAGGCCACGGGCCCCGACGGTCAGCCGGTGGCGCCAACCGAGCCGGCGGCCGAACCGGCCAAACCCGTGCCCGACGTGCTGCCCGACGTCGTCGCCCGTGTCAACGGCCAGCCCATCGCCAAAGGCGACCTCGAGCGCGCCATCCGCAACCTCGAGCTGAATGCCGGCGGCAACGTGCCGCCGGAACGCCGGGCGGAGATCTTCCGGGGGGTGCTCGACCAGCTGATCGAGCAGAAGCTGCTCGAGCAGGAGGCGGCGTCGCGCAACATCAAGGCCACCGACCAGGAGGTCGCGCGCGGCATCGACGAGATGAAGGCACAGGCGCCCGATGCGGCCGCCTTCACGCAGGCGCTCACGGCCCGTCAGATGACCGAGGCCGACCTGCGCAACGAGGCGCGTCAGCGGCTGACCGTCGACAAGCTGCTCGTTGCCGAAGTCGAGCCGAAGGCCGCCGTCGGTCCGCAGGACATCGAAGCGTTCTACAAGGCCAACCCGCAGTTCTTCATGCAGCCCGAAACCGTGCGCGCCAGCCACATCCTGGTGAAGGTGGACGCCGGTGACGCGGCGGCAAAGGACGCGGCCCGCGCCAAGGCCGCCGACCTGCTCAAGCAGGTCAAGGCGGGCGGCGACTTCGCGGCCCTCGCGCAGCAGCACTCGCAGGATGGCAGCGCGGCCGGCGGTGGTGACCTCGGGTTCTTCCCCCGCGGCCAGATGGTCAAGGCGTTCGAGGACACCGCCTTCAGCCTGAAACCCGGTGAGGTCAGCGAACTCGTGGAGAGCGAGTTCGGCTTCCACATCATCAAGGTCACCGACCACCGCACGGCGCGCACCGTCCCCCTCGCCGAGGTGAACGACCGCATCGCCGTCGCGTTGCGTCAGCAGAAGCAGCAGGAACTCGCGCAGCAGTTCGTGCAGGCCCTCAAGGCCAGAGGCAAGGTCGAGATCCTCATCTGATGAGCGGTCGCTCGCTCTTCGGCGCCATCGACGCGGCCCTTGCCGAAGGGCGGCCGGTGGCGCTGGTCACCATCGTGCGCGCCAATGGCTCGACCCCCCAGCGAGTCGGCGCGCGCATGCTCGTGTACGAGGACGGGCAGACCGCCGGCACCATCGGCGGAGGCTGCTACGAGCAGGACGCGGCCGGCAAGGCACGCCTCGCCCTCACGACCGGGCGCCCCACGCTCGTCCACTACGACCTGAACGACGATTTCGCCGAAGAGCAGGGCCTGGTGTGTGGAGGCCAGATGGACGTGTTCATCGATCCCCTGCGGCCGGTGAGCCGTGTCTGCGTGATCGGCGCCGGACACGTCGGCTACCACGTCGCCCACCTCGCGACCCTCGTCGGGTTCTCGGTGACCGTGGTGGACGACCGCACGGCCTTTGCCGACCCCGCCCGCTTCCCTGGTGTGGACCGCGTGGAGGTGGCCGAGATTCCCGACTGGATCGCCGCGGCCGACCTCACGCCCCGTGACTACCTCGTGGTCGTCACGCGTGGGCACCGCGAGGACCTCGCCGCTCTTCGCGCCGCCGTCGCCACGCGCGCCGCCTACGTGGGCCTCATCGGCAGCAAGGCGAAGATCGCGCGACTCTACGAGCTGCTCGAGGCCGACGGGGTACCGCGGCCGTCCCTCGAGGCCGTCCACGCCCCCATCGGCCTCGACATCGGCGCCGTCACACCGGAAGAAATCGCCGTGAGCATCGTCGCCGAGTTGGTCGCGCATCGCCGCGGGAAACTCGGCACCGCCGCCATGGGGCCGATGCGCTGGACGCCCCCGCGTCACTCACCTGCGTAGGTCCACGGGCACGCGTGCCATGCTGATCATCCGCGGTGGCACCGTCTTGACGATGAACGACGCCATGGACGTGGTGTCGGGCCCTGTCGTCATCGACGACGGCCGTATCACACAGGTCGGTGGCGAGGTAGCTGCGTCGCCCGGCGCCGTCGAGATCGACGCCTCCGGCGGCGTGGTCCTTCCGGGGTTCGTGCAGACGCATGTGCACCTCTGCCAGACGATCTTCCGCGGGGTCGCCGACGACCTGACGCTGCTGGCGTGGCTGCGCCACCGCATCTGGCCCCTCGAGGCGGCACACGACGAAGCATCCCTGCAGGCCAGCGCCCGCCTGGCGGCCGCGGAGCTGGCGCGCTCGGGCACCACGGCCGTCCTCACGATGGAGACCGTGCACGACACCGATGTCGTCTGCGACGCCATGGCCGCCAGCGGACTGCGCGCCACCATCGGCAAGTGCCTCATGGATCAGGGCGACGGTGCGCCCCCACGACTGCTCGAAGCGGTCGCGCCCGCCATGGATGCGGCGATGGCGCTTCACCGTCGCTGGCATGGCGCGGCCGAGGGGCGCATCCGCGTGGCCCTGGCGCCGCGCTTCGCGATCTCGTGCAGCCGCCCGCTGCTCGAGGCCGTCGCCGATGTCGCCCGTGGCCACCACCTGCTCGTCCACACCCATGCCTCCGAACAGCAGGAGGAGGTGGCGCTCGTCCGCGCCGTGACCGGCCTCGGCAACATGGCCTACCTGGCACGCGTGGGCCTGGCCTCTCCCACCTTGTGTGCGGCGCACTGCGTCTGGGTGGACGCCGACGAACAGGCGTTGATGGCCGAACACGACGTGAAGGTGCTGCACTGCCCCAGCAGCAACCTCAAGCTCGGGTCGGGCATCGCCCCCGTCGCAGCCCTGCGGCTTCGAGGCATCACGGTGTCGCTCGGCGCCGACGGCGCCGCGTGCAACAACCGCCTGGACATGTTCGAGGAGATGCGGCTGGCCGCCCTGCTTCAGGCGGCGCAGGTCGGGCCCGGCGTGGTGACGGCCCGCGACGTCGTCCGGATGGCCACGCGTGACGGCGCGCGCACCCTCGGCCTCGACGAGGAGATCGGACAGGTCACGCCCGGCTACGCGGCGGACGTGATCGTGGTGGACGTCACGGGGCCACACGTCGCGCCCTCGCCTGATCCCTGGTCGGCCCTGGTGTATGCCTGCCGCGCGAGCGACGTGCGCACGACCATCGTCGCGGGACGGGTGCTGGTGGACCGCGGCGTGTGCACGCGGATTGACGAAGCCGGCGTGGTGGCAGACGCCCGGGCGCAGGCTACGCGGTTGTTCACGCGAGCCGGGCTCGCCCGCTGATCACGTCGTCGCGTCGTCCAGGAATCCGTCGCGCAGACGGATGATGCGGCTGCCGTAGCTGGCGTTCTCTTCGGAGTGGGTCACCTGGACGATCGTGGTGCCCTGCGCGTTGAGCTGCCGGAACAACGCCATGATCTCGCGCGCCTGCGACGAATGGAGATTCCCCGTCGGCTCGTCGGCAAGGATGACCGCCGGGCTGGCGGCGACGGCCCGCGCGACCCCGACGAGTTGCTGCTGGCCGCCGGAGAGCTGGCTCGGGTAGAGGTCCTTCTTGCCCACGATGCCGAACCGGTCGAGGATGTCCGCCACGATGCTCTGCCGCTCGGAGGCCTTGACGTCGCGGTACGAGAGCGGCAGCTCGATGTTCTCGTAGACGGTGAGGTCGTCGAGCAGGTGGTAGCTCTGGAACACGAACCCGATGTGCCGCTTCTGCAGGGCCGCGCGCGACTTGAGCGGCAGCGCGTGGATCGGATGGCCCATGAGCGTGTACTCGCCCCGCCAGGCGCTGTCGTGCATGCCGAGGATGTGCAGCAGCGTCGACTTGCCGGCCCCGGACGGTCCCATGATCGACACGAACTCGCCCGGCTTGATGTCGAGGGTGATGCGCCGCAGCACGAACACCTGGCCGACGCCGACCGGGAACGACTTCTCGACGTCGCGCAGGCCCATGACGACCGCGTGGTCGGCGGGGTCCCACGCGGGCACCGCCGGAGGCGCCGGGGCGGCGCGCTTGAACAACATGGCCAGCACAGCCTACCCCAGGTCGGGGCCTGTATAATGGCACTTGGCACTCTCGTGTGCCGACTGCTAATGCCCGGACATCGACCCTCCCATCGTGCGTCCTCGTCCCCCGACGTGCCCGAGCGCCTGCAGCGTCTGCTGGGTGCGCTCGTGCGCAGCTACATCGAGCGCGGCGAGCCGGTCTCGTCGCAGTTGCTGGCCAGGGAGAGCGGACTCAGCGTCTCGTCGGCCACGGTGCGCAACATGCTGGCCCGCCTCGAGGAGATGGGCTACGTGCGTCAGCCGCACACCTCGGCGGGGCGCGTGCCGACCGACCGCGGCTACCGGTTCTACGTGGACATGCTGCTGCAGAGCCGTCGTCCGTCGCGGGCGTTGAGCGAACTCGAGGAGCGACTGCGGCGCACCGGTGGGCTCGAGGACGTGCTGCTCGACCACGTCTCGCACGAGTTGTCGCTGGCCTCGCAGCACGTGGGCTTTGCCCTCGCGCCGGCGGCCGAGGCCTCCACGCTCAAGCACATCGACTTCGTGTCACTCGATGCGAGGCGCGTGCTGGTGATTGTGGTGTCGGGCTCGAGTCAGGTCACCCACAAGGTCGTGGACCTGCCCGAAGCGGTGGGGCCGCAGGAACTGACGCAGGCGGCCAACTACCTCAATGCGGAGTTCGCCGGACGGCCGCTGGCCGAGATCCGCGACGCCGTGATGCAGCGGCTGCAGCAGGAGCGGGCGCTCTACGACCAGCTGCTCGCGCGGGCCCTGCACCTGGCCGGCGCCACGTTCGAGGACGTCGGCATGCACGCCCAGCTGTTCGTGCACGGCACGTCGTCGCTCATCGACGCGGGGGTCGAAGAGGACGTCCGCGTGCCGATGACGACGCTGCGCGCGCTGCTGGCGATGATGGAAGAGAAGCACCGGCTGGTGCAGATCCTCTCGGAGTACCTGGATGGCACGGGCCTGACCGTCGTGATCGGCACCGAACATGCCGACCCGGAACTCCGCAATTTCAGTCTGGTGGCCTCCACCTACGTCGACCGCGGCCGGCAGGGCGTGCTGGGCATCATCGGCCCCACCCGCATGCGGTACTCGCGGTCGATTGCCGCGGTGGACAACGCGTCGCGCGCGGTGACACGCGTGCTCGTGGGCGAGGCCGCCCCCGGAGATCCGACATGAACGATACCGACACCACTTTTCACCCGGACGCCGACTCCCCCCACGCCGCGGACACGGCGGACGAGGGGCAGGCTGGCAGCAGCCGCGCCGACGAGCGCACCGCCGACCCGGCCGCCGATCTCAAGCGTGAACGTGACGACTTCGAGGACCGGTGGCTGCGTCAGACGGCCGAGTTCGACAACTATCGCAAGCGCGTGGAGCGCGAGCGGCGCGAGTTGCTGGAGCACGCCGCGAGCGACGTCCTGCACGACCTGCTGCCGCTGCTCGACGACATCGAGCGGGCGCTCGAAGCCGTGCGTGCGGTGGACGACCCCGTGCTGGCTGCCCATCGTCAGGGCCTCGAGTTGATCCATCGGCAGTTTCACGATGTGCTCCGCAAGCGGCACGTCTCGGCGGTCGAGTCCGTCGGCGCCGACTTCGATCCCAATGTGCACCAGGCCGTGGGACAGGAGGTGAGCGAGGCGCATCGTGAGGGTGAGGTCATCGAGGAGATGCGCCGCGGCTACATGTTGAAGGAGCGGCTGCTGCGTCCGTCGATGGTCAAGGTGGCCACGCGTGGCTAAGCGTGACTACTACGAGGTCCTCGGCGTCGACCGCACCGCGAGCGACAAGGACATCAAGAGCGCGTACCGCAAGCTGGCCCTGAAATACCACCCCGACAGGAACCAGGGCGACGCGGCGGCCGAAGAGCGGTTCAAGGAAGCCGCCGAGGCCTTTGCGGTGCTCGGCGACCAGGAGAAGCGTCCCCTCTACGACCGCTACGGCCATGCGGGCGTGAGCGGCCCTGGCGGCGGAGGCCCGGCCTTCGACCCGAGCGTGTTTGCCGACTTCGGTGACCTGTTCGGCGGCATCGGCGACATCTTCGGCTTCGGCGATGTGTTTGGCGGCGGGCGCCGGCGCGGCGGGCCGCGACGCGGGTCCGACCTGCGCTACGACCTCGAAGTGCCCTTCGAGCAGGCCGCCTTCGGCCACGAGACCACGCTGCAGATTCCGCGTGAAGAGACGTGCGAGACGTGCAAGGGGTCGGGAGCCGCAGCCGGTACGTCCGTGGAGACCTGCGCCCAATGTCGCGGCACCGGTCAGCTGCGGTTTCAGCAGGGGTTCTTCACCGTCGCCCGACCGTGCGGGACGTGCCGGGGTACGGGCCGCGTGGTGGCCACCCCGTGTGCCAGCTGCCGGGGAGCGGGACGGATCACGCAGGAGCGGAAGATCACGGTCAAGATTCCGGCCGGCATCGCCACCGGCCAGCGGCTGCGCCTGGTGGGCGAAGGCGAACATGGCACGGGCGGTGGGCCGCCGGGCGACCTCTACGTCGTGATGCACGTGGCCGACCATCCGGTCTTCAGGCGTGAAGACGACGACCTGTTTGCCGACATGCCGGTGCAGTACACCACGCTCGCCCTCGGCGGGCGCCTCGACGTGCCGACGCTCGGGGGCGGATCGGCCAGCCTCGACATCCCGGAAGGCACACAGCCCGGCACCAGTTTCCGCCTGCGGGGGAAAGGCCTGGCCAATGTCTCGGGCCGCGGCGTCGGCGATCTGCACGTCACGGTGTCGGTGATGGTGCCGAAGAAGCCGTCACGCGAACTGCGCCACGCCCTCGAGGCGCTGCGCACGCACCTCCCGGAGGAGACCGGCACGGCGCGCAGCAGCGAGCACGACGACGACGGCAAGCCGTTCTTCGAACGGGTGAAGGACATCTTCGGCTGATGGGCACCCGCATGTGGCCGGCCCTGCGCCTGGCCCTCTCCCATCCCCTGTCGGACGCCGACCGGACACGCCTGCTGCTCGACGTCGACGACACGTCGGCCATCGGCCTCGAGGAGGACGACACGGGCGTCAGCGTGTACTTCTCGCACGACGCCGACCGCGACGCAGCGCGCGGTGTCCTCGAGCGTGCCGGATGGTCCGCGCAGGCGGTGCTGTCGGTGCTCGACGTGCCCGACGATGGCTGGGCCGCGAGGTCACAGGCCGATCTGCCTGCCGTCCGCGTGGGCCGGATCGTGGTGACACCGCCCTGGGACACGGCACGCGCCAGGGCCGAGGCCGCACGCAACACGACCGACGGCCAGCCCCTCATCATCGAGATCGAGCCGTCCACCGGCTTCGGCACTGGCCATCATCAGTCCACGCGGCTCTGTCTGCTCGCGCTGCAGCAGCTCAACGTGCGGGATCTCGATGTGCTCGACATCGGAACCGGGTCGGGCGTGCTGGCCATTGCCGCGGTGTCGTGCGGTGCGCGGGCCGCTCTGGCCATCGATCCCGACCAGGACGCCATCGACTCGGCCTCCGACAGCGTGCGCCGCAACGGCGCCACAGCGGTGACACTGCGCACGACGGGCCTCGACGACCCCACGCTGACGCCGGCGCCACTCGTCTTTGCCAACCTCACGGGGATGCTGCTGCGGCGCGAGGCCGCGCAACTGCAGGCGCTCATCACGCCAGGGGGGTGGGCCATCGTGAGCGGGTTCACCGAGGACGAAGCGCCCTGGGTGCTTGACGCCTTCGACCGCTGCGACCTCGAGGAGCAACTCGGCGAGGAGCAGTGGGTGGCCTTCATCCTCAAGCGCCGGGCGTCTCTCGACTAGCCGGAGTCTCGCCCGCGGCACTCCAGGCATGCCGCAGCACGGCCAGCGCGGCCAGTGGCACGTGCTCGGCACGGAGGGTGAAGGGGCCCAGGCTCCAGCACGTCCACCCTGCGCGTCGGGCGGCCTCCACTTCCCTGCCCTCCCACCCGCCCTCCGGGCCTGAGGCGACGACAGTCGGTCGGCACGCATGTGCCAGCGCGTGCGTGGCGTCACCCGCGCCGAGCGAGGGCTCCACGAGCAGGCGGCGATCCCACTGCGCATCCCAGTCGCCGGTCGCCTGCGCCACCACCTGTGCCAGCGGCGTCACGTCGCGGATGGCAGGCAGGCGCGCACGGCCACACTGCTTCGCCGCGGCCACCGTCACGCGCATCCAGCGCTCGTGCAGCCGGCCCGACTCGGCGCGCCGGGCGGGCACGTTGGTGCGGGCGGTGGTCATGGGCACCACCACGGTGGCGCCGAGCACGGTGGCATCGCGGATCACCGCATCCATGGCATCGCCCTTCAGCAGCGCCACGCACACGACGAGCGGACAGGGCGGTTCGGGCTGCGGCGGCGCGGGCGCCTGCAGGGTAACGCGGGCGGCTGACGGCGACACGGCGGCGACGCGCGCTCGCCAGAGATGCCCGCGGCCGTCGAACACCTCGACGTCGGCGCCAGGCGTCAAGCGCAGCACGCGGGCGAGGTGCTGGCTCTCGGCGGCCGGGAGGATGACCTCGGTGTGGGCGGGGTCGAGTTCGGGAGCGTAGAAGCGTGGCGGCACGGTGGGTGGTGGCTTGGGGGGAGACCTGCGGCGCGTCGTCGCGGGGTCAGACCTGCCGCGTGCCGCGGCGGGGTCAGACCTGCCGCGTGCGGTCGCGGGGTCAGACCTGCGAGACGTCAGGCCTCGACCCAACCCGGGTCAACAGTTCGCGTATACTCAGCGGGCGCATGCTGTTCAAGGGCCAAACCCTCGGCAAGTATCGCATCCTCTCTCCCCTGGGCAGCGGCGGATTCGGCACCGTCTACCTTGCGCGCGACACCTGGCTCGACAAGCAGGTGGCCATCAAGGTGCCCCACCGGCAGTCGCTCGACTTCACAGACCTGCTGCGTGAGCCGCGACTGCTCGCCAGCGTGAGCCATCCCAACATCGTCGCCATCACCACGGCCGAGAAGCACGACGACGTGTTTTTCATCGTGATGGAGTACGTGCCCGGGCAGACGCTCGAGAGCGTGCTCGAGCAGGACGGCGCGCTGGACCTGCCACGGGCGCTGGACTATACGGTCCAGATCGGCAACGCGGTCGACCACGCACACAAGCAGGGCGTCATCCATCGCGACCTGCGGCCGGCCAACGTCCTGGTGTCGGAGACGGGCGTCCTGAAGGTGGCGGATTTCGGCACCTCTCGGTTCCTGGAGATCGCGGCCCACGGCACGACGGTCATCGGCAGCCCGGCCTTCATGGCGCCGGAGCAGTTCCAGGGCAAGGCCGTGTTCGCCTCCGACATCTACTCGGTGGGCGTCACGATGTATCAGATGCTCACGGGGGAACTGCCCTACGACCCCCCGCCGCCGTCGCAGTTGCACAAACTGCTGACGGGGGAACTGGTCACGCCGCCGCGCCTGAAGAACCCGGTCATCCCCCGGCGGCTGAACGAGATCGTCATGAAGGCGCTGGCCCCGGCGGTCGCGGACCGGTACAACCGCGCGTCGGATCTCCTCGACGACCTGCTGTCGGCCAAGTCGGTGATTCTCGGCACGCCCATGCCGCGGTCGGTGGCCGACCTCGGGGAGGGGACGCCCCGCCCCTCGCGTGGCGGGGTGCCATCACCACGAGCCGTGAGTTATCAGGACCGCGAGGCCGCACGGTCGTGCTGGCACTGCCGGCGTCCGTTGCACAACCTGGCGACGCGGTGTCCGTTCTGCGGGGAGCAGCAGTAGCGGGGTCAGACCTGTCAGGTGACGGTGAAGGGTCAGACCTGCGCCGCGATCGCCGTGGGGTCAGACCTGCCAGCCGTCGGCGATGGGGTCAGGCCTGCCGCACGTCGGTCGTGCGCGCAGACCTCGCAGACGCCGACTCAAGCCTCCAGCCGTCCCGCCGATTGACCGGACAGCGGCTGCGCAGGCCGCAAGGGACCTCTCATGCACCTGAACGACCTGCTCACGCACGCCGTCCGCAGCGGCGCGTCCGACCTGCACATCAAGGTGGGGAGCCATCCCATGATGCGCGTCGACGGCACCCTCGTCGTCGCCAGCGAAGAGCGCCGACTCGAACGCGACGACACCGAGACGATGGCGGCCACGGTGCTGAACGTCGAGCAGCGCAAGCACTTCATGGCGCACCAGGAAATCGACGCGGCCTACAGCGTGGCCGGGCTCGGCCGCTTCCGCTGCAACGTCTTCACGCAGCGCGGCTCCATCTCGCTGGTCATCCGCGTCATCCCGACCAACGTGCCGTCCATCGAGGGACTCGACCTGCCCGGCGTCCTGAAGCGCATCGCAGCCGAGGAGCGGGGGCTGGTGCTCGTCACGGGCACGACGGGCTCGGGCAAGAGCACGACGCTCGCGGCGATGCTCGACCACATCAATCAGACGCGCTCGTCGCACATCGTGACCGTCGAAGACCCGATCGAGTACCTCCATCGCGATCACCGGTCCATCGTCAACCAGCGCGAAATCAACGTCGACACGAAATCGTTCGCCTACGCGTTACGTTCGGCGCTGCGTCAGGACCCCGACGTGATTCTGGTCGGCGAGATGCGCGATCTCGAGACCGTCGAGACGGCCCTGCTTGCCGCGGAAACCGGGCACCTCGTCTTCTCGACCCTGCACACGCTCGACGCCCCCGAGAGCGTCAACCGCATCGTGGCGGTGTTCCCACCGCACCAGCAGCGCCAGATCCGGCTGCAGCTTGCGAGTGTGCTGAAGGCGGTCATCTCTCAGCGCCTGATCCCCCGGGCGGAGGGCGGTGGACGGACGGCGGCCGTCGAGGTGATGGTCAGCACGGCGTTCATCCGGGAGTGCGTGGCCGACAAGGACAAGACGCACCTCATTCACGGAGCCATCGCCGCGGGGACGTCGCAGTACGGGATGCAGACGTTCGACCAGCACCTCTTCCTGCTGTTCAAGGCCGGCACGGTGACCTATGAGGACGCGCTGCGTTACGCATCCAACAAGGACGAGTTCAAGCTGAAGGTGCAGGGGATCTCGACCACGGCCGACATCTCGCGCGACGAGATGCTGCAGGCCGCAGCAGCGGCCAACGCGCAACCAGACGTTTACAGATTCGGCCAGTAGCATCGGCGCGGGTGCCTGCACGGCAGGGCACGCCGCAGGCACGGGCGCAGGCGAGCCACACCACGAGCACGGTGCGGGACGCACCGGGTGGTGGGTCCCGACGCCAGCACTCGTCCGCCGACGCCGAGCGTACCCCGTCACCCACGCGTCACCCCGCGACGCGCCCATCGGCTGCGACGCGTGCCGACATGCCCCCCGTCCTCCGGCGTGGCTGTCACGCTACACTGGGTCCATGCGCGCGCGATCGGGCCAGACCCGGTCCGATCCCCCGGACCCGTACGTGTACGCCCTCGGGGCGCTGTCACGGCGCGAACTGACGACACGCCAGATGCGGGAGCGGCTCCTCCGACGCGGGTGTGCCCCCGCCGACGTGGACGCCGCCCTCGATCGCCTGCAGCGGGAGGGCGCGCTCGACGACCAACGAGCCGCGCGAGCGTTCTCTCGCACGGAAGTGCACGTCAAGCGCCGGGGTCCGGAGCGGATCCGACGAGCGCTGGAGGCGATGGGCATCGACCGCGACGCTGCCCGCCAGGCGCTCGACGAGGGCTTTGCCGACCAGTCGGTGGACGACGTGCTTCAGGCTGCGCTGCAGCGGAAGCTGCGCGGACCCATCGTCGACGAGAAACATGCGCAGCGGCTGGTTGGATACCTCGTCCGCCAGGGCTTCGACGTGTCGGCAGCAGCGGCGGCCGTCAGGGCGCGGCGCCGCGCGCAGGACGCGTAAGAGACGGCCTACTCACGCAGCGCCGTCGGATCCGACCGGCGTGGCGTCCCGCATGAGCGGTGAGACGTCAGCGCACGAAGACGAAGCGGCGGAACGCGTCCGGCACGTGGAAACTGGGCTTCCCCGTCGGCGACCAGGCCACTGAGACGTTGCCCGTCTTCGGGTCCGCCGGGCCGTTCGGCCGTTCAATCCGAAAGACGTTGAAGCCCCAGGCGTCCCCAGGCCGAGGCGGCAAGGCCACACCCGCATCCACCGGCAACCGGGCAAAGCCCGTCCAGGGCGCAAACGCCGTGGCCACCCAGCGCGTTGGCGCGCCAGCCTCGTCGCGTTCATGGCGCACCTTCGTCTCGAGCCCCTCGTGATCCCAGGTGAGGTCGGACGTCACGTTGGGATAGACGTCCACCATGCGGACGTCACAGACGACGTTGGCGGGACTGATCTCGAGTTCCCAGTAGCCGCTGCCCTTCCACGAGGGGTCGAGGAAGATCTCGACGACCTCCTCTTCCCACAGGTGATCGTCGCGGTTGGTCATCGTGTGCCAGGGGGCAGGGTCGTCGGAGTCCCAGCGCAGATACAGGCCGCGGTCGCTCCAGAGCGCCCTGAAGGTGGTCTGGTATGGGGCGGGCACCCACGTGAGCACCTGCGCCTCGCGCCACGCGGTGTCGGTGGCCTCGAGGAGCGCGGCATGGTCGGTTGGTGCGCGCCTGACGTCGTAGGACGGACTCGCGGGAACGGACGCCGGCTGAGCCGTGGCAGTGGGACCGTGGCCCAGGGGCAGCGTCGCGGCGGCCGCACACAGGGCCCATCGAAGAAGCACAGACATGGGCGGCAGTGTAGCCGAACCGGGCAGGCCGCGCAGCGCGCAGGTCTGACCCCAGGTGCGCGTGTCGCAGGTCTGACCCCGCCACCGACGTCCGGAGGTCTGACCCCAAGAGTGCACGCCGCAGGTCTGACCCCGGAAGCGCACACCGCAGGTCTGACCCCAAGAGCGCACGCTGCAGGTCTGACCCCCGGTACAATGGGCTGTTATGACGTCGCGCGAGATTCGCCGCAGTTACCTCGAGTTCTTCCAGGCCCAGGATCACCGGCTCGTCCCGAGCGCCCCCCTCGTCCCCGGAGACGACCCCACCCTGCTGTTCACCAACGCCGGGATGAACCAGTTCAAGGACGTGTTCCTGGGCCGCGAGCGCCGCGACTACCGGCGCGCCACGACGTCCCAGAAGTGCATGCGCGTCAGCGGCAAGCACAACGACCTCGACAACGTCGGGCCCTCCCATCGGCACCACACGTTCTTCGAGATGCTCGGCAACTTCTCGTTCGGCGACTACTTCAAGGCCGAAGCCATCCCCTTCGCCTGGACCTTGCTCACCGAGGTCTGGAAGCTGCCGGCCGACCGTCTCTACGCCACCATCTTCGAGGGCGACGCCACCGTGCCGCGCGACGCCGACGCGTACGCCCTCTGGCAGCAGTTCCTGCCGGCCGACCGGATCGGCGCCCTCGGCGCCGAGGACAACTTCTGGCAGATGGGCGACACGGGCCCCTGCGGACGCTGCTCCGAGATCTACTACGTCCGGCCGGACGGCTCGATGCTCGAGATCTGGAACAACGTCTTCATGGAATTCGACCGCCAGGCCGACGGCACGCTCCTGCCGCTGCCCGCGCCCTCGATCGACACGGGGATGGGCCTCGAACGCATCACGGCCATCATGCAGGGCGTCGAGAGCAACTACGACACCGACCTCTTCCAGCCGCTGCTCCAGGCCACGGCCACCCTCAGCGGACGCCCCTACGGAGGAGACGATGCGGCGAGCGTCTCGATGCGGGTGGTGGCCGACCACGTGCGCGCGATGACGTTCCTCATCGCGGACGGCGTCGTGCCGAGCAACGAATGGCGGGGCTACGTGCTGCGCAAGATCATGCGCCGTGCCATGCGCCACGGCAAGAAACTCGGCATCGACCGGCCCTTCCTCCACGACCTCGCCGACGTGGTCGTCGCCGACATGGGCGATGGCTACCCCGAACTGCGGACCAACAGGGACGCCGTCGTCCGCGTCATCCGGGCCGAAGAGGAGCGCTTCGACGCGGTCCTCACGTCAGGGCTCAGCCGCCTCGAAGACGTGCTCGATCGCGCGGCGAGCGCCCCGGGACGTACCGTCGACGGCGAGGAGATGTTCCGGCTCTACGACTCGCTGGGGCTCCCCCTCGACTTCATCGAGGATCTCGCCAGCGAACGCCAGCTGCAGGTGGACCACGCCGGGTTCGACGCCGCGATGGCACGGCAGCGCGACCGCGCGCGTGCGTCGAGCGCCTTCGACCAGGCACGCGCTGAAGGCTTCACGTTCGCGTCCGACGAGGCGCGAACGAGGGTTGAGGCCGCGGGGGACGGCTTCGAAGGCTACACGGCCACCGTTGTCGAAGACGCCACGATCGCCGCGCTGTTCGACGAGGGGCGCCGGCAGGTCGAGCGCCTCGACGCCGGCACGCGCGGGTTCGTCGTGCTCGATCGCACGCCCTTCTACGTGGAAGCGGGCGGACAGGTCTCGGACACCGGGCGACTGACGACGGCGGATGCCGAGGTGACCGTCCACGACATGTCGCGCCTCGCCCCGGGCGGCCCGCGTGTGCATCATGTGGAGGTCGTGGCGGGGACAGTCGGCACCGGACAGACCGTGCGTGCCGAGGTGGACGAGGCACGGCGACAGGCGGTCCGACGCAATCACACGGCCACCCACCTGCTGCACGCCGCGCTCCGCCATGCGCTCGGCTCGCACGTCAAGCAGGCCGGTTCCCTGGTCGCGCCCGATCGCCTGCGGTTCGACTTCCTCCACTTCGCCCCGATTCCCGCCGAGGAACTGGCCGCCATCGAGGCGCGCGTGAATGCCGAGGTGATGCGCGACTCCCCCGTCGAGACCACGGTGCTCAGCACCGACGAGGCCATGGCGCTCGGCGCGATGGCCCTCTTTGGTGAGAAGTACGGCGACCGCGTGCGGGTGGTGGACGTGCCCGGCGTGAGCCTCGAACTCTGCGGCGGCACGCACTGCCGGGCGACCGGAGAGATTGGCCCGTTCACCATCGTTTCAGAAGGCGGCGTCGCGGCCGGCGTCCGCCGCATCGAAGCCCTCACGGGCACCGGCGCGCTGACGCGGCTCCACCAGGACCGGCAGCAGTTGGCCGCCGTCGCCGACGAACTGAAGACCACACCCGCACAGGCCGCCGACGCCGTGGCGCGACTGCAGCAGGAGGTGAAACGGCTGCAGCGGGACCTCCACGACTCGCGCCTCAAGGCCGCGCTCGGCACGCCCTCCACCACCGACGCGCCGACGATCGTCGAGGGCGTGTCGCTGCTGTGCCGCCGCGTCGACGGGCTCGACCGCACCGGGATGCGCGAGCTGGCCGATCAGCTCAAGCAGCAGCTCGGCTCGGGCGTGGTGGTGCTCGTCGCGAGGTTCGACGACAAGGTCTCGCTCGTGGTGTCGGTGACGCGCGACCTCACCGGGCGCGTGCGGGCCGGGGATCTCGTCAAGCGCCTGGCACCCCTGGTCGGCGGCGGCGGCGGCGGCCGACCCGACTTCGCGGAAGCCGGGGGACGGCAGCCCGAACACATCGACAGCCTCCTGGCCCAGGCGCCCGAGACGCTGCGCGCCCTGCTCTGACGGCACCGCACGGGCACGACAGGCACCCGGCCCGCCCATCGTGACAGGCGCCTGCGAAGATTGTCGTTTCTGCGACGATCCTGACGGGCGCACGTCGCATCTGCTGCCGCCCTCGACGGCGATCGCGCGTGTTTCCGTGCTGAACGGCGCGGGATCGCGTCTTGCTCTACGGCTGGGGCATGACGCGTGTCCTCCTGACGGTGACGTGGGTGGCGATCGTGAGCGCCCTTTCAGCGACCGCTGCCTCCGCGCAGATCTACATGGGCCGCGACGCCTCGGGGACCATCGTCCTCTCCGACCGTCCGATCGTCGAGGCGCAGGCCACCACCACCTACGCCGTCCATGGCTCGGCCTACCGCACGACGCGGGCAGCCCCGGCGGCCGTACACGAGCGGGCGTCGCGCTACGACGACCTCATCGAACGCCACGCCGCCACGCACGGCGTGCGCCCGGAACTCGTGCGCGCCGTCATCCAGGTGGAGTCGGGCTTCAACGCGCGCGCGCGGTCGCACAAGGGCGCCATGGGCCTGATGCAGCTGATGCCTGCCACTGCGGCGGAACTGGGCGTGGACAACCCGTGGGACCCGTCCCAGAACATCGGCGGCGGCGTGCGCTACCTTGCCGGCCTCTTGCGGCGCTTCAACGACGAGCGCCTGGCGCTGGCCGCCTACAACGCCGGACCCGGCGCGGTCGAGCGCTATGGGCAGCAGGTGCCGCCGTACAGGGAAACCCAGGAGTACGTGCGCAAGATCTCGGCGCGTACCGAGGTCGCGCCAGCCACGCGTCCCGGGCGTCCAGGTCGTCCGCCCATCTACAAGGTGTGGGAAGAGATCGACGGCCGCCAGGTGATGCGGCTCACCAATGTCAGACCGCTGTCGGGATCCTTCGAGGTGCTGAAGCAGTAGCACGTCGCGGGCGACGGCGTGCCAGTCTCCCGCCTGTCACGAGTCGCGTGTGTCCCCGCCAGCGCTCTTCGGTGTTACGGCTGACGGGGCCCGACCCGCGGTTGGCGCGAGCACGTTCAGCCTGTCCCGATACTCGGCGCGCACCTGCGTCACCTGGCGCGCCTCGAGACGCAGGCCGTTGGCGATACGACTGATCTCGTTGTCTTCGGACGTCGAGATGCCATGGTGTGCCGACAGCGCAAAGAGGCACCGCAACAACCGCAGTTTCTCTTCCTCGGTCGCCAGCGCGCTGAACTCCCGGGCGACCTGGTAGTCCTCGGTGGCGCCGTGACGCTTGGTGGCGTGCAGCGCCAGCCGCACCGCCTCGGCCGCCTGCCCATCGGGCAGTGCGCCCAGGTCCGCCAGCTGCTGCTCCATGGTCGTCCGCTCGCCGTCGGTGACCTCGTGATCGGCAAAGGCCACGCGACTGAGCAGGTAGGCGAACGCCGCGACGAATCGGGCCCGTTCAGCGTCGAGCCCATCGATCGCCTCGGCGATGGCGCCCACTGTTTCGGTCCCGACCGGCCCGTCGTCGGTGCCTCCGAGGCCCAGCGTCTTCAGCAACGTTCCAATCATCCAGCCTAGTCCTTGAAAATGCTGCCGACCACCCAGCTCACGAGGCTGACAATCAGCGCGCCGATGACGGCGCTGCCGAAGCCGGCGACGCTGAAGCCGGGCGTGAGCGCAGCGGCCAGCGCAAACGCCAGCCCGTTGACGACGAGGTAGAAGAGCCCCAGCGTGAGGACGGTGAGCGGCAGTGTCAGAATGGTGAGGATGGGACGCACGAGTGCATTGACGAGCCCAAGCACGAGCGCTGCCACCATCAGGGCCGTGAACGAGTCGACGATGACGCCGGGGACGAGATAGGCGGTGACGGCCAGCGCGACCGCCACGACGATCCAGTGCGCGAGGAAGCCCATGACGTCCCAAGATAACAGGAGCACGCGACGTGTCCCGAGATTCTTCTGCCACGCCTGATCCGCGGCCGCGGCCCGTCGGGGACACCCCGGTGCGGCTGGACGTCTGGCTGGATGTCGCCTGCCTGTACAAGACGCGATCGGCGGCGCAGCAGGCCATCAAGGGCGGCAAGGTGGACGTCAACGGGCAGCGCGGCCGCCAGAACCGTGAAGTACGCCCCGGCGATGCGATCCTGATGACCCGCCCCCTCGGCCGGAAGCAGGAGGTGGTGGTCAAGGCGACGGCCACGCAGCACCTCGCGAAAGCCGAGGCACGCGCGCTGCTCTACGAGGACGTCACACCGCCGCCCACGCCCGAGGAACTGGCCTTTCAGCAGCTGCTGCGCGACACGCGGCCTCGCGGGCCGGTCGTGACGCCCGATCGCCGCGAACGGCGGGAACTGCGTCGCATGAAGGGCCGCATCTGACGGCCGTGGTATACTTTGGCGTTTGTGGGCGTGCTCAGGGCGCCCACGGTTCATCATCGAACAGGGACGAGGATTCGTTGTGGCCAGTCACAAGTCGGCGCTGAAGGCGCACAAGCAGAGCGTAGTGAACCGGGATGCCAACCGCCAGTCGCGGACGCGGCTCCGCAGCGCGCTCAAGACCATCCGGAAGGCGCTCACTGACGGCGATGCCGACGGCGTGCGCAACAGCATGAACCAGACCGTGTCGCTCATCGACAAGATGGCGGCCAAGGGTGTGATTCACGACAACGCCGCCAGCCGCTACAAGTCGCGCCTCGCGAAGCGCCTGAGCGGGCTCACCTCCGCGTAGTCGCCCCGCGCGAGCCTGCCGGCGGCCGCCACGAGC
>JAEZDP010000223.1 GCA_023418055.1 Acidobacteriota bacterium
ACCGTGGTGAGCGCCGCACGCTGCAGCCGCGCCGACCGCGACACCAGGAGGGCGGTGAGCACGAACACCATCACCAGCAGCGGCCGGTTCACGAACACCGTCGTCGGCAGGCCCGGGCGCCAGTCGAGCACGAGATCCGCCACGACCAGCAGCGACGCCACGCCAGCAGCTACCGCCGGGAAGGCCTGCCATGGCGTCCACAGTCCCAGCAGGATGACCAGCACGTACAGCATGCCGATGGCGCTGCCGAGGGGGAACTGGAGGTCGAGGACGAAGATCAGCAGCGCGGCCGCCGCAGCGCCTGCATGCACCACTCCAGCCCGCGGACGCGGAACCGATACCGGGATCGCCACGGCGACGATGCTAACCGGTCGCGGGGCCGTACGCGAAGGCCGCGTTCGTCAGCCGTCGGGATATAGTGCGGACATCATGCAGACCTTCCCCTCACGCAGAGACTTCCTTCGCACGTCCGCCGCGGTGGCGGCGGGATGTGGTGCGGCCCTCGCCGGCACCCCGTGGGCCGAGGCCGCGCAGGCGGCGCCGCTCTACAAGATTTCGCTCGCGCAGTGGTCCATCAACGGCCCCCTGCGGAAGGGCACGATGCAGCACCTCGACTTTGCCGCGATCGCGAAGAGCGTGGGGATTGACGCCATCGAGTACGTGAACCAGTTCTTCATGGACAAGGCCACCGACCGGGCCTACCTGCAGGAGATGAATCGCCGGGCCGCCGGCGAGGGCGTGACGCAGGTGCTCATCATGTGCGACAACGAAGGGCGCCTCGGCGATCCCGACACCGCAGCCCGCACGACGGCGGTCGAGAACCACTTCAAGTGGGTCGAGGCGACAAAGACGCTCGGGGGACATGCCATCCGCGTCAATGCCTACAGCGAGGGATCGCCAGAGGAACAGATGCGGCTGGTGGCCGACGGCCTGCATCGCCTGTGCACGTTTGCCGACGGGCATGGCATCGACGTCATCATCGAGAACCACGGGGGCCTCAGCAGCAATGCGAAATGGCTGCTGGCGGCCATCGACAAGGCGGATCATCCGCGAGCCGGCACGCTGCCCGACTTCGGCAACTTCCGCATCAGCCGTGCCGATCGCAACAACCCCGACGCGCCCATCGAGAGCTACGACTCGTACGTCGGGGTCGCCGAGATGATGCCGAAGGCCAAGGGCGTGAGCGTGAAGCCGACGGTGTGGGACGCCCACGGCAAGAACGGGCCCATCGACCTGGACCGCATGATGAAGATCGTCGTCGACGCCGGGTACCGCGGCTACTGCGGCATCGAGCACGGGCGGGCCGGGCAGGAACTCGAGTCGATTCGCGAACTGCGCATGCAGCTCGAGGCGACGCGCACGCGACTGTCGGCGGCAGCCAGCGCGCGCTGAGTCAGCGCCACGCGGTCGTGTGGCTCTCGCCCACCTGCCGCCACGGCGTGCGGCCGAGCACGCTGAGGCAGAGCGCGGCGATGTCGATGGTGCGCGGAGGCGCAGTCCACTCGAGGGGTGCGGGCCAGCCGGCCGTGAACAACGGCACGACCGAGTCGTTGACGTGCAGCGCGCCGTGCGACGCGCCGCCCACGTGCACGCCGCCTCCGGGCACCTGAAACTCCACGCCCGGCCGCGCCGTCACCCACACGTGCCCCGCATGGGGATGCCGCAGCCCGCCGGCAATGCGCTCCATCGCGTTCGGGTAGGCGTCGCTGACCAGTCGCCCGGACGCGTCGAGACGTCCGTCGATGGCCCGCAGGTCACCCGACCAGGTCCAGCGCCCGCCGTACTCGTCGGGCGTGCCCTCTTCACCGCTGCCGGCGACCGCGAAGCGGAACACCCCACGATCGGCCGTGGCCACGCGGAACCCGGCGGCGGCCTCGCGCGTCGCCGAGGCGTGCCACAAGACCTGATCCACCTGCGGGTCGGCCAGCAGTTCCTCGATGATGCGGCCGATGAGCTCCACTGACGGATGCTGGCAGTAGATCTGCGCGGCACGCATGTTCGGGCAGACCATGATCTGGTCGCTGCCCGTCCAGCCGACACCCGGGCTGGTCAACTCCAGTTCCTTCAGCGTCGCGTCGAGGTCGCAGACGGCGCGAGCCTCGTCGGCGTGGATGTCGTCGTGCGAATGGTCGCCGGTGACGATCACGCACAGTTCGTCGAGCACCTGCGCGAGGCCGCCGCGCGCCTCGAAGAAGTCGTGCAGGCAGCGGTCCACGTGTTCGACGACGGGCAGGGCGGCTTCGGGCCCCACCTTGTGGCCTTCGAAGTCGTTGTCGGCGAAGTAGGCGACCGTGAAGTCGGGCATGCGGGGCCCCGCGGCCAGCGACTGCAGAAACCCGCCCGTCCCCGCATCATCCATCCCGAAGCGATGGAACATGCCGCCAACCGACCGCAGGTCGTCGCGCCCGGGTCCTTCGGCGACGAAGTCTCCGAGGCAGAGCGTGGACGGTCCTTCGATGGACTCGGTGAATGGCACGCCCGGTAGCAGCGACAACGGCAGGGGCACGCGGATCTTGTGCGTCGCGTCGCCCCGATAGACGAGGTAGTTGAGGCAGGCCGCGCTGCCCCCCGTGCGCTCGATGGTCTGGAACAGCGTGGGCGCCGTCAGCCGGTCGCCATTGAGATGCAGCAGGAAGTCCTGGAAGAAGCGGCCGGTGCCCTCCTTCAGGATGGTCCAGAAGTCGTCGCCGTAGTACGCCACTTCGTCGCGGCGCTCGTCGAACCAGGACGCGCCGGCAATGCCGTGGTCGCAGGGGTAGCGCCCGGTGATGATCGAGGACGTCGCGGCCGGAGTGATTGACGGAAAGATCGAGCGGCAGTCGAAGCGGACCTGGCCGTGATCGGCCAGCGCCTGGAAGGTGGGGAGCCGGCCCGCAGCCATCGCCGGGGCGATGACGCGGGCAGTCAGGGCGTCAATGACGACCAGCAGAACGGATTTCATGGCGGCCTTCCGATTCTACACAGGTCGGAGCGGGGCGGCAGGACACGTGGCGACCTCGGGTACCATGAGACCCACCGTGCCCCAGCGTCGTCGAGGTCTCGCGTGAACATCCTCGTGCCCGTCATCGTCGCCGCCGCCATCTTCGCGGTGGCCATGCGCACCTACCCCGCATTCATTGCACGCGTGTTCATGGAGGCCGACGACAACCCTCCGCCGAGCGAGCGGTTCGCCGACGGACGCGACTACGTCAAGAGCCGTACCCACGTGGTGTTCGGACACCACTTCGCCACCATCGCCGGCGCCGGTCCGATCGTGGGGCCGACGCTGGCGCTCGCCTTCGGCTGGCAGCCGGTGTGGCTGTGGGTGGTCATCGGCGGCATCTTCTTCGGGGCCGCGCACGACATGAGCGTCCTGTTCACCAGCCTGCGCGAAGGCGGCCGGTCGATTGGTGACGTCGCGCGGCGCGTGCTCGGCCCGACCGGCTACCTGCTGAACCTGCTGGTCCTCATCTTCGTGCTGTCGGTCATCAACGCCATCTTCCTCAACCTGTCGGTGGTGGCGCTCACTTCGACCTACCCGCTCGAGGCCCTGCGCGTGCCCGACGGCCAGGGGCTGCTCGGCACCGTGGTGGAAGATGGCGTGACCAAGGCGCGCATCGGCGGTATCGCGACCACCTCGGTGTTTGTGATCACCGCCTTCGCGCCGCTGCTGGGCTGGTTGATTCGCCGGGATCGCATCAGCACCCTCGGCGCATATGGGCTGGCTGCGGCCGTCTGCGTGGCGAGCGTGGTGCTGGGCTTCGTTTTTCCGGTCTCGATGTCGGGCGAGGCCTGGCGCTGGGTGATGACGGCGTACGTCTTCGTGGCCTGCTCCCTCCCGGTGTGGTTCCTGCTGCAGCCACGCGACTTCACCAACGTCCAGATTCTCTACGGCGGCATGCTGCTCCTGCTCGGCTCGGTCGTCGTGGCGGGCCTCTCGGGGGCGACGCTGCAGGCGCCCGGCATGGATATCGCCGCCGGCGAGGCGGCGCTTGGCGGTCCCATCTGGCCGCTGCTGTTCATCACGGTGGCGTGTGGCGCCATCAGTGGCTTTCACAGCCTGGTGGCCAGCGGCACGACCGTGAAGCAGCTACCGCGCGAGAGCGACTGCCGCACGGTGGGCTATGGGGCGATGATCGTCGAGAGCTTCCTGGCGGTGCTGGTGCTGGTGGCGGTCGGCGCGATGCTGCCGCACCACGAGTACCTCACGGTGGTGTATCCGGAGGCCGCGCCGTCGAACCCGATTCTCGGCTTTGCCCTCGGCGCAGGACGCCTCATGCACGCCGCCTTCCCTGTCGTACCCGTGGCCGTCGCCGTGGTGCTGGCCATCCTGATGGTCGAGGGGTTCGTGGTCACGACACTCGACAGCGCGGTGCGCCTGTGCCGCTACCTGCTCGAGGAGTTCTGGCAGTTCGTCTTCGCGGGCGAAGCCCCGGCCCTCCTGCGGCATTCAATGGTCAACACGGGCATCGCCGTGGCACTGATGGTGGCGTTCGCGCTGAGCGGCACCATCCGGCAGATGTGGCCGGTCTTCGGGGCCGGCAACCAGTTGCTGGGAGCGCTGGCGCTCATCACCGTCACGGTGTGGCTCGCCCAGCGTGCGCGGCGGCACGCCTTTGCCCTGATACCCGCCGCGTTCATGATCGTGACGACGATTGGGGCCCTGCTGCTGCTGGCCGATACGCACTTGCGCGGCGACGGCAACCGCGCGCTGGGCCTTGCGGCGGCCGCGCTGCTGATTCTGGCGGCAGGCGTGGTGGTGGTCGGCATCACCCGGCTGGCCCGCGCGCTGCAGGCGGAGCAGCCGGTGCCGATGTTCTCGCCTGCCAACGGGTTCATCTCTTCCGACTTGAAGGAGACGCCGCCGTGAGTGCACGCTTCGTTCCAGACACGTCGGGCGTGATCGTCGCGTGCCCCTCCTGCCGAAAACGCAACCGGCTCGCGTATCGGCATCTCGGCCGCCGGACGCGGTGTCCGGCCTGCCAGGCCGACCTGCCCCGACCCGACGAGCCGATCGACATCCCCACGAGTGCGCTCTTCGACGCCATCATCAGCCAGTCGGCGCTGCCGGTCCTGGTCGATTGCTGGGCCGCCTGGTGCGGGCCGTGCCGTGTCGTGGCCCCTCACGTCGCGGACGTGGCGCGAAGGATGGCAGGCGAGGTGCTGGTGACCAAGCTCGACACCGACGCCGTGAGCGACGTCGCGGCGCGGCTGGGCATCCGGTCCATCCCCACGCTGGCCCTGTTCAGCGACGGACGTGAGCGCGACCGGATGGCCGGCGTCGACACGGCCGACGGCATCGAACGATTCGTTCGACGCACCCTCGGCTGATCGCCCCCCGATCCCCGATCCGCGATCCGCGATCCCCGATCCCCGATCCGCGATCCGCGATCCGCGATCCGCGATCCCCGATCCGCGATCCGCGATCCGCGATCCCCGATCCGCGATCCGCGATCCGCGATCCGCGATCCCCTACACGTCACTCGTCATGATGAACACCGGCTGCCGGTGGAACGTGTGGTAAATCGGGCGCAGTCGTTCGGTGTTGTAGTGGCGGTGCACGTCCACCACTTTTTTCCGGCCAACGACCACGTCGATCGGGACGTTGTCGTAGGCGCCGTTGCGCACGCTGACGAGGCGCCCGAAGCGTCGCGCTAGCACCAGGTCGAGGGCCAGGTTGCCGAAGGCCATCGGCACGATCGAGTCGAGCGCATCGGGGTTGCCGCTGCGCACCAGGTATCCGAGCCGCTGGTTGACGACGTTGATGCGGGTGCCGCCGTTGAGGGCGGCCGAGCGTTGCTTGAGCTGCTCGGCGACGCGGTCGCCGACGCCTCCGAGCTTGCGGTGCCCGTACTGGTCGGCCTCTTCGCCTTCGAAGCTCATGTCGGCGCCATGCATGGCGGCGCCTTCCGACACCAACACGACCGAATACTTCGACGGGTGACGGTTGCGGTCGTACACCATGAGCTCCGCCAGTTGCTCGATGTCGAACGGGTGCTCCGGAATGACGCAGCGGTCGGCGGCGCCGGCCATGGTCGGCAGTAGCGCCGAGAACCCGGCATAGCGGCCGAACACCTCGATGACGAGAAACCGTTCGTGTGAGCCGGCCGAGGTCCGCAGGTCGTGCGTCAGCTCGATGGTCCTTGTCACGCAGGTGCTGAAGCCGATGCAGTAGTCGGTGCCCGGCACGTCGTTGTCCATCGTCTTGGGGATGGCGACGACGTTGACGCCTTCCGTATGGAGGCGGTGCCCGTAGCTGAGGGTGTCGTCGCCCCCGATGGCGACGAGGGTGTCGAGGCCGAGGAACTCGATGTTGGCGAGCACCGAGGGCGTGGCGTCGTTGATCTCGGGGGGGTAGGGATCGCGCAGGTGCACGGGCACCACGGCCTTGGGCAGGTGGCTCGGCCGCGTCCGTGATGTGTGCAGGAACGTGCCGCCGGTGCGGCCGGCGCGCTTGACGAGATCTTCGGTCAACTCGACGACGTTGGCCGAGTTGTCGGCATCCTTGTCGGGTACCAGATCGACGAGCCCTGCCCAGCCGCGCCGGATGCCGACGACACGGTAGCCCTCGCGCAGGGCACGAATGGTGATGGCGCGAATCGCAGGATTGAGCCCGGGGACATCGCCACCCCCCGTCAGAATCCCGATCGTTCCTTTTGACATGCGTCCTCCGACCATCTCCGGTTAGGTGGAGCCTCAGAACCCGAACACGCCGGGCAGCCAGAGACTCAGTTGGGGAAACACGATGACCAGCAGCAGCACCAGCAGCATCGCCACGTAGAACGGCACCATGGGCCGTATCACGCTGGCGATGGTGGTCTCTGCCACCGCACATCCCACAAACAGCACGCTGCCGACCGGCGGCGTACACAACCCGATGCACAGGTTCAGCACCATGACGATGCCGAAGTGCACCGGGTCCATGCCGAGCGCCACCATCGCCGGCAGGAAGATCGGCGTGAAGACGAGCACGGCGGGCGTCATGTCCATGAAGGTCCCGACGATGAGCAGGAGGACGTTGATGAGCAGCAGCACCACCACGGGGTTCTGCGACAGGGTCAGGAGGCCGGCGGCCACACGCTGCGGGATGTTCTCGAACGACATCGCCCAGGACATCGCCATCGACGTGGCCACGAGCAGCATCACCACCGCCGTGGTGACGGCCGTGCGCAGGAGGATGTCGGGCATGTCGGCCCACCGCACCTCGCGATACACCAGCACCGACAGCACGAAGGTGTAGACGACCGCGACGGCTGACGCCTCCGTGGCGGTGAAGATCCCGGCCACGATGCCGCCCATGATGAGCACCAGCAGGAACAGCGACGGCAGGGCGGCCAGCAACCGGCGGAGGCCTTCGGAGGCGCCGATGTGGTCGCCGCGCGGATACCCGCGGCGCACCGCCACGACACCGGCCGTCAGCATCAGGCCGAGCCCGACCAGCACCCCTGGCACGTATCCGGCGAGAAACAGGGCGGCGATCGACACGCCGCCGCTGGCCAGCGAGAAGACGATGAGGATGTTGCTCGGCGGGATGATGAGCCCCGTGGTCGCCGAGGTGATGTTGACCGCCGCACCGAAGTTGCGGTCGTAGCCCTCGCGCTGCATCAGCGGGTGCATGAACCCGCCGATGGCGGCGGCCGCGGCCACGGCCGACCCCGAGATCGACCCGAACAACATCGAGCCCAGCACGTTCACGTAGGCCAGACTGCCGGGGAGCCGTCCGACCAGCACCTTGGCAAAGTCGACCAGGCGGCGGGCGATGCCGCCCCGGTTCATCAACTCGCCGCTCAGGATGAAGAAGGGGATGGCGACCAGGGCGAAGCTGTCGAGACCTGTCGCCATGCGCTGCGCCACCGTGGTCGCCGCCGGCAGCGGGTCCACGCTCAGGAGCAGGGTGACGAGGCTCGCAAGGCCAATCGAAAACGCGATGGGCACCCCGGCCAGCAGCAGGCCGAAGAACGTGACCACGAGGACGACGATGGCGAGATTTTCCATTGGATCGAGGACCGGCCGGTCAGGCGCGTGGCGGCACGCCGCGCGGCGGCGTGGGCCGCTCGAGCAGGAAACCGGTGGTGTAGAACATCACGAGCAGGCCACTCACCGGCACGACGAGGTACACGTAGCCAAGGCTGAGGCGCAGCGCGGCCGACATCTGTTCGAGCGCGAAGCTGAGGTACACCAGCCGCAGCCCTCCGACCACCATGGCGCCAAAGGCGAACAGCAGGACGCAGAGATGGATGGCGGTGTCGACACGCGCCTTGCGTACGCCGACGAGGCGGGCGGTGAGGATGTCGATGGCCAGGTGCATCCGCTGGCCGGCCGCGTAGGCGCCACCGAGCAGGCTCACCCAGATCAGCAGGAACCTGGCGAGTTCTTCAGTGTACGAACTCGGCGCGCCGAGCACGAAGCGAGTGAACACCTGCCAGACGACGTTGACGACCATGGCCGCCATGATGCCGACGAGCAGGAACCCGAGCACACGGTCCACGAGGAGGCGCGCGCCCTGCATCAGTCCGTCCCCGCCGGTTCCGCCGCGGCGGCAATGCGATCCATGTACGTCCGCAACACGGGGTCACGGCGGAATTCCTCGTGCATGGCGCCGACCTGCGCGACGAACCGCGAGAGGTCGGGACGGATGATCTCGACACCCGCCGCTTCGACCGCGCGCAGGGCCTCGTCGGTGGACACCTTCCACAACTCCATCTGATGGAGGAACGACTCGTCGGCCGCTTCCTGCAGCCACTGCTGCTGCTGCGGTGACAACTGCGCCCAGAGCTCGTTGCTGATGAGCAGGACGTCGGGCACCGTCGTGTGCTCGTCGAGGGTGTAGTACTTGCAGACTTCGTAGTGGCGTGAGAGGTAGAAACTCGGCGGGTTGTTCTCGGCACCGTCCACCACGCCCTGCTGGAGGGCCGTGTAGAGCTCGCCCCAGGCAATCGGGGTCGCGGCGGCGCCGAGCGCCTGCACCATCCTGACGGCGGTCGGGCTCTCCTGCACGCGAATCTTGAGGCCCGCCAGGTCCTCGGGTCCGTGCACGGGCCTGGTCTTCGTGTAGAAGCTCCGCGTGCCCGAGTCGTACCAGGTGATGCCGCGAATCCTCGCCGGCGTCGTGGACTGCAGCAGGTCGCGGCCGACGTCCCCCATCAACACCCGATCGCGATGCGCCTGGTCGGCAAACAGGTAAGGGATGCCGAACACGCTGAAGGTGGGTACGAAACTCTCGAGCACGGCCGCCGACACCTTGGCCATGCCCACGCTGCCAATCTGGAGCAACTCGACGAGCTCGCGCTCGCTGCCGAGCTGCTGACTGGGGTACACGTCCACGCGCATCGTGCCGCCCGACTTCTCGCGCAGGCGCTCGCCCATGTAGAGCATGCCCAGGTGCACCGAGTGCGTGGGCTCGAGGCCGTGCCCGAGTTTGATGACCACACGGTCGGCAGGGCCCGTACACCCGGCCAGGCCGACGGCCAGCGCCACCGCCGCAAGTCGAACGCGAAAATGAGACATCGTGATGGCGAGAGTCTACATCGACCGCGGGCGGGGCTGTCAGTATCGGCTGCGGATTGGCTTGACCGGGCCGGTGTATCGCTCTTTCCCCGGGCGCCCAGGCAGCGGGGGCAGGTCCACGCGGGTGACGGGCAGGTGGTCGTCGGGCACGAGGTCGAGCAGGTGCCGGATGAGCGTGAGCCGCCCGCGCCGCTGGTCGTTGTAGTCCACCACGTGCCAGGGCGCATGCGGCGTGTGCGTCGCCTCGAACATGGCATCTCTCGCCTGTCCGTAGTCCGCGTACCGCTTGCGCGACTCGAGGTCGATGGGCGAGAGCTTCCAGCGCTTCAGCGGGTCGTCGGCGCGCTCGGCGAACCGCTCCTCCTGCTTGGCCTGGTCCACGGCCAGCCAGTACTTCACCAGCAGGATCCCATCGTCCACGAGCATCTTCTCGAAGACCGGCGCCTGCACGAGGAACCGCCGGTACTCCTCCGGGGTGCAGAAGCCCATGACGTGCTCGACACCTGCGCGGTTGTACCAGCTGCGGTCGAACAGCACGAGTTCTCCAGCAGCCGGCAGGTGCGGCACATAGCGCTGGAAGTACCACTGCGTCTGTTCGCGCTCGCTTGGCGTGGCCAGTGCGACGACGTGCACCTGGCGGGGGTTCAGGCGTTCGGTGATCGCGCTGATCGTGCCGCCCTTCCCTGCCGTGTCGCGGCCCTCGAAGACCACCACCATGCGCGTGCCGGTCTGCCGCAGCCACCGGGCGAGGTTGTTCAGTTCGAGTTCGAGCGGTTCGAGGTGCGCTTCGTACTCGCGCTTCTTCATCCGCGGCGTCCCCTTGGGCATCGGGTGTCCTCCTGGCGCCGGTGCGGCGCGGCAGCCGATCCTACCGCAGGCCGATCACGCCTCGGTGACACGTTCGGTGAAGTCCCCGGTGTCGGGATGACGCAGAATCAGCCGCTGTCGGCCATCGGGCAGCCGCTCGTGCTTGATGACGTGGTGCCCGTCGTGCATCTCGGGCCGGGGAGCGATGCGCGGCACGTCGGGGTGCGCCCATCCCTCGAGTGCCACGGGCTCCCACCGACGGGACGACGCCGACCGGTACGCCGCATCCATCATCGCGTTGACGATGTAGCCGTCGACGAACGTCTCGGCAGGCGCACGACCGGCGTCCATGGCGTCGAACATGTCGGTGAACATGTCCACGTACCCCAGTTCCGCCACCTCGTCGCCCACCGGAAAGAGCCAGCCGTGGCTCGTCTCGGCCTTCTCGGCGACGTAGCCCTTCGCACCGGCCGCGGTGAACAACTCCATGCCCGTGCGCAGGAAATGATTGAGCCAGATGGTGCCGTGTGTGCCGGCCACCTCGTCGCGGAGGTCCATGCCGCCGCGAAAGGTCCAACTCACTTCCACCTGCCCGATGGCGCCGGACGCGAACCGCACGAGGACGATGGCGTTGTCTTCGTCGGCGATCGGGTGGACGAACGTGTCGGTCTGGCACAGCACCTCGACAGGGCGGTTCGCCTTGCCGACGAAGTTGCGGATGATCTCGAAGCAGTGGCAGCCGAGGTCGATGATGACCCCGCCGCCCGTGCGCTGCCCATCCCAGAACCAGGCCGAGTGCGGCCCGCCGTGGGCCTCGCGCGAGCGCACCCAGGTGACCTCGCCGACGGCGCCGGCCCGCACCGAGTCGATGGCCTTGAGGGTCTTCGGCGTGTAGCAGAGATCTTCGAGGTAACCGGCGAACACGCCGGCCTTATGGACCGCGTCGAGCATGCGCCGGGCCTCATCGGCCGTGCGGCCGAGCGGCTTGGTGCACAGCACCGCCTTGCCGGCCGCGGCCGACAGCGCCACGGCCTCTTCGTGCATGTCGTTGGGCAGTGCGACGACGATCACATCGGTGTCGGGATGCTCGATGGCCGAGCGAAGGTCGGCGGTGTGCCGCGGCAGGTCCCATCGCCTGGCGAATGCGGCGCCGCGCTCCTCCGTGCGCGAGTACGCGACGGCCACGCGGTCGCGCCCTCGCTGGCCGTGCAGGGTCATCGTGTAGAAGTCGGCGATGAGGCCGGTGCCGAGCATGGAGATCGAGTGGGCACGCATGGCGACATCCTACCCTTCGCCCAGAGGTCTCTGATAACGTCGCGCGCCATGTACGTCGCGTCATGGCCCCTCCCGCTTGCCATCCTCTCGATTCTTCTCCTGTTCGGCACACCCTTCGCCCTGCCCGCAACCGCGCAGCCGACCTTCACGGCCGCGGAGGAAGAGGCCATCGAGCCGAGCGAACCCATCGTGCTGTTCAACGGCACCGATCTGTCGCCGTTCTACACCTGGCTCGCCAACGATCGCTACGACGACCCGCGGCGCGTGTTCACCGTGGTGCCACGCATCGACGGCGCGCCGGCCATCCGCATCAGCGGCGACGGCTACGGCGGCATCGTCACACGCCAGAAGTACCGGCGGTACCGGCTGATCGTCGAGTTCCGCTGGGGGCTGCTGACGTGGGCGCCGCGCCTGACGCGTGCGCGCGACGGCGGCATCCTGCTGCACGTGCAGGGACGCGATGGGGCCGTGCGGGCCGACTTCAACGGGCCGTGGACCCGCTCGATCGAGACGCAGATCATCGAGGGCGGCACCGGCGACTTCCTGATGGTGGGCGGCTACGAGCCCGACGGCACGCTCATCGTCCCCTCGATGACCTTCACCGTCGAGACGGCGCGCAACGGGCAGCCGACGTGGTCGCCCACCGGGCGCGCCCACACGCAGACCGGCGACCGCGTGAACTGGTACGGGCGCGACCCCGACTGGCAGGACGTCATCGACTTCCGCGGCGTGCAGGACGTGGAGAGCCCCGTCGGCGAATGGACGCGCGTCGAGGTGATCGTCGAAGACGACCGCATCACCAACATCGTCAACGGACGGGTGGTGAACGTGGGGACGGCGCCCTCGCTACGCGAAGGGCGCATCCTCATCCAGTCCGAGGGAGCCGAGATGTACGTGCGGCGCGTGGAACTGCTGCCGCTGGGTCAGTGAGGCCTTACGCCTTACGCCTTAAGCCTTACGCTTGGACTGCAGCCTGCAGCCCGAAGCCTGTTCCTACTTCGGCAGCGCGAAGGCCACGAAGGCGTCCGAGATCCGCGTCGAGAAGCGTCCGCCGCCGCCGGCGGCGATCATCACGAACTGGCGTCCCGTGCGTGCGCCCTTGTAGGTGATGGGGGGCGCATGGCCGCTGGCTGGAAGGTCGGCGCGCCACAACTCGCGCCCCGACTCGAGGTCGAACGCGCGGAAGCGGGCGTCGTTGGCGCTGCCGATGAACACCAGTCCGCCGGCGGTCACGATGGCGCCGCCGAGGTTCGGCGTGCCGGTGCCGGTGATGCCCTTGTCGGCAAGCGCTGGGGCGTCGCCGAGCGGCACCTGCCACGCGATATCGCCGGTGCGCAGGTTCACGGCGTGCAACAAGCCCCAGGGCGGCTGCTGGCAGGGCAGCTGGTCGTCGTCCCAGAAGCGGCCGTAGGCGCCACGCGGCCCCACACGCCTGAACGGCAGGGGCGAGCCCTCTGGGGCGGGCACCATGTTGGCGATGGCGCCCACCTCGTTGGTGTTGACCACCAGGTACGACGAGTCGGGATCGACCGCGCCTCCGGACCACGTCGCGCCGCCCATGGTGCCGGGAAACGAGACGGTGACGTCACGGCCCGGCGGCGTGTAGATTCCCACACTCCTGGCCTGGTCGAACAACGCGGCACACGCCGCCTGCGACTCGGGCGTCACGGTCGTGAGTTCCGCACGCGTCAGCGCTGCGTGACGCGAGAGGGGTGCAGGCTTCACCGGGAACGGCTGGGTGGGCCAGGCCGCTTCTCCAGGCAGCTCGCTGGCGGGCACGGGACGTTCTTCGATGCCGAAGATCGGCGCGCCGGTCTCACGGTGGAAGACGAACACCAGGCCCATCTTCGTCAGCTGCACGACGACGGGCACGGTGCTGCCGTCGCGCGAGATGTCTGCCAGGATCGGCTGCGCAGGCGGATCGAAATCCCACAGGTCGTGATGGACGAGTTGCTGGTGCCAGACGCGGGCGCCCGTGGCCGCGTTCACGGCGACGAGCGAGCTGCCATACAGGTTCTGCCCGTGCCGGTCGCCGCCGTAGAAGTCGTACGAGGGCGACCCGATGGGCAGGAAGACCAGGCCGCGAGCGGCGTCGACGCTCATCGACGACCAGACGTTCACGCCCGTGCGTCGCTGCCAGCTGTCACCCGCCCAGGTGTCGTGGCCGACCTCGCCGGGACGGGGCACCGTGTGGAAGCGCCACACCTCGCGCCCGGTGCGCACATCGAACGCGCGCACGTCGCCCGACGGCCCCTGCGAGACCTCCTCGGGCACGAGCGCGCCCGCAATCACGAGGTCGCCGTACACCGAAGGCGGCGACGTCATCGTGTAGGCATCCTCCCCCTGAGCGCCCGCGCCGGGACGCAGGTCGAGCGCCCCGTTGTCGCCGAAGGCCGGTCGGCGCGCGCCAGTGGCCGCGTCGAGGGCCAGCAGGCGGCCGTCGCACGTGCCCGACAGGACGGTGCGCGCCCCCAGCGGGGCGTCCGCGGATGGCGACCACACCGCGACGCCTCTGTGCGGGGCGTAGCACCGCCGCTGCGCGTCCGGCTGCGGGTCGTGGCGCCACACCTCTGTGCCCGTCTCACCGTCGAGGGCAATCACGATGCTCGACGGGGTCGTGACGATGACGAGGCCCTCGACCACGACGGGACGCACCTGCACCCCGGCCACCGTGCCGCGAGGCGTGGGCCCTTGCCCCCCGGCGAAGTCACCCGAGTGGAACGTCCAGGCCTCCTGCAGCGACGCGACGTTGTCGCGCGTGATCTCGCGCAGCGCCGAGTGGCGCGCGCTGTCGTGCGCCGGCGGCGCGGGCTCCTGCGCGGAGGGCGCCCCGCCGCACGAGACGGCGGCCGCCATGGCGAACACGCCCCAGGCGTGGAAGGCAGGTCGAGGCATGCGCCGGATTATGCCTCGACTCGCGACCTTCGCCGCGCGCTGGCCAATCGGCGCGCCCTTACGCCCCGGCGGGGACGTCCGAGGCCTCGGCGGGCGCCTCCTGCTGTTCCCGGTGCGCCGAGGGCGGCACGGTGAGCACCGCGCAGGGCGCCTGACGCAGCACGCGGTCGACCACGCTGCCGAGGATGAGGCGCTTGAAGGGTCCGTAGCCGTGCGTGCCGAGCACGATCAGGTCGGCGTCGTGGTCGCGCGCGTAGCTCACGATCTCGCGATCGGGGATGCCCGTCAGCACGGCGTGGCCCACCTGCGCGGGATGCAGCGTCACCTGCCCCAGCACCTCGGCCATGCGCGTCTCGGCTTCCTGCTTCCACCGCGCGTGGATGGCCTCGAAGTCGAGCCCGGGCACCTCGGTGCTCCACGCCTGCCGCACCGGGTCGGGAACGACGGTCACCACGTGCAGGCGGGTGTGCACCTTGTCGGCCACGGCGCAGGCCGTGCGGATGACGTCGGCCACGATGTCGCTGAAGTCGACGGCAACGATGATCGTCTTGATGGCGTTCATGGTGGTCCTCGCTCAATCGGCGTGAACGCGCAACACGCGTGTTCACACCCTTCCAGCATGCAGAGTCCGTGCCTGCCACCAGGCCGCGTCCCGTGCGAGACGCCACCCCGTCGCGCGGGGACTGACGTCACGCGTGTGGGAATTCTCCGCGTCCGCACGAAAATTCGCCCGCCGCCCCTGCGGTCTTGGTTGCGCCCGTACCCCGTACCCCGTAGACCGCAGACCGTAGACCGCGGACTGTGACCGTGGACCGTGGACCGTAGACCGTGGACCGATTCACTTCGCATGCGCGTGCGGGTCGCCTTCCGCCAGGTCCAGGCTCGCCGGCCAGGCGAGTTCGACGCCACGCGCCACGAGCCGCTGCTGGAACTCGGCGAGGCGCGCCCCGCCGGCGGCGACCTGGGCCGGCAACGTGCCTCGCCGCTGGCAGAACGCCGCCAGGGCGCCGGCCACCTCGCCGATGTTCCATTCGACCGGGTGCAGCCGATAGCAGCCGTTGGTGATGTGGGTCGTGCCGATGTTCTTGGCCGCCGCGACGAGGTTCTCGAGGCGCACCGGCACCAGCGACCCCAGCGGGATGTGGAAGGGCAAGGCCTCGACGTCGATGTAGTTGTCGCCGGCGACCGACGGATGCAGGTCGATGCGGTAGCTGCCGATGCCGACGACATCCGGATACGATGCGCCGCGGTCGGCCCCGGGCCGGCAGGCGGCCGAGACGTGCTGTTCGACGATCGTCGTGAGGGCCCGCAGCCGCCTCGACTCCCTGATGTAGGGCGCCATCGCCAGCCCGTCAGGGGTGCCCGTGACGTCGCCGCGCAGGCGGAGCCCCGGCCAGCCGGTGCCGCCATCCGGGCGCGGGGCCTCGGTCTGCAGCCAGTACACGAGGGCGCGCGTCTGGGCCCTGGCGGCGGCGTCGATCGCAGGACGCGCCTCGGGCGCGGCCGTCACGAGGTCGGCGCCGGTGTAGTCGAGCTGCACCCAGTTGACTACGCACAGGTCACTCGTGCACGTGCCGGGCAGGAACTGGTGGCGGTCGAGGATGCGCCGGTAGCTCCACAACCCTTCGAACGCCACGGTGCCCTCGCGGTTCGGATTGAACGCATACCGCACCGTCTCCATCGTCCGCGGATGCGGCGCGTGCCATGAGAGCAGGGGTCCGGGCCACGCGGGGGTGAGCGCTGGCACGAACGACCGCCAGGCGGCATAGTCCACGGGCGGGTCGATGGTGTGGTCTTGGCCCTCGTGATGATCGAGCACGCAGCACACCGAGAAGGCCTGCGCGCCTGCCGGCGCCGGTTCGCGCCGGGCACTTGGTTCGCCCGTCTCGTGCACGGCTTCGGCCCCGGTCACCGACTCGGCGCCCGACAGCGCGATGAGGTCGCCGAGTTCAGAGGCGTCGAGGAACCACGCGGCGTCGACCTCCACCGTGCCGCCGTCGACCAGGTCGTCGAACACGACCGACTGCAGGCGATGGGCGTCGCGCAGCACTGCCGCCGCCAGACGATGCCGCTGCAGCAGCACGATGCGGCCGTTGGCCACGTGCGGCGCGAGCAGGTCGTGCAGCACCAGCACGCCGACCCGCGGGTCGTGGCAGAGGGGCGACACCCAGCCGCGCCCCGGGTTCAGGCGTGGGTCCCGTCGTGCCCGGTCGGTCAGCGGCGCATTGACGCGGTACCAGGCGCGCACGGCGTCCCGGTAGCGTCGATAGGAGGCCGTGCAGCCGAAGCGCTCGATCCAGCCGTGTTCGTCAGGCGGGGTGAGTTGCGAGGTGAACTGCCCCCCGATCCAGGCGGCAGGTTCAGCCAGGACCACCGTGGCGCCGTCTTCGGCGGCCGCGAGGGCTGCGGCGCATCCACCCACACCCGCGCCGACGACGACCACATCGGCCGAGAGCCGTGAGGGGGCGACCGACGTAGGCGCATCGGGCAGGGGCGGCCACATGGCGCGACATGATACGGCAGGCTACACTGGTGCGCAGATGTCCGATGCGCACACGCCCAGCGGCACCCTGCCAGCCGCGCCCCTCGACTTCGTCCGCCAGATCGTCAGCGACGACGTGGCCGCCGGCAGGCACGGCGGGCGTGTCCACACGCGGTTCCCGCCCGAGCCCAACGGCTACCTGCACATCGGCCATGCCAAGTCGATCTGCCTGAACTTCGGCGTCGCATCGGAGTTCGGCGGGCAGTGCAACCTGCGGTTCGACGATACGAACCCGACGAAGGAGGACGTCGAGTACGTCGACTCGATCCGCCGTGACGTGCACTGGCTCGGGTTCGACTGGGAGACGCGCGAGTTCTTCGCCTCCGACTACTTCGACCGCCTGTACGCCTGCGCGGTGTCGCTCATCGAGCGGGGCCTGGCCTACGTGGACAGCCTGACGGCCGACGAGATCCGTCAGTACCGCGGCACGCTCACCGAGAAGGGCCGCAACAGCCCCTATCGCGACCGTGCCGTCGCCGAGAACCTCGCCCTGTTCGAGCGGATGCGCCAGGGCGAGTTCCCCGACGGCGCGCACGTGCTGCGGGCGAAGATCGACATGGGGTCGCCCAACATGAACATGCGCGACCCCACGCTTTACCGCATCCGGCACGCGCATCATCACCGCACGGGCGATCGGTGGTGCATCTACCCGATGTACGACTTCACGCACGCCCTGTCGGATGCCTTCGAGGGCATCACGCACTCGCTCTGCACGCTCGAGTTCGAAGACCATCGCCCGCTCTACAACTGGTGCATCGCGCAGTTCGACGACCTGCCGGGCGACCCGCGGCAGTACGAGTTCGCTCGCCTCAACCTCACCTACACGGTGATGAGCAAGCGCAAGCTGCTGGAACTGGTCGAGCGGAAGCTGGTGCGGGGGTGGGACGACCCGCGCATGCCCACCATCTCGGGGATGCGGCGGCGCGGCTACACGCCCGAAGCCATTCGCGATTTCTGCACGCGCATCGGCGTGGCCAAGAGCGAGAGCCTCATCGACGTCGCGCTGCTCGAACATTCGGTGCGCGACCACCTGAACCGCGTCGCCCCCCGCGTCATGGCGGTGCTGCGACCGCTGCGTCTCGTGATCGAGAACTACCCCGAGGATCAGGTCGAGATGCTCGAGGCCATCAACAACCCCGAAGACCCGGCGGCCGGGTCGCGGCAGGTGCCGTTCTCACGCGTGCTCTACATCGAGCAGGACGACTTCCGCGAGGATCCGCCCAAGAAGTTCTTCCGCCTGTATCCCGGCAACGAAGTGCGCCTGCGCTACGCCTACATCATCAAGTGCGAGCGAGTCGTGAAGGACGAGGCCGGGCAGATCGTCGAAGTCCGCTGCACCTACGACCCCGACACCCGCGGCGGCACCAACGCGCCCGAGCGCCGCGTGAAGGGGACGCTGCACTGGGTGTCGGCCGCGCACGCGCTGCCTGCCGAAGTGCGCCTGTACGACCGGCTCTTCGAGACCGAGCAGCCCGGCACGACCGACGGACGTCCGTTCGTGGACGAACTGAACCCCGCCTCACTCGACGTGGTGACGACGGCGCTCGTCGAGCCGTCGGTGCGGGGCGCCGCCGCGGAGTCGCGCTACCAGTTCGAGCGGCTCGGCTACTTCGCGGTGGACGCCGACAGCCGAGACGACCGGCCGGTGTTCAACCGCACGGTCACGCTGCGCGACAGCTGGGCCAAGATCGAGGCACGCGACAGCCGAACGCAGGGGTAGCGTGTGGCGTGAGGCGTAAGGCGTAAGGCGTAAGGCGTAAGGCGTAAGGCGTAAGGCGTCTGTCACGCGGCGGGCTGCGAGCCGTTCACGAGGTCCCAGCGGACGAGCAACTCGTCGAGGGCTTCCCGCCGCACCGGCTTGGCCAGGTAGTCGTCCATCCCGGCCGAGAGGCAGCGCTCGCGATCACCGGCCAACGCGTTGGCCGTGAGTGCGATGACGACGGTACGCGCCTGCGGCCCAGGGAGGGCACGAATGCGGCGTGTGGCCTCGAAGCCGTCCAGCACCGGCATCTGGCAGTCCATCAGGACCAGGTCGTAGGCGCCGTGCTCCACCGCACGCACCGCCTGCTCCCCATCGTCCACCATGTCGACGCGGCAGCCGGCGCGCTCGAGCATCAGGCGCGCGACCTTCTGATTGACCACGTTGTCTTCGGCCACGAGCACGTGGACGGGCGCTTCGCGCGTGGTGCGCGTCGCCGGACGCGGGGCCACGGCGGCATCAGCCGCGGACGGCGCCGTCTCACGCTGCAGCAGACGGGCCACCGCGTCGAGGAGGTCCTGGCGGCGCACGGGCTTGATGACGCGCGCCACACCCTCGTCGGCCGCCAGCAGGCCGTCGGTCAGGCGTGGCGTGAGGAGGACGACAGGCAGCGGGCGCCCTGAGGCCGTCCGTAATTGCTCGACGAGTGACGGCGCGTCGCCGTCGGGCAGGGCGTGGTCGATGAGCACGACGTCGAGGGCGGTGGCCTCGGTGACCGCAGCGACCGCGTCGCGCATGGTGCCCACCGCCTGGACGTCGACGCCGGCCGCCCCGAGCAGGTGCGTCAGAATCTGCTGGGTGCTGGTCTTGGGGTCCACGACCAGGGCCCGCACGCCGTGCAGGAGCGGCCCGGCGGGAGCCGCTGACGCCGCCACGTTCCCTGAGCGGCCGAGTGGCACGACGAACCAGAAGGTCGACCCCAGCCCGGGCTCGCTCTCGACGCCGATGTTGCCGCCCATCAGCTCGATCATCCGGCGCGAGATGGCCAGGCCGAGGCCGGTGCCACCGAACCTTCGCGTGGTGCTTGCGTCGGCCTGCGTGAACGCCTCGAAAAGGCGGGCCTGTGCATCGCGCGGGATGCCGACGCCGGTGTCGCGCACCTCGCAGCGGACGACTGCCTGTCCCGACGACTCGTGCTGCAGGTCCACGCGCACGGCGACCTCGCCCCGCTCGGTGAACTTGATGGCGTTGCCGACCAGGTTCAACAGCACCTGCCTGATGCGCCCGGGGTCGCCAAGCAGTTCGTGCGGGACCCGTGCGTCGATGAGGCAGGTGAGGTCGAGTGAGCGCGCGGCCGCACGCTCGGCCATCAGGCTCACCACCTCTTCGACGACCGTGCCGAGATCGAAGGCGATGGTCTCGAGTTGCAGCTTGCCTGATTCGACCTTCGAGAAGTCGAGGATGTCGTTGATGATGCCGAGCAGCGCATCACCCGACGCCCGGACGGTCTCGATGAGCTGACGCTGCTCGGGCTGCAGCGGGCTGTCGAGCAGGATGCCCGTGAGCCCGATGACGGCATTCATGGGCGTCCGGATCTCGTGGCTCATCGAGGCCAGGAACTCCGACTTCGCACGCGTGGCCGCCAGCGCATGGGCGTGTGCGGCTTCGAGGGCGTCTTCGGCGGCCTTGTATTCGGAGATGTCGGTCATCACGCCGACCAGTTCCACCGGCTGCCCTTCGTCGGCAATCACGGTGACGATGTTGCGCAACCAGACCAGCCGCCCATCCTGGGCAAACACCCGGTAGTCCATGCTGTGGTCGCGGCGCTCGCTCGTGGCCCGCCGGCCGTACCGCGACACCCATTCGCGGTCGTCGGGATGCTGGATGCTGGCCAGGAAGTTCGTGTCGTCAACCCATCGCGCCACCGGATAGCCCAGCAGCTCCTCGGCCTCCTGGCTGACGAACGTGAAGCGGGACGTGTCGGCGTCCATGCGCCACACGATGGCCTTCACCGATTGCACCAGCTGGCGGAGCTGGCGCTCGGTCGCGCGCAACGCCTGTTCTGCCTCTTCGCGTCGGCGGGCACTCAACGATTCGGAGTGGGCCTTGAGGGCCAGCGTGCGCAAGACGCGGCGGTGCCATCTGACGGCGGCCGCACACGTGGCCAGCACGGCGAGGATGCCGAAGAGGAATGGCCAGAGGGTACGCCAGACCGTCGTGGCGCCTCCCGGCGTGCCCATCGCCTCGTCTGCAAGCCCCGGCGTCGCGGCAGACGCCACTGCGCCGGCACCCAACGCGAGCCGTGCACACCACCGAGACGAGCAGGAGAGCCACTGGGACATGAGCGGGAGACGACCCGTCTCCAGCGGCACGTGCGCGAGAGCGGTTCAGTGGGATATTCGGCCCGGATGGGGTGGAACGTGA
>JAEZDP010000371.1 GCA_023418055.1 Acidobacteriota bacterium
GGCTAGGGGCTACAGGCTGCGGGCTACGGGCCCAATGCAGGCTTCAGGCTACGGGGTTCAGGCTCTCGACGGGCACCTGGCGACTCGCGGAGGCGCCGAGCGCCGCGCGTGAGGCGTGTGGCGTGAGGCGTGTGGCGTGTGGCGTGTGGCGTGCGGCGTGAGGGTGTGGCGTGCGGCGTGGGTCATGTCATGCGAAACGGCCGGCCCCCCATGTCGGAGAGCCGGCCGTTTCGGTGCCGTGGATCGTGGGCCGTGGTCGGTAGACCGTGGACCGTAGTCCGTGGACCGTCTTCTGTGGACCGCTTAGAACAGGAACCGCACGCTCAGCTGGATGTCGCGCTGCCCGCCCTTGCTGGTGATACGGCCGAAGTTCCCGCTGAGCGGGTTGCTGTCGATGCCGCCCAGGTTCGGGTGGTTCGGGAAGTTGAACATCTCGGCGCGCAGCTGCGCGCGCTTCATGCCGCCCAGGTTGAAGTTCTTGAACAGCGCGAGGTCCCACTGCATCTCGCCGGGGTTGTAGTACGCGTTGCGCGGCGAGTTGCCGAACGTGCCGTTCTCGGGCCGCACGAACACGCTGGTGTCGAGCGCCACCGAGCCGGGCGTGCCGTCATAGAGCACGTGGTTCACGCTCGCCATGCTGGTCTGGCTCCAGGGCTGGCCGAAGCCCGCGTCGCCGACACCGGCGATGTCCTGGTTGGTCTGGCCCACCGTGAACGGCGTGCCCGAGCGCATGAACGTGGCGCCCGAGATCTGCCAGCCGCCGAGCAGGTTCTTCATGAGCGTGTCCTGCTCACGCCAGAAGGGCAGGTCGTAGATGTAGTAGAAGTTCAGCACGTGGCGCCGGTCGAAGTTCGACGGCCCCTCGTAGATGGTGTCGTCGTAGGTGTTCCACAACACGTTGCGCTTGTCGCTCGCGTTGTCGGTGGACTTGCTCAGCGTGTACGCGGCACCCACCTTCAGGCCGTTCTGGTACCGGCGGTCGGCCGACACCTGGAGGCTGTTGTAGATGGACGCACCCGAGTTCTCGGAGATGCGGATGACGCCGTAGCCCGTGTAGGGACGCAGGGCCGCGATGTTGACGCCCTGGTTCTCGGGGCGGAACAACGTGCCCACCGGGAGCTGGTTGATGTTGCGCTCACGCTGCAGGTAGAGCCCGCGCCGTCCGACGTAGCTGACGTCCACCACGAACCCGAACGGGATCTCGCGCTGCACGCCCGCCGCCCACATGTAGGAGGTCGGGTGCTTGAACACCGGGTCCTGCCCGTTGATGCCGATGGGCAGGTCGGCCGCGGCGTTCACGCCACCAGCGGCGCCACCGGGGTTGTCCACGCTGCCGTTGGCCACCGTCGCCTGCGGCTGGAAGGGCGGGTTGCCGCCGAGCAGCGTCGAGTCGTTCAGCGTGACGCGGTTGTGGAAGATGCCGGCGCTCGCGCGCAGCACCGTCTGCTCGTTGAGCGCGTACGAGATGCCGCCGCGCGGTTCGAACACGTTGCCGTGCGTCTGCGAGAAGCCGCGTGGCTGGTTGTTGAAGAGCGCCAGCACCTGCGGGTCGTTGGCGATGACCGACTGCTGCGCCTCGCCGAGGAACCCGTCACCCGGGAGAACGACGCCGTTGTAGCGCGGACCGCTCAGCACACGGCCGGTGGCCGGGTCGATCACCGCGGCGTTGTTGGCGTCGTAGAAGCGCGGGTCGAAGTTCGAGATGTTGTTGGTCGTCGAGTACCAGGGCGGCCAGTAGATGTAGCGGACGCCGCCTTCGATCGTCAGCTTGCTCGTCGGACGCCACGAGTCCTGGACGAACGCGTCGGTGGCAAACGAGCGCCACTTGGTGAAGTTGCGCTGCCCGAGTTCGGCGTAGTTGTTGAAGAGGCCCATCGCCATGTTCGCGATGCCGATGCCCGTGCCGCCCGCACGGCTGTCGAGGAACTCGAAGCGGCCGTTCTGGTTGTTGGTGCTGCCCGGGATGGCGCTGACGTTGATCTGATCGAAGTCGTCCTGCCCCGAGTACTCGAACTGCACGCCGGCCTTGAACGTGTGGCGGCCCTTCACGAGGGTCGTGACGTTCTGGATGGTGTGAATCGGGCCCGACGAGAAGGCAGGGTACGGCCCGCCGTCGAAACCGCTGAAGTTCGAGATCGAGGTCGTCGGCAGCTTGTCGGCGATCTCCTTCTCCGCGAAGATGTAGGGGTAGTCGATGCCCATGCGGCTGCGCTGGAAGTTCCCGCCCTCGAACACGTTGATGAACACGTCGTCACGCGAGAAGGTGTAGCTCAACTCGTTGATGAGGTTGCTCTTCAACGTGCTGGTCCAGCTCATGGTCTGCGTGAAGTTCGGCCGCTCCCAGTCGGTGCGGACGAAGTCGAACGTGCCGCGGAAGGCGTCCACCGCCACCCAGTTCGACCGCGAGAAGCGGTACGCGAACTGGTTGCTGGCGTTCGGCCGGTAGTCGAAGCGGATGTTGTCCTTGCGCTGGTCCTGCGGGTTGGGGCTGGTCTGGATCAGGTTGGCCGAGCCCTGGCGGAAGCCGGGCGTAGGCGCAGGGTAGCCGTTGATCATGGCCATGCCGTTGGGCGACAGCCGATCGGCCGGGATGATGTTGCCAGGGAACGGCTGCCCCGTGAGCGGGTCGGTGATGGTGCGCGCACCGTTGTAGAAGCCGTTGTTCGGGTCGAGCAGCTCGCTGAAGTTGCCCTGGCGCATGAGCGCCGTCGGCACGGTGGCGGTGTTGGTGGACACCTGGAAGAAGTTGACCCACTCCTGCGCGCCGAAGAAGAACAGCTTGTCCTTGAAGAGGTCGCCGGGAATCGGGCCGCCGAAGGCGTAGCCGTACTGCTTGTAGTCGAACGGCGCCGGGCCGCTGTTCTCGGCCGCATTGGTCGAGCGGTTGCGCGCCCAGCTGTTGGCCTGCAGCGACTCGTCGCGCAGGAAGAACGACGCGCTGCCGCTGTACCGGCTGCCGCCGCTCTTGGTCACCATGCGAATCTGCCCGCCGCTGGCGCGCCCGTACTCGGGCATGTAGTTGCCGGTGAGTACCTGCACTTCCTGTAGCGCGTCGACGTTCTGGATGCCGATCACCGCGCCCGCCGAGCGCGTGCGGATGGCCGTCGCGCCGTCGATGGTGATGTTGTTCTCGTCGGCGCGGCTGCCGTTGATGTTGAAGCCGCCGTTGCCGAGGTTCGAGAACCCGTAGTTGTTGAACGAGCCGCCGCTGACGCCCGCCTTCAGGCCCGCCACGCCAATCGGGTTGCGGCCGTTGAACGAGAGCTGCTCGATGTCCTTGGCTTCCACCGTCTTGCGGAGCGCGACGTCGGTCTGCAGCGGCGCGGCCTCGGCCGTCACCGTGACCTCTTCGCTCAGCTCACCGGTCTCGAGGCGGAAGTCGATGGTGTAGCGCCCCGAGGCGTCGGCCTGCACGTTGTTGCGGGTCGTGCGCTTGAAGCCCTGGAGTTCGGCCGTGATGTTGTACTGGCCGGGCGCAAGATTGGGGAAGTTGTAATACCCGGAGCCGTCGCTGACCGCGACGTCCGTCTGGTTGGTCTGCAGACTGGTGGCGGTGACGGTCGCGCCGGGAATCACCCCGCCCGTGTCGTCGGTCACCGTGCCGGAAATCGAGGCGCGCTCGAATTGCGCCCAGGTTGGCGTGCTCACACCCAATGCCACTGCACTCAGCAACAGACATTGGATGCCCTTCTTCATCAGGCCCTTGCCCATAAGCTCCTTCTTCCCCCCAACCGGAGTCATCACTCCGGACAGTCAAGACTGCCGTGCGGCTCTCACCTTCCACACACCACTCATGGCAGCCATCCGCGCGCAACGGTGGTTACACCAATGTCCCCTCGCCAGAAGGTCATCTATGAGCTGATGTGGGCAGAAGTGCGGCGATTCTAGGCACAGGGGTCGCCAATGGTCAAGACCTATTGCACATGAAGGGCGAGTGGACGGACAAGATGGCACGGTTTCCAGCGGTGAGCTTGCACCACGCCTTGCGCAAGTGCACGTTTTCTGGTACTTCTGCCGCCCTGAAACCACAGGTCACCCGCCAAGTGGTGCGACCACCACAAGGAGTCCGCATGGCAACCAGACGACAATTCCTCCGAGTTGCCGGCGCCGGGGCCGCCGGCCTCGCCCTTACGCCCGCCAGCAGCTATGCGCGCATCCAGGGCGCCAACGACCGCGTCCGCGTCGCCCTGGTCGGCTTCTCCGACCGCTCGCGCGGCAGCCTCGTCACCGCGTTCCAGCAGCACGCCTCCGCCCTGAACTTCGAACTCGTCGCCGTCTCCGACATCTGGAGCAAGCGCCGCGAGGCCGCCACGGCCCACCTGACCAAGGTCACCGGCCAGGCCCCCATCCTCTGCCGCAACAACGACGAACTCTACGACCGCACCGACATCGACGCGGTCATCGTCGGCACCGCCGACTTCCAGCATGCGCAACATGGCGTTGAGGCCGTCCGGGCCGGACGCGACGCGTACGTCGAGAAGCCCATGGCCAACACCATGGAGGATGCCCGCGCGTTGCGGGCCGCGGTGAAAGACACCGGCAAGATCGTGCAGATCGGCACCCAGCGTCGCAGCGCCGCCAACTACCACGCCGCCTACGACTACCTGAAGTCGGGCAAGTTCGGCGACATCGTCGCCGTCGAGATGACCTGGAACGTCAACCAGCCGGGGCGGTGGCGCCGAAAGGCTGCGGTCGAGACGCTGCGGCAGGAAGACACCGACTGGAACCGCTACCTGCTCAACCGTCCGAAGGAAGCGTTCGACCCGCGCAAGTACCTCGAGTTCCGCCTGTTCTGGCCCTACTCGTCGGGCATTCCCGACCAGTGGCTGGTGCATCAGATCGACACCGTGCACTGGTTCACCGGCTACCCCCGTCCGCGCAGCGTCGTGGCCAACGGCGGCATCTACCTGTGGCAGGACGGCCGCACTAACTGGGACACGTTCACCGGCGTCTACGACTACGGCCCGCTCGACGATGCGTCGAAGGGCTTCCAGGTGATCTACAGCTCGCGCATGACCAACTCCGCCGGCGACGTGAAGGAGTACTACTACTCGAACGGCGGCATGCTGGACCTCGACAAGAACACCGTGACCGACACCGGCGGCCTGCGGCCCAACCACGCCAAGGCGATGGGCATGCAGCCCAACCAGTTGCCATCGATGTCGCTGGCCGAAGCCGCGCAGATGGAGACAGCGGCCGACACCGGCGCCGACAACGCGACGTCGGCCAACATGAAGAACTGGATGGAGTGCGTACGGTCACGCAAGACCCCCAACGCCGACGTCGAAGCCGGCTACAACCACTCGGTCGCGCTCTGCATGACGATTGCCGCCATCCAGACCGGCCAACGCGTGACATTCGATGACGCCCGCCAGGAGATCGTGGTGGGTGCAGGAGGAGCAACCAGTGCGTCCCTTCGTTGAACATCCGCTCGCGGCCGTCTCGGCCGCCGCGCTCGCCGTCGCGTTGACCGGATGCGCGTCGCCCGCGGCCCACGACCAGACCGGCCCGGCCACCCAGGCCTCGACCGCGACGCCCACCGTGACCGTCGCCGTCAACGACGCCGACAAGCGGGTGGACGTCACGGTCGACGGCCAGCCGTTCACCTCGTACATCTGGCCCGACTCGCTCGAGAAGCCTGCGCTTTACCCCATCCGCACGGCCGCCGGCACCGTGGTCACGCGCGGCTTCCCGCCCCTCGACCACGAGCGGCAGGACCACCCGCACCACGTCGGCCTGTGGTTCAACTACGGCGATGTCAACGGCTTCGACTTCTGGAACAACTCCGACGCGATCAAGGGCGACCGCGTCGCGAAGATGGGCTCGGTCGAACACCGCAGCATCACGTCCTCGTCGAGCGGCCAGGGGGAGGGTCGGCTCGAGGTGACCGCCGACTGGGTCGCCGCCGACGGCAAGACGCTGCTCAACGAGAAGACCACCTTCGTGTTCCGCGCCGCGCCGGGCGTGCGGATGATCGACAGGACTGCCGTGCTGACCGCCGCGAAGGGCGCCGGCACGATCAGCATGAAGGACAACAAGGAGGGCATGCTCGGCCTGCGCGTCATCCGCGCCCTCGAGGACCCGGCAGAGAAGTCCGGCGACTTCAAGGACGCGTCGGGCGCCGTGGTGCGGATGCGCGACATGGACACGTCGGCGATCTCGGGCAAGTATCTGTCGAGCGAGGGCAAGGTCGGCGGCGAGGTCTGGGGCACACGCGGCACCTGGACCAAGTTGAGCGGCACGCTCGACGGCAAGCCCCTCACCGTGGCCATTCTCGACCATCCGAAGAACCCCGGACACCCCACCTACTGGCATGCCCGCGGGTACGGCCTGTATGCGGCCAATCCTCTCGGACAGAAGGAATTCAGCAAGGGCGCCGAGACCCTCGACTTCTCGATTCCCGAAGGCGGCAGCGCCACCTTCGCCTACCGCATCCTGCTGCTCGACGCCGACCCCACGGCCGAGCAGATGGCCGAGTACTACGCCTCGTGGACGGCCGCCTCGTGACAGACCGCGTCGAAACGAAGTAGAACAGGGGACGCCGGGGCCGCTTGGGGCCCCGCGCGTGACGCTTCGGGCGAGGTCGAGACGAGATGAACGTGAACATGGGACAGGGCGTGGGGGTGGTGGCACTGGTGCTCTGCCTTGGCGCAGGTGCCGCGGCCGCAACGGGCACCACGCAGGCGGCCAAGGGCACGGCCCCGGCCAAGGCGGGCGCCGCGGACACGGCCGGCGCCGACGCCAAGGCGGCCGAGGCCTACAAGTCGAAGTGCTCGGTGTGCCATGCGATGGACGGCAATTCGCCGTTGCCGAACATGAGCTTTGCCGACGGCGTGTGGAAGCACGGCACGACCGTGAAGGAGATGGTCAACACCATCTCGAACGGCGTGCCCGGCACGGCGATGATGCCGTTCAAGACGCAGTTCACGCCCGAGGAAATCGAGGCGCTCGCCCGCTACGTTCGCAAGTTCGACAAGAAGTTGAAATAGGCCTGGGGGCCGACGCCTCGGCGTGGGCGTCGGCTACCTCGGCGAGGCTTCATTTCAGCTGTTGCAGCAGGAAGGCGTACTCGATGGCCACCTGCTCGAGCCGCGCGAACCGGCCCGAACGTCCCCCGTGGCCGGCTTCCATGTTCGTCCGCAGCAGCAGCGGCGCGTCGCCGGTCTTCGTCGCCCGCAGCCGCGCCACCCACTTGGCCGGCTCCCAGTACTGCACCTGCGAGTCCCACAACCCCGTCGTCACGAGCATGGGCGGGTAGTGCTGGCGCCTCACCTGGTCGTAGGGTGAATAGGCCAGCATGTAGTCGTAGAAAGCCTTCTCTTTCGGGTTGCCCCACTCGTCGAACTCGTTGGTCGTGAGCGGAATGCTCTCGTCGAGCATGGACGTGACCACGTCCACGAACGGCACGTGCGCGACGATGCCGCGGTACAACTCGGGTGCCATGTTGGCCACGGCGCCCATCAGCAGGCCACCGGCGCTGCCACCCATCGCAAACACCTTGTCGGCCGCGCCGACCTTCTGCGCCACCAGACCCCGGGTGACGTCGATGAAGTCGGTGAAGCTGTTCTGCTTGTGCAGCAGTTTGCCGTCTTCGTACCAGTGCCGGCCCAACTCCTGACCGCCGCGGATGTGCGCCACGGCGACGACGAAGCCGCGATCGAGCAGGCTCACCCAGTCGGCCCTGAAGTCGGGGTCCATCGAGATGCCGTACGAGCCGTACGCGTACTGGTAGATCGGCGCCGTGCCGTCGCGCGGAGTGCCCTTGCGCCAGGCCAGCGACACCGGAACGCGTGTGCCGTCGCGCGCGACCACCCACAGCCGATCGGTGTCGTAGTTGGCCTTGTCGAAACCGCCGAGTACCGGCGACTCCTTCACGAGGGTGCACCGTCCTGTGGCCATGTCGAGGTCGTACACGGTGCTCGGCGTCGTCATCGACTCGTACACGTACCGCAACGTCGTCGTCTGCTCCTCGCGGTTGGTGCCGATGGTCATCACGAAGGCAGGCTGATCGGAAGCCACGTCGGTCGACTCGCCCGTGCGTGCGTCGATCACGCGCAGGCGCTGCAGGCCGTCGCGCCGCTCCTCCACGGCGATGTGGCGGGCGAAGGCCTGATAGCCCGAGAGGAACACGTCGTCACGATGCGCGACGATCTCGCGCCAGGTACTGCGATCGCCCACGGTGCCGTCTGCCGCTTCCATGAGCCGGAAGTTCTTCGCCTGCCAGTTGGTGCGGATCACCCACCGGCCGCCGGCATGGTCCACGTCGTACTCGAAGTCGCGCTCGCGTGGGGCCAGCACCCGGAACGTGCCGGTGGGGTCATTGGCCGCGACGCACCGGCTCTCGGACGAGACGGTGCTGCGGACGCCGATGCACACGTACTGTTCGTCGATGGTGCGTCCCACGCCGAGGTAGAAGCTCTCGTCGGGCTCCTCGTACACGAGGACATCGGACGCGGGATCCGTGCCGACCACGTGCCGCTTCACGCGTTTGGTGAGCAGCGTCTGCGGGTCGATCTCGACGTAGAAGACCGTGCGGCTGTCGCCAGCCCAGACGACGTTGCCGGCCGTGCCGGTGATCCGTGTGGGCAGGGTCTCGCCCGTCTCGAGATTCTTGAACTGCGTGACGTACTGCCGCCGCCCGACGGTATCGACGGCGTAGGCCAGCCACTTATCGTCGGGCGAGACGTCCCACTGGCCGAGCGAAAAGAACGCGTGCCCTTCGGCCAGCAGGTTCTGGTCGAGCAGAACCTGCTCGGGTCCACCGGCGCGCGGCGTGCGCGCAAGGACGCGGTACTCCTTGCCCGTCTCGAAGCGCGAGGCGTACGCGTAGCCACGCATCGGATACGGCGGCTCCGCATCGTCTGGCGCCAGCCGCGCGGTGAGTTCCGCAAGCAGCTCGCGACGCAGGTCGTCCACCGGCGCCATCACCTGCGACAGGT
>JAEZDP010000446.1 GCA_023418055.1 Acidobacteriota bacterium
GCCGAACGCCGAGAGATCCGCGGTGCCCTCGAAGGACAGGCCAAGCGGCGCCGCCTCCATCGACACCGGTGTACCCAGGGTCAGGACGCCAAACAGCCAGGTGGCGATCAGCGTACGTGCGTGTGAACGCGGTACGGGGTGCAGGACGCGTGTCAGTGCCATGTGGACCCCCTTCGTGGAGCGGTCGCCGGGCGGGCCGCTATTCTCGGCCACGCCTGCGGTTCTATGCAATCGACGGGCCGTGGAACCGAGCCGCGTGGCAGGTCTCTTGCTTCTTGTGAGGTAGGAGGACATCCATGAGGCTGTCGGTCATCGCCCTCGACTACGACGGCACCATCGCGCGGGGCGATGTGCTCGACCCGGCAGTGCGTGCGGCGATTGCCGACGCGCGTACCAGAGGCCTCACGGTGCTGCTCGTCACGGGTCGCATCCTCGACGCGCTGCGCCACGTGGCCGGCGACCTCCACTTCGTGGATGGCGTCGTCGCCGAGAACGGCGCTGTCATCCACTTTCCAGACAGCGGGTACACCACTGCGCTGGCTCCGCTCGTGCCCGACGGCTTCGTGGCCGAGTTGCGGCGACGTGGCATCCCGTTCGGACGCGGGAGATGTCTGGTCGATGCCGACGCATCGGACGCAGCGCGTCTGCTCGACGTCATCCGTGTGCTCGAGCTGCCGTTGGTGCTGGCCTTCAACGGGGGACGGGTGATGGTGCTGCCTCAAGGCGTCAGCAAGGCGACAGGGCTCCATGTCGCGCTCGAGACGCTGCGTCTGTCGGCGCGCAACACGATCGCCATCGGCGATGCCGAGAACGACCACGAGCTGTTGCGGCTGGCGGAGGTCGGTGTGGCCGTCGAGTGGGGGAGCGCCGCGCTGCGGGCGGCGGCCGATGTGGTGCTGGAGGGCTCAGGGCCGCCTGCCGTCGCCTCCTACATCAGGTCCCTGACAGACGTGGGGCGTCTTCCTCGTCCGCTGCGGGCCCGACGACGATTGCTGTTGGGCTACACCGACGACGGCCGCGAGTTTGCTCTGGTGGTGCACGGCCGCAACGTGCTCGTGGCCGGTGATGCGAAGTCTGGAAAGTCGTGGGTGGCCGGCCTGTTGTGCGAGCAGCTCATCCTGCATCGCTATTGCCTGTGCGTCATCGACCCGGAAGGGGACTATCGGCCGCTCGAAGCCTTGCCAGGGGTCACCGTGCTCGGTGGCGAAGACCCACTGCCGACGCCAAAGGAGCTGCAGCGGGCGCTGCGGTATCCGGCCCGCAGCCTGGTGCTCGACCTGTCGCATCGGCCGCAGGACGAGAAGGTGGCCTTTGTCCGCTCGGTGCTGCCGGTGCTGAACGAACTCAGGCGCCGCACGGGCCTTCCGCACCGCATCCTGATCGACGAGGCCCACTATTTCCTGCAGGAGGAGGACGCGCGAGACCTTCTCGACGCCGACCGCAACGGCTACACGGTGGTCACCTATTGGGCCTCCCGCCTGCCGCAGGAGCTGCTGGCGGCCACCGAGGTCATCATCGTCACGCGCGAGTCCAACCCTGCAGAGATCGCGGCACTCCGTCAGCTCTGCGCGCGGTGCACGGCGGTGGACCCGTCACGGTGGGCGCTGCTCGGACGCCTGCGGACGGGCGAGGCGGTGGCGCTGCCGGTGACGGCGGAGGCGGGCGGCGACGTGCGCCTCTTCACGATGGCGCCGCGGTTGACGCCCCACGTCCGCCATCGCGAGAAGTACGTGGACGTGCCGGTGCCCGACGTGCACGGGTTCGTCTTCCAGGACGCGGGTGGCTCCGTCATACACGCCCGCACACTGCGGCAGTTCGTGACCACGCTCGACGACATCGCGCCGCCGCTGCTCGAGGGCTACCTCGAACGCGGTGACTTCTCGCAGTGGATTGGCGATGTCTTCGGAGACTACCCGCTCGCCTCCGAGGTGCGTTCCCTCGAGAATCGGCATCGCCGAGCGCCGTCGGCAGACACCGTGCCGGAGATCGCGACGGCGATTCGGGCGCGTTACGACCTGGCGGCATCACCGGCGATGGTCGTCGGCGTCGAAGGCGCGCCGTGATGTGTCAGGCGACGGCGTGTGGGGCCTCGAGTGACAGCGGGGGGACCCATCCCGACAGATACGTCTGCACGTAGGGATCGCGGCTGGAGAGCAGCCCGGCAAGAGGGCCGTCGAACCTGATGGCGCCGTCACGCAGCAACAGGACGTGTGCGGCACCACCTGCGACCCGCGAGCGCGAGGTCATCACCACGCCACCTTGACGGTCGAGGTGCGCTTCGTGCGTGGCGATGTAGAAGGCGTCCTGCAACTGGTGCGTCACGATGAGGGACGTCACGTGCTGCAGGTCGCGGACCTTGACGATTTCGGCATCGACGGTCCTGGCGGTAATGGGGTCGAGCCCCGCCGTCGGGTCGTCGAGCAGCAGGATGCGCGGCGAGGCCGCGAGCGCCCGCGCGAGCGCCACGCGCCGCCGCTGGCCGCCCGACAGTTCGGCCGGCAGACGATCGACAAACGGCGTCAGCCCGACGAACCCCAGGACCTCGGAGACCCTGGCCCGCACGGTGGCCCTGTCGAGACGCCGCTGGTCCTCGAGCTTGAAGCCCACGTTCTCGCCGACGGTGAGCGAGTCGAACAGCGCGCCTTCCTGGAACATCATCCCGATCTCGTCACGGACGTGGATGAGCGCCCGCTCCGGAAGCACGTCGACGCGCTGCCCGTGTACCCGGATGCTGCCGGCGTCGGGCCGCAGCAGTCCGAGCACGAGCTTGAGCACGACCGATTTGCCGGCGCCACTCGGGCCGATCAGGATGGCCATGTCGCCGTCGGGGATCATGAAGGAGACGTCACGCAGCACCTTGACGTCGTCAAACGACAGGGCCACGTGTTCGAACGCGACGGCATCACGCGGCGCAGTGGCAGCCATGGGCATCAGACCCTGGTGCAACTCCCGTACCCGGCGGACTCGTGGCAAGGGCGCATCCGTGCTGGCAGGGGCCGCGGAAAAATCCGCGGGCGAGTCGGAAAAATTCCACCTCTGTGGTAGTACAG
>JAEZDP010000472.1 GCA_023418055.1 Acidobacteriota bacterium
CCATGAGATCGAGGACGTGTGAGGCGTCGGCGCCTGTCTCGCGCAGGCGCGCGATCACCTCGTCCACCGCGGGCTGGTCGGCCGGGGCGCCGACGAGTGCGACCATGCCGTTGCGCCTGGCCATCCATTGCGCGGCGACGTCGGCGACATAGCGCGGCGGCCACTGTTTCGCGGTGCCGTAGGCCGCGCCCGGGGCGCACGCCAGGAGGGGCCGCTGGCCGTCCCACCCGCCAGCCTCGAGCAGGGCGTCGGCCGACGCAACCACGTCGGGCGGAAGTTGCAGGCGCACGACGAGGTCTGGACGCGGCAGCCCCAGCGCCTCCACGAGCGCGGCATAGTAGTCCGCGTGGTGGGCCGACAGGCGACGGACGGCACGTCGCCGCACGGCGCGTGTCAGCAGCGCGCCTCGCAGGTCGCGTTCGTAGCCCCATCGCTCGGGGATGCCCGCGCGGTGCACCACCCAGGCCGAGCCGAACGAGTTGGTGAGCAGCAGCGCCACGTCGTAGCGCCCCTCACGCAGGCGCTGCGCATCGGCGCGCTGGGCCGCCAACCCGCGGACGCCCTTCCCGTAGAGCGGCACGCCGGCCGCGACGCCGTCGATCATCGCCACCAGGGGGACGAACGGCGCCGGCACCGCGACGTCCACGTCGGCGGAGGGCCACGCGGCACGGACGGCCTGGATGGCCGGCACCGCCATGATGACGTCGCCCAGCCAGTTCGGCGCACGCACGACGACACGCGCCGGCGTGGTCACTCGTCGGCGTCTCCAGGGCCGTCCAGCGTGAGGATGGGCGCCTCGTGCGTCGGCACGTCGGTGCGCCAGCGGCGGTGCATCCACAGCCACAGGTCGGGGTGCGCGCGGACGTACTTCTCGAGCACCTTGGTGCACCGCTGCGTCAACTCACGGACGCCGTCCGGCGCGTCCGCGGCGGGCATCTCGACGGGCGGCTCGTAGATCAGCCGATAGCGCCCGTCGTTGAGCGGCAACGCGAACACGGGGATGATGGGCGCCCCGGTCTTCAACGCAAAAGCGGCCACGGCCGACGTGGTGGCGGCCGGACGTCCCAGGAAGTCCACCCGGACGGCATCGGCGGTCAGGATGTGCTGGTCGATGAGGATGGCAACGCCCTGATTGGCGTTGAGTGCCCGGAGGATGCGCCGCAACCCGCCCTTCCGGTCGATGACCATGTTGCCGGTGCGCGTGCGCACGTTCTCGAGCAGCACGTCGAGCAGCGGGTTGTCGAGCGCACGGGCCACGACGGCAATCGGTGGATAGCGCAGGGCGTGAGCGATGGCATGCACTTCCCAGAACCCGAAGTGCCCCGTGATGAAGATGGTGCCGCGGCCGAGGGCGTGCGCCTGCTCCACGTGTTCGCCGCCCACGAATTCGACGGCCGCCAGCATCTGGTCACGTGACAAGCCGCCGAAGCGCAGCAACTCCATGAGCTTGCGCCCGAAGTGCTGGAACACGGCGCCCGCGATGCGAGTGCGCTCCTGCGGCGAGCGCTCCGGAAACGTGGCGGCGAGGTTCTCGGCCGTGATGCGGCGATGCCGCCGGTCGAGCACGTAGGCCACGCGTCCCACGCCGCTGCCGAGGGCCAGCGCGAGTCGCTGCGGCAGGCGCTGCACCACCGAGGCCATGCCGCGCACCGCGGCATGCTCCACGCGGTGACGCAGATGCGGCTCGCTCACGCGCCCTCCTGCGGCAACGACAGCCGATCGCGCAGCCAGGCGTGGAACGCGTCGGCCGGCTCGATCATCACCTCGAGGGGCACCACCGCCACCGGCATGGCCATCGGCAGCCACGCGTCGAGCTTCACGGCGTCCTTGGCCGTCGTGACGATGGCACGCGCGCCTGCGGCTCGCGCCCGCGCCTCCATGGCGGCGATGTCAGTGGCGGTGAAGGGATGATGGTCGCGATAGGTGAGATGGTCCACCACATGCCAGCCCGCGGCGGTCAGGTCGTCGGCCACGCGCTGGGGCGACGCGATGGCGGTGACAAGCAGCACGGGTTCGTCGGCGATCCGCGAGAAGTCGGCCACCCCGGCGAGCCCGCGCGGCGGTCCCAGATGACGGTGCACCTCGAAGACCGGCCGGTCGGCGACGCGACCGAGCGCCATCGACATCCGCGAGGCCGACTCGTCCACCGCCAGGACGGCGTCAGCATGCGCCAGCGCGGTCAACGGCTCGCGCAGACGTCCCGCCGGCAGCACTTCGCCTTCGACCACGTCGCCCAGCGTCAGCAGCACGAGGTTGACGTCGCGCGCCAACTGCACGTGCTGGAACCCATCGTCGAGGATGTGGATGGTGCAGTCGAGTTCGTGTTCGGCGACCAGGCCCGCGGCGTAGCGCTGCGTGTGGACGAGCACGCAGCAGCCCGGCAGCTCGCGCGCGAGCATGTACGGCTCGTCGCCACTCTGGTCGAGCCCTGCCCGCAGGCGCTCGTGATCGCGCACCACCACGACGTCGTCGGTGGGGCGCTGGCGCCGGTAGCCACGACTCAGAATCGAGGGCCGCTCACCCCAGCCATGCAGCAGCCGGGCGAGGCTGGCGACGACCGGCGTCTTGTTGCGTCCGCCCACCGCGAGATTGCCCACGCTGATGACGGGACGTGACAGCCGCTGCGGCGCCTGCTGGCGCCACTGGCGCCGTGCTGAGGCGACGCCGCCGTAGAGCCGCGCGGTGGCGCGGGCGAAGGGCAGCGACCACTCCGCCATCAGACCACCCGTCCCATGGCGGGCGCTGGCGGGTGCGCGTCGGGCGGCAGCAGCGTGGCGAGCGCATCGAGCGTGCGCGCCGCTGCGCCGCGGTGCCGCTCGAGCAGGCGTCGGGCACGGGAGCCCACCGCCGCGCGACGGCCCGGGTCGGCAAACAACTGCAGCGCGGCCTGCGTCAGCCCGTCGGCGTCGGGCACCTGCACGAAGGCATCGGCTTCGAGGAACATGTCGGCGATCTCCCGGAAATTGTGCATCGACGGGCCGACGATGATCGGCAGGCCGAAGAGTGCGGGCTCGAGCACGTTGTGTCCGCCGGCGTCCACGAGGCTGCCGCCGACGAAGACGACGGTGGCGAGGCCAAACAGCGCGGCCAGTTCGCCGATGGTGTCGAGCACCACCACGTCCACGTCGAGATCGTCACCCGGCGCAATCGCCGTCCGGCGGAGGACCCGGTACTGCTGGCGCGCCAGCGTGACGACCTCCTCGAACCGCTCGGGATGGCGGGGAGCCAGCACGAGCAACGCGGTGGGATGGTCGGCGCGGACGGCTGCGAAGGTGGCAAGCACGTGCGCATCTTCGCCGCGCAGCGTGCTGGCGGCCAGCAGGACCGGTCGGCCAGCCGCGGCGGCAACGAGCGAGCGCACCGGATGGCGGTCGCCGGCCGTGGGCAGCGACCAGTCGAGCGCGTCGAACTTCAGGCTGCCGGTGACCAGCACGCGATCGGCGGGAGCACCCATCGCCCGCAGCCGCGCGGCGTTGTCGTCCGACTGCGCACAGAGGCGGGAGAAGTGGCCCAGCACCGGCGCCAGCAGCGGACGCGCTGCACGGTATCGCGGAAAGCTGCGGTCCGACACGCGGGCGTTCACGAGCGCCACCGGCACACTGCGTCGGGCGCACTCGCGCAGCAGCCGGGGCCAGATCTCGGTCTCGACGATCACGACGAGGCGGGGGTTCAGGCGCGCGAGCACGCGACGCACGCTGAAGGCGAAGTCCAGCGGTACATAGAACACGCCCTCGATGCCGTCGAGCTGACGCGACGCCACCTCGCGGCCGGTGCGCGTGGTCGTGGACACGACGATCGCCAGCGACGGGTACTGCTGGCGCAGCCCCGGCAGCAGCGCGCGGGCGGCCAGCACCTCGCCGACCGACACCGCGTGAATCCAGAGGGACGGACGTCGCGCGGCGTTCAGGTCGGGCGGCAGGTCGCCGAACCGTTCGCCGAGGCGATGGGTGTACTTTCCGTGCCGCCACGCCTGCCAGGCAAGCCATGGCGAGACGACCACCAGCGCCACCGCACTCGCACAACTGTAGAGGAAATACATGGCCGGCCGCGGCCAGGGGCCCGTCGGGGAATCCGCGGCGGAAGTATAGCGCACCGATGCTGTAACATTGGGGGTTCGAGCGGCCCTCCGCGGCCATCCCGGATGGGATCGCCACGCGGGCCGTCAACGAATCAGCCATCATTCCGGCGGCGTCGCCACAGTGGAGGGTCTTGCATGGGCATCAAGGTAGGCATCAATGGGTTCGGACGCATCGGTCGCAACATCATGCGTGCCGCCATGAGCCACAAGGACATCGACTTTGTGGCCGTCAACGACCTCACCGACACCAAGACCCTCGCCCACCTGCTCAAGTACGACTCGATCCTCGGCAACCTCGACGCGGACGTCGAGGCCGGCGACGGGTGGATCAGTGTCAACGGCGACAAGTTCAAGGTGCTGTCACAGCGGGATCCGGCCCAGTTGCCCTGGGGCGACCTCGGCGTCGACCTCGTGTTCGAGGGCACGGGCCTCTTCACCAAGCGCGACGATGCCGCGAAGCACCTGAGCGGCGGCGCCAAGCGCGTGATGATTACCGCGCCGGCCACCAGCCCCGACGCCACGTTCGTGATGGGCGTCAACCACGAGTCGTACGACCCCGAGAAGCACAAGGTGTTCTCGAACGCGTCGTGCACCACCAACTGCCTTGCGCCCTTCGCCAAGGTCCTCCACGAGGAGTTCGGCATCGTCAAGGGGTGGATGACGACCATCCACAGCTACACGAACGACCAGCAGCTGCTCGACCTGCCGCACAAGGACCTGCGCCGCGCGCGTGCCGCTGCGATGTCGATGATTCCGACGACGACCGGTGCGGCCAAGGCCGTGGGCGAGGTGCTGCCCGACCTGAAGGGCAAGCTCGACGGCTTTGCGATGCGCGTGCCGATGCCGAACGTCTCGGTGGTGGACCTGGCCGCGATCGTCTCGAAGAAGACGACGGCCGACGAGGTCAACGCGGCATTCAAGGCTGCGGCAGGCGGCGCGCTCAAGGGCATTCTCGCCGTCGAGGAGGCACCACTCGTCTCGATCGACTTCCGCGGCAACGGCAACTCGTCGATCGTCGATGCGGCCTACACGAAGGTGATGGACGGCGACTTCGTGAAGGTGCTGAGCTGGTACGACAACGAATGGGGCTACAGCAGCCGCTGCGTGGACCTGCTGCTGCACGTGGCCGCCAAGGGCCTCTGATCGCGCCATGAAGCGATCGATCAAGGACCTCGACCTGAAGGGCCAGCGGGTGTTCATCCGCGTGGACTTCAACGTGCCGCTCAAGAACGGCGTCATCGGCGACGACACGCGCATCCGCGCGTCGTTGCCGACCATCCAGTACGCGCTCGAGCAGGGCGCCACCGTGGTGCTGGCCTCGCACCTCGGCCGCCCGAAGGGCAAGCCGAACCCCGACTACTCGCTGCAGCCGGTGGCGACGCGGTTGTCGGACCTGCTCGGACGTCCCGTGACGTTCGCCAGCGACTGCGTGGGCGAGCCCGCGCAGCAGGCCCTGGCCGCAGCGGGCACGCCTGGCGTGGTGCTGCTCGAGAACCTGCGCTTCCATGCGGAGGAAGAGGCCAACGACGAAGGGTTCGCCAAGCAGCTGGCGGCGCTGGCCGACATCTACGTCAACGACGCGTTCGGGTCGGCGCACCGCGCGCATGCCTCGACCGAAGGCATCGTGCGGCACGTGAGGCAGGCGGCGGCAGGCCTGCTGATGGCCAACGAAGTGGCCTACATGGGCAAGGCGCTGACCTCGCCCGACCGGCCGTTCGTGGCCGTGCTTGGCGGCGCGAAAGTGAGCGACAAGCTCGAGGTCATCCAGAACCTGCTGCCCAAGGTCGATGCGCTCGTCATCGGCGGCGCGATGGCCTACACGTTCCTGAAGGCGCAGGGACTCGAGGTGGGCAAGTCGCTCGTCGAAGCCGACCTCGTGGATACCGCCCGTGACCTGGCGGCGCAGGCTGAGGCAAAGGGCGTGACGCTCGCGCTGCCGACCGACCACGTCGTTGCGGCGAAGCTCGAGGCCGGTGTGCCGTCCGAGACGCTGGCTGTGGGCGATGCCGCGATCGGCGAGCGCATGGGCCTCGACATCGGCCCCGACACGGCCGCGCGCTACGCCGAGATCATCCGCGGCGCGAAGACGGTGGTCTGGAACGGGCCGATGGGCGTGTTCGAGATCGACGCATTCGCGCACGGCACCAAGACGGTCGCCGATGCGGTCGCGGCGGTGGACGGCACGACCATCATCGGCGGCGGCGATTCCATTGCCGCCGTGACCAAGGCAGGTGTGGCCGATCGCATCAGCCACATCTCCACCGGCGGCGGTGCGTCGCTCGAGTTCCTCGGCGGGCAGACGCTGCCCGGCGTGGCGGTGTTGCCCGACGCGGAGTAAGTCAGGCGGTCCACAGTCTACGGTCTACGGTCTACGGACCGGCAGACGCATGCCGCGGAGCGCGCTCGGTCCACAAGGCCCGGTTCCGAGTGGCTCGGGTGGCCGTGGATGTGATCGTGAGCTTGAGCCCTCCGTAACCGACGGACCGTCGACCGTAGACCGTGGACCGTGGACCGTGGACCGTGGACTGGTACACCGAGGACTGAATTCCCATGCGCGTGCCTCTGATTGCCGGCAACTGGAAGATGTACAAGGGCGTCCACGAGGCCGTCGCCTACGCGAAGGAGTTGCGTGTGCTGGCGGCCGACATCGGCGACCTCGAACTGGTGATTGCGCCGCCGTTCACGGCGGTGCATGCCGTGGCGGATGCCTTGCGCAACTCCAACGTCGCTGTGGCGGGCCAGGACCTCTACTGGGAGAAGGAAGGCGCCTTCACCGGTGCGGTCAGCGGGCCGATGCTGAAGGAGGCGGGCGCTGCGCTCGCCATCGTCGGACACTCGGAGCGCCGGCGCGTGTTTGGCGACACCGACGCTGACGTGAATCGCAAGGTGCTCGCGGCGTATGCGGCGGGGCTTGCCCCTATCGCCTGCGTGGGCGAGACGCTCGACGAGCGCGACGGCGGGCGCACCTTCGAGGTGCTCGACACGCAGGTGAAAGCCGCCATCGACGGCATCACGTCGGAGCAGTTCACGACGCTGGTCATCGCGTACGAGCCGGTCTGGGCCATTGGCACGGGGCGCAACGCGACGCCCGACCAGGCGCAGGAGGCGCATGCGCACATCCGTGGGCGGCTGCGCCAGTGGGTGGGCGCCGACGCCGCCGACGGCTGCCAGATTCTCTACGGCGGCAGCGTGAAACCCGACAACGCCAAGGCGCTGCTCCAGCAGGACGATGTGGATGGCGCGCTGATTGGCGGGGCCAGCCTCGACGTCCAGAGTTTCCTGGCGATCGCGCAGGCCGCCCGGCCATAGCTTCCCAGTGGCGCGCGTGACCAGCGCAAGGTATACTGCATCGTTATGCTGTACGGATTGCTCGTCGCCGTCTACGTGCTCGTCTGTCTCCTGTTGCTGGTAGCGGTGCTGCTGCAGCAGGGCAAGGGGGGCGACATGGCCGCGGCCTTCGGCGGCGGCGGTGGCCAGGGGGCCTTCGGTGCGCGTCAGGGCGCCACGGTGCTGGCGAAGGGATCGGCGGTGCTCGGCGCGCTGTTCATGGTGGGCGCGCTGGCGTTGGCGATCGTGGGGCGTGAAGGCCCGGGCTCGGTGATGAGCGGCGTGCCCGCGCCCTCGTCGCAGCCGGCCCCCGCGGCGCCGGCCGATGTCACGCCTGTGGCGCCGGAACCGGTCGTGACGCAGCCCGCCGAGGTGCAGACGGAGGGCGAGCCGGTGCCCCCGACGCCGGAACCGCCGAAGCAGTAGGTACGTGAGGCTCCGGACGTCGCCGGCTTCTCAAGCGACGTCGAACTTGCTATAGTTCACCGTTCGTCCGGCGCATGGTCACGCACTGCCAACGTGACTGCCGGCACCCACCGCACGCGGAAGTGGCGGAATTGGCAGACGCACCAGCTTGAGGGGCTGGCGGGCGCAAGCTCGTGGGGGTTCGAGTCCCCCCTTCCGCACCAATCACTCACCTCGTTCGTGATTGGCCGTTCAGGCCGTCTACAGCCCCGTACCTCCGCCCCTGCGCGGCTCGGCAACGGGGTCGAGTCCCCCCTTCCGCACCAGACTTCGCTCGCCTTCGGCGAGCTTCGTCTCGGCAGGCACACCCACCAGCACCTCACGGCGACCCTCGTCTCGGCAAGCGGGCGAGTCAACCGGCGCGCGACGTCGCGCCGCACCCACATCTCGGGTCAGACACGTGGCGCCTGCCGTTGCGCGTCGCTCTGCGGGCCGCCTCAGCGCGCCTCCCCCTCACACTCCGGGCACGCGTGATCCACGAACCGCAACCACTCGACGAGCGTCGCGGCCGACGGCAGCACTGCCACCGTCTCCGCCGTCTCGGTGAACACGACCTCGCCCCACCGGTCGACGACGACCACACCGGGCGCAGCCAGGCCAGGCACATCGTTGCGCGTGACGACGAGGACCGCTTCGTGAGCCTCGCAGGAAGGGCGCACCACCTCGAGCGCTGCGAGCCATGCCGAAGTGCCGGTGCCCTCTGGAACGCCGCCAACCCCCACCAGCAGCAGGTTCCGCCGCTGCCACACGTCGTCGGAATCGAAGGGTGTCCCGTCGAGCCTGCGTACCCGCAGGTGAGGAAGGCGCGAGCCGCGAGCGAGCATGTGGTGAGGCCCGCGCAAGGAGGCCATGCCCGTATGCTACCGCGCCTGCCCTGTTCGGCGGAGTCGAGCGCCGTGCCATGCCAGTGAATCGCCGTGGCGTTCGGCCGAGTGCTCCACGCTGCATGTGAGGGCGTGGAAGAACAACTCGACGGGCACCTTCGCGAACTGGCACTCGCGTGTGTCGTGCGACGCCTGCGCCGGCCTGCGGTGGTCGCGGGGAGCCAACCGTGGCGGCGCTTCGGAGCGTGCGTGGCGCCATCGTGGCGGTCGCGCCCGAGACAGAGGAAGAGGGCGGCTGCCGGACACTGAGGGTGGCCGCGATTGGACGGGGGCCAGGCCGTGCAGAACGCCTGGATGCGAGACCTGACCCCCAGATGCCCCAGCGCTACGCTCGCGGCGTCAGCCAGCGTCGGCGCGCCACATACCCACCCGCCGCCGCCAGCAGCAGCAGCGTGACGGGCTCCGGCACCGGCGCGACGTCATCGTCCTCGTCCAGCCGCGGCAGGTCGCCGCTGAACGCGAAGTTGTGATACTCGCCGCCCCAGTCGGTTTGCAGACTCGCCACCACCAGCTGGCCGTTGATGTTGCCGTTGGCAAACGTCATCCGGGCGGACGGCGCCAGAATCGACCCCCGCCAGGACAGGCCGGTGAGGTCCAGCGTGGTCAGCTCGCTGAAGTTCCACAGCAGCTGCGACGACATCGCGTTGTTCTGCACGCCGTTGACCTGGATGCCCATGTACCGCATCGCCAGCGATGTGCCCGTGACGTTGAACAGGACGGTGGAGGTGGTCGGCACGATGATGTCGAGACTCGACAGCCCGCTCAGCAGGCTCGCGTCGATGTCGAACACGTTGAGCACGGCATCCTCGGCCTTGAGCGTCAACGTGTTCCACGGTGTGCGGACGCTGGTGCCGTTGCCCGCGAGGCGGAGGAGGTTCTGTGACAGCGCGTCGAGCGCGGCGAATTCGGCCGCAAAGTCCACGGGCGACACACCGCCCGTCTGCATCGAGGCGCCGGGGGTGTGATACCCGACGCTCGACTGCGAGGCGCTACCGGCCCACGCACGGCCCTTGTTGACCGAGCCGTTGGTGAGCGAGGCATGGCCGCCGACCACCAGGTCGAGACGCGCAGGGTCCTGCGTGAGCGCGGCGCCGTTGTTGCTGTTGTCGCCGCTGCCGATGGCGAAACTCGTGAAGGTGGCGTTGCCGCCGACGGCCGTCCGGCCACCCACGTCGGCCTTGAGGCTCATGTCGCCATGCACGAACACGTTGAAGCCGTTGGCGAGCGTGAGGGGATCGGCCCAGCTCGAGGTCGTCGGAAGGGCCAGCGAGAGAATGCAGAGTACGACGAGTTTCTTGGTCAAGGATGAGGGCGATAGCGGAATATCGGCTGACCATTCAGCCAGATTTGGATATATCAAATAGCACGAAGCGTGCCAGTGAAAAGCCGCGAGAGCGGGCTTCTTCTTTCGGCTTACGGGAAGGAATCACCCGTGAGGCGGGAGATATTCATCTGAACTCCGGAATTCTGTGTCGGTCGGCCGTCCGTGGCTGGCAGGCAGCAGCGGCGCCGGCTGCTCAGACACAGCGACCGGACCCGACGTAGTCCAGCCGCTCCACTGACACTCCGCTCAGCCTCAGGGAGAGGAGGCCTGGGCCCAGACCGTGCAAAACGCGTGAAATCGAGACCTGACCCCGAGTGACCCCGAGTCTGCGCGTGCTACCGTGCTGGCACCATGACATCACGTGAAGGGCGACTCGAAGCGTGGCCCGAACTGCCGCTGGCGGCCTGGGCCGACACCGCCGCCACGCTACACCTGTGGACGCAGATCGTCGGCAAAGTGCGGCTGGCCACCAGCGCCTGGTTGAACCACTCGTGGCACGTCACGCTCTACGTGACCGCGCGGGGCCTCACCACCTCGCCCATGCCCCACGGCACGCGGACGTTCCAGATCGACTTCGACTTCATCGACCACCAGCTCCTCGTCCAGGCCAGTGACGGCCGCATGGCGCGTCTGCCGCTCGAGCCGCAGTCGGTGGCCAGCTTCTACGCACGGCTGATGGACGCGTTGCGCGCCCTCGACCTTCCCGTCGCCATCCACCCGTCGCCGAACGAAGTGCTCGATCCCATCCGCTTCGACAAGGACGAGACGCACAAGGCCTACGATGCGACGTACGCGCATCGTTACTGGCGTGCACTCGTGCAGGCCGATCGCGTGTTCCACACGTTCCGCAGCGCCTTCACTGGCAAGTGCAGCCCCGTCCACTACTTCTGGGGGGCGCCGGATCTCGCCGTGACGCGCTTCTCGGGACGCCCCGCCCCGCCACACCCGGGCGGCATTCCCAACCTGCCCGATGCGATCACGCGCGAGGCCTACTCGGCCGAGGTGAGCAGCTGCGGTTTCTGGCCGGGCGGCGGCGCCATCGCGTACCCGGCGTTCTACGCGTACGCGTACCCGGAGCCCACAGGATTCGCCGACGCCGTCGTCCGGCCGGCCGGAGCGTTCTACAGCCCGGACCTTCGCGAGTTCGTCCTGCCCTATGACGTGGTGCGGCAGAGCGCGTCGCCCGACGAGGTGCTGCTGGAGTTCCTGCAGTCGACCTACGAAGCGGTGGCCGATCGCGCCGGCTGGGACCGGCACGCACTCGAGCGGCAGCCAGCGCCAGACGACGCCGTGCCGTGAGGGATCGAGGGGCGCTCACCCGAGCAGTTGCGCGACGACCTGCTCCGCCAGCCACGGAGCCATCGAGTACTTGCCGGTATCGACGGAGATGTAGCGCCCGTCTCCGGCCACGCCCACACGGTCGCGTCGGTGCAGCGTCGAGGCGGGATCGGCCAGTGAACCGGCGCCAGCCGCATACACCCAGCCGCCCTCCACGCGGCAGGTACCCAAGTGATCGGCAATCTCGCGCACGCGCGGCAGGCAGCGTGCGAGGTTGTCGACGATCGCCACACCCAGGGCCTCGCGAGCCGCCGTGTCGTAGACGGGGTCGTCGGGTGGCGCGAGCGACGTGGCGTCCACGCGCAGGCCAGTGGGATACCACGAGAGATAGAACTGCCGTCTGTCGTAGTTCTTGACGTCGCCGAACGGTCCGGTGCAAATGACGGCGCTCGGCACGTCGAGCGCGCGCCGCGTGCGCACGAACGCCGACACGCGGTAGCGGTGCGACCACGCGTGCGGTGGCGGCAGCGCCATCGTCTGATCGACGGCCAGCCGGCCTTCCCACAGCGCGTTCACGACGGCATCGTATGGGCCATCGTCACCATCGGGCGTCCGTACCGTGAACCTGTCCGCGCCGTCGCGACGCACACCCAGGACGCGCGTGGACAGGCGCAGATCGACATGGGCGTCAGCGGCCAGTGCGGCCGCCATGCGGTCGGCCACCCACGTGGTGGCCACCGACCGCTCGGGCACGCGGAATCCTCCGACGACCTGCGCCGGGTCGGCGAGCGCGTCGCATTCCGACCGCGTGAGGCGTCGCATCGCGGGCCGCGCCAGCGGGGTGAGGTACTGCGTCCGCTGCGGCTGCGCCTGCACGAGCGCGGTGACGGCCGCGAAGTATGCCGCCACCGCCTCGACGTCTGCGACCGAGCGACGATGGACCAGGAACGTGTCGTCGTGATCGGTGATGGCGGGCGCAAGGGACGTCCCGATGAGCGACTCCACCAGAGGCCGGAACGTCAGTCCGCCGGGTAACACGCGGCGGGCCGTATCGAGCGACGGATCGCCCGCATACAGATACCCGAGGTGAATCTTCCCTTCGTTCCAGCGGCTGGCCCTGGCCATCGGCGCCGCAGCCGCGTCGATGACGACCACCGCTCGGCCCCGCCGCGCCAGCAGCAGCGCGGTGGATGCGCCCATGATGCCAGCGCCGAGAACGGCCACGCGCCTGATCACCACCGCCCTCCGCCGAAGCCCATGGGCCCGGATCGTATACTGCGCCGGATGACGAGGGCCGCACGTCCGCTGGTGTCCATCGTGCTGGCGACATACAAC
>JAEZDP010000036.1 GCA_023418055.1 Acidobacteriota bacterium
ATCCAGCTGAGCTACGGGCGCACTCGTCCAGCATCGTAGCAGACCGACGCGCCCACCCTGCCGCCTGCGACGGCCTACGTCCAGATCATCCGGGCGCCGTACGGCTCGAACGCGCGATCGTGGGTGACGAGCGTCGCGCGCTCGGCCAATGCCTGCGCCACGAGCATCCGATCGAAGGGATCGGCATGATGCGCCGGCAACTGCTGCAGACACTCCGTGTGCACCAGCGTCATCGGCAATTCGGTGAAGTCATCGGCCGCCAGGAGCACCCGGAACGGCTCGTCGAGGCGAAGCCGCCCGAGCGCGCTCTTGATGGCCACTTCCCACCCCGACACCGCGCTCACCCAGACGACGTCGGCCTCGGCAATGGCACGGCGTGCCTCACGCCCGAGCCGGCGGTCGTTGCGCTGCCACCACAGCACGACGTGGGTGTCGAGCAGTATCGTCATTCCACTGTGTCGCCAGCGAAGGCGCGGATGAGCTCGTCGGGCAGCGGTGCGTCGAAATCCGCCGCTATCCAGACCTTGCCCTTCGCGCGTCCCGGACGACGCAGGGACGGACGCACCGGCACCAGACGGGCGCGAGGCTTGCCGGCCTTGGCGATGATGATCTCCGTACCAGCCGCAGCTTCTTCGACGAGCGCCGAGAGTTGCGTCTTGGCTTCGTACAGGTTGATGGTGCGGATGGCGTTCATGACGACGACGCTACACCTGGATGGTCAAGTTGGTCAAGCGTCAAGAGCGAACGGCCTGGGTGCTCCCGGCACGGGCGCCCCCGGGGTACGATCGCAACCGTCACCATGAATTACCTGCTGCACTTTCTCCTGGCTCGCGATGACGAGGACCTGCGCCTCGGCAGCCTCCTCGGCGACATCGTCAAGGGCCGGGTGGAGCGGTACGACCATCCCGGAACCACCCCGCGCATCCGCGAGGGCATCCGACTGCACCGCGCCGTGGACTCCTACTCCGACCGCCACCCGGTCGTCCGCCGCAGCATCCAGCGCCTGGTGCCGACCTATGGCCGGCTGTCCGGAGTCCTCGTGGACGTGTTCTACGATCACGTGCTCGCACGCACCTGGAACGCGCACCACGCGCAGCCGCTCGACATGTTCACCGACGAGATCTACCGCACGCTGCACGAGAACCTCGCGCGCCTGCCAGCCCGCGCGCACCCACTCGTCCGCGCGATGAGCCGCGACGACTGGCTGGGCGCGTATGCCCACCTCGACGGCATCGACAGGGCGCTGCGGGGCATGGCGCACCGCTCACCGATCGCCCGCCACATCGCCCCCGCTGCCGCTGACCTGTCCCGTGACTACAACGCCTTTGCGAACGACTTCGCTGAGTTCCTGCCCGACCTGCAACGGGAAGCGGCAAGACGCCTCCAGACGCCTGACGCTTGACGCCGCACGCTCCATGCCTCATGCCTCATGCCTCACGTCTCATCGCCGGCGCCCGCCGCCTGTAGTCTGTAGCCTGAAGCCTGAAGCCTGAAGCCTGTAGCCTGTAGCCCCTAGCCCGTAGCCTCCCGATGTTCCTCACCCGCCGGCCCAGCCCGTCGCTTGCCGCACACGTCGCGTTCCTCTGGTACGCCGACTTCGGGGCGGTGACGGCCGACCGCGTCGAGCGCGTGCTGCCGGACGGGGCGATGCAACTGGTCGTCAACCTCCGCGACCAGCCGATGCGGGTGTTCGATCGGCATCGCCCGTCGACCCATGTGGCACTGCCGAGCGCCATCCTCACCGGGCCGACCGCAGAGTTCAACATCATCAGTGCGGCCGACACGGCCTCGACCGTGGGCGTCTCGTTCAGGCCAGGCGGCGCGGCGGCCTTTCTTGGCATGCCGCCCGCCGAACTCTTCGACCGCGACCTCGACCTTGCCACGGCCTGGGGGCAATGTTTCGCCGACGAGGTGCGCAACCGTACCCTCGAGTGCGAGAGCGCCGCAGCCCGCCTCGACGGGCTCGACGCACTCCTGTTGCGCCAGTGGCGCGGGCTGGACGTCACGCATCGAGCCGTGGACTGGGCCGTCCGCGCCCTCAGCCAGCGCACCGCGCCGCCCGTCGCCGATATCGTCGGCCGCGTGGGGATGAGCCATCGCCGATTCATCGAGCTGTTCCACGCTGCCGTCGGCCTCACGCCCAAGCGTTTCAGCCGTCTGCAGCGATTCCAGGATCTGCTCCGCAGCGCCCACGCCACGCACGAGCAGGGCTGGGCCGACCTGGCCGCCGCGTGCGGCTACAGCGACCAGGCCCACCTCACGCACGACTTCCGCGCGTTCTCGGGCCTGACCCCGAGCGACTACCTCCGCCGCCGGACGCCCTTCACGAACCACGTGATCGAGACCCAGCGTTAGTTCCCGTCCCCCCCGATCCCCGATCCGCGATCCGCGATCCGCGATCCCCGATCCGGTAAATTTCCTCCAAGCCTGCCCGTCGGCCGCCGCGTCATCCTGTGGGCGTCACAGGAAAGGAGTGCACAGTCATGGTGTCTGCAGTTCCAGAGGGTTACCCCCGCGTCAGCCCGTACCTCATCGTCGAACCCGCCGAGGCGGCCATCGACTTCATGCTGACCGTCCTCGGGGGCACCGAGGTACGGCGTCACCTCACGCCGGAAGGCCGGGTCATGCACGCCGAGGTGCGCATCGGCGACTCGCTCGTGATGGTGGGCGGCGCCAATCCCGAATGGCCCGCCGTGCCCGCGGCGCTCCACGTGTATGTGGACGACGTGGACGCGACCTACACGCAGGCGCTCGCCGCCGGCGCGACGTCGGTGAGCGCGCCCGAGACCAAGCCCTACGGCGATCGCAGCGCCTACGTGAAGGACGCGGCAGGCACGATATGGTTCATCTCGACGCACGTAGAGGACGTCGCAGAAGGAGGGGTGGGATGAGCGTGCAGCAGGTCTTCGTGTACCTGTGCGTGCGCGACGCGTCGCGTGCGATGGCGTTCTACTCCGCAGCGTTCGGCGCGAGCGAGAAGATGCGCCTGACCGAACCCAACGGCCGCGTCGGCCATGCGGAACTCGACTTCGGCGGCACGACCGTGATGCTGTCGGACGAGTTTCCCGAGATCGGCGTGCGTGCGCCAGAGGCTGGCACGCCCGTCGCGGTGTCCATCCACCTGCACGTGGACGATGCGGATGCGGTGATCGCGCGGGCGGTGACAGCCGGCGCGTCGCTCGAGCGGGCGCCGAAGGACCAGTTCTACGGGGAGCGGTCAGGCGTCGTGCGCGACCCGTTCGGGCACCGGTGGCTCATCGGGCACCACATCGAGGACGTCTCGCCCGACGAGATGCAGCGGCGGTATGAGGAGGCGTGAGGAGGGCAGTCGCTGCCGTAACGGTGTCGGTCGGCACGTGAGGGGCAGGGAGGACGGGACACGCACCTGGCGCGTCCCGTCGATACCGAAGGTAAGTCGATGCTACCGTGATTCGCTCGACGGCGGCACGAGCCCCTTCATGCGCATGTAGGTGACGATGTTGCCGTAGTGCTCCATGTTGTGCGCGTTGTTCATCGCCAGCACCGCGAGTTTGGGCTGCTCGCCGAGGAAGTACTTCACCTTCTCGAGACCAGCGGTGTCGGTCATCTTCGCAAACACGCCGTCGCAGTACGTGAAGGACGCCGCGAGGGCCTTCTCGAGGTCGGCCTTCGCCGTGGCCGTCTTCTCGACGTCACCCGACGACGGATTCTTCTCGCCGGCCGCCGCCGCGCAGATCATGTAGTTGGCGTTGGCAACGTGTCCGACGAGACCTCCGAAGTTGCGCACCTCTGGAGTGGGCGCGAAGCCGTAGTCGCTCTCGGCCATCTTGGCCGCGGCCTTGGTGACGTTGCCCTTGATCAGCTCGTACTGCGCCTTGATGGCCGTCGTCATGGGATTGGCGTCCTGCGCGGACGCCACGGCGGCGACGCTGAACACGCTGGCCAGCGCAAAGACAGTGCACTTCATCATCTGAGAACCCTCCACCCGAATCAGGAATGTCGCGGCAGGGAGGCGCGCGCCGGGGGAATCGTACCAGAGAGGCGTGGCCGCTCCGCTGCACGAGTCACCCCGGCGTCGTGCCGGTCAGGATGACGGCCCGTCCGCGTCGGGTCTGGTTTCAGGCGGCGTCCGCGCCGACCGGCGCGGTCCAGGCACCGCTCACGTGCCCACGCCCAACCTGGGAAACACCCAGAACTGCAGCAGGAACTGCAGCGCGATGATGCCGAGCACCAGGAGAAAGGTCTCCATGGCGAGGTCTCAGGCGCGGGCTCCCGACGTGGCGGTCTGCGACGGCGGATCGCTTGCCGGGAACGAGTCGCTCAACATGTCGTCCAGGGCGTGTTCATCCACCCCCTCATCCGAGAGCCAGCCCCGCACTCTCGAGACGTCGTCGTGGCCGAGCAGCGCACGCGTCACGACGATGCCGATGGCCAGGCCCACGAGTCCGACACCCACCCAGGTCAACTGCTGCCCGCGCGATCGCCGCACGTCGAGGCCGGGCCGCTGGCCCAGCCAGGCATCCGAATGCGGGGCGTCGTCGGCCAGCCCCTCGTTGAATGCGTCCACCGCGAACCGCTCGCGAGCCGCCCGTTGCCGTTTCCACAACCGTGGGTCGAACATCCTCAGCCTCCCTTTTCGTTATCGTCTCACACCGTGGATGGCCGTCGGGCTCATCCGCAGCGAATTGCTGACACTCCTGTACCCTCATTCGACACCAATGCGACGACGAACGTTCCTCTCGACGGTCGGGGCCCTGGCTGCGAGCCCTGCGACACGGCTCGTGCGTGCCTCGCAGACGGGCCGACAGGCCGACCTGCTGCTTCGCAACGGACGCGTCTGCACGGGCACGTCCAGCGTGCTCGAACCGGGTGGCCTGGCCATCCGCCGCGGCCGCTTCGTCGCCGTCGGTGACGTGTCGGGCTGGAGCGCCTCTCGGGAGATCGACGTCGGCGGCCAGGTGATGGCTCCCGGGTTCATCGACGTCCACTCCCATGCAGCGGAGGGCCTGGTCCGTCCCACGCTGCACAAGGCGCACGCGCTGCTCGCCCAGGGCATCACGACCGTCGTCGTCAATCCCGATGGCGGTGGTCCGGTGGATCTCGACGGGCAGCGGACGACGCTGATGGCTCGCGGCCTGGGCGTCCACGTCGCGCTGCTCATCGGACACGGGGCCGTCCGCGCGAGCGTCCTGCAACACGAGAACCGGCAGCCGTCCGCTCGCGAGCTCGAACGGATGGGCACGCTCGTCGACGCGGGGCTGGCCGCTGGGGCCTTCGGGCTCTCGAGCGGACTCTTCTACGCGCCGGGCCATTTCGCACGCACCGAGGAACTGGTGTCCCTCATGACGCGCGTCGCCCGCGTCGGGGGGCTTCACACCAGTCACATTCGCGATGAGGGGACCTACTCGGTCGGGCTCGTGGCGGCCGTCGACGAGATCATCGCGATTGCCGAGGCCACGGCGACGACAGGCGTCGTGAGCCACATGAAGGCGCTGGGCCCCGACGCGTGGGGGCTGTCGCAGACGTGCATCAGACGGATCGAGGACGCGCGTCGGCGCGGCGTGGCGATCTACGCGGACCAGTACCCGTACGAGGCGAGTTCGACCAGTCTCGCCGCCGCGGTCGTACCGCGGGGCGTGCAGGCCGGCGGACGTGCCGCGTTGCTGGCCACGCTCGGCGATGCTGCGCAGCGGGCCGCGCTGCTGCCCCAGGTGCGTGAGAACATTCGCCGGCGCGGCGGGGCCGACTCGCTCGTCATCGCGTTCCACCCGCCCGACCGCACGTACGAAGGCCTGTCGCTCGCGCAGATTGCCGAACGGCGAGGCACCGACCCGGCCACCGCCGCACTCGACCTCATCGTCGTCCGGGATCCGCTCATCGTCTCGTTCAACATGGCGATGGACGACATCGACGCCTTGATGGTGCAGCCGTGGATGATGACCAGCAGCGACGGCGCCATCTTCCTCCCGGGAGAAGGGCGCCCGCATCCGCGCGGCCACGGCGCGTTCACGAGGAAGCTGACGACCTTCGTACGCGAGCGGCAGCTTCTGTCGCTGCCGGCTGCCATCGCAGGCATGACGCGGCTGCCGGCCAACGTCTTCGGGTTGACCGACAGGGGGCGTCTCGAGCCAGGCGCGATGGCCGATCTCGTGGTGTTCGCCCCAGAGCATCTCGACGACCGCGCGACATACACAGACCCTCATCAGCTCGCCGGCGGCATGTCCCTCGTGCTCGTCGAGGGCATCCCCGCCATCGACGAAGGGACGTTCACCGATCGGCTGGCGGGACGCGTACTGCGCCGGCAGTGACGGGCGTATACTCGAGCTGTCCCGAGCTCGACATGAACTCCGCGTCGGCCGAAGCTGAACGCCTCCGTGCGCTGGAGCGATACGACACGGTCGACATCGCGGGCGACCAGGCATTCGAGCAACTGGTGCAGTTGGCGGCACAGGTGTGCGACATGCCGGTGGCGACGCTGTCGCTCGTGGACGGCACCCACCAGCACTTCCGAGTGCGCATCGGCCTCGATCTCGCCTCCACGCCGCGCGAGCAGGCCATCTGCGTCCACACGATGGCCAGGCGCGACGTGCTGCTCGTGAGCGATGCGAGTGCCGACGACAGGTTTGCCGACAACCCGCTGGTCCTCGGTGGCCCTCGAGTGAGGGCCTACGCCGGCGCGCCGCTCATCACCGACGACGGCCATGCGCTCGGCACGCTGTGCGTGATCGACACCGTGCCGCGCGAGCTGACCGCGATGCAGCAGCAGTCGCTGCGCATCCTCGCCTCGCACGCCATGGGACAGCTCGAGTTGCGGCGCACCCTGCGTGAGGCCGACGCGCAGCGGCAGGCGCTGGCCGTGGCCACGCTCGAACGTCGCCGGATTCTCGACCAGTCGGTGGACGTGTTGTCGGTGCTCGACGGCGACGGCCGCTTCGTCGAGGTCAGCCAGGCCGCCTACGAAGTCTGGGGGCGTGCGCCCGAGACGCTGGTCGGACGCAACTGGGCCGACCTGGTGCACCCCGATGACCTCGGCATCTCCTTCGATCACGTCCGCGAGGTGATGCGTGGCAAGGGCACGGCCTTCCACGTCGAGAACCGCTGCGTGCATGCCGACGGCCATGCCGTCTGGATGCGATGGTCCAGCCGTTGGTCGAGCGAGGACGCCCGCGCCTACAGCGTGGCCCGTGACATCACCCAGCAGAAGGCCGCCGAACAGGTGCTCATCGAAAGCGAGGCCAGGCTGCGCGAGCAGGCGGCGCTGCTCGAGATGGCCAACGACGCCATCCTCACGCGAGACATGACAGGGGCCATCCGCTTCTGGAACCCGGCCGCCACGCGCCTGTTCGGCTGGGCAGCCGACGAGGTGCTCGGACGACGCACGGTGGACGTGCTCGAGAACGACGCCGCGCGTTACGACCAGGCCATGACGTCCCTGCGTGCAGACCACGCATGGCAGGGCGAACTCCCTCGTGCCACCCGCGATGGGCGGGTGCTGACCGTGCAGAGCCACTGGACGCTCATCGCCTCACCCGACGGCGTCCCGACGGGCGTGCTCGAGATCAACACCGACGTCACCGCGGCCCGCCAGACGCAGGCGCAGTCGCTGCGAGCGCAGCGGCTCGAGAGCCTCGGGACCCTGGCCAGCGGCATTGCCCACGACCTGAACAACATGCTCGCGCCCATCCTGATGTCGGTGGACGTCCTGCGCGGGTCGGTGCACGACGATCTCGGGCGCGAGGTGCTGCAGGCCATCGAGGCAAGCGCCACCAAGGGCGCGAATCTGGTGCGGCAGGTGCAGTCGTTTGCCCGGGGCGCCGACGGTGAACGCGCCGAGGTCCGGGTGGACGTCCTCGTGGCCGACATCGCCCGCATCGTGGGCGAGACCTTTCCGCGCAGCATCAACGTCCGCACCGAGGTGGACGCGGCGGGATGGGTGGTGATGGGCGATGCCACCCAACTGCAGCAGGTGCTGCTCAACCTCGCCGTCAACGCGCGCGATGCCATGCCCGAGGGCGGCACGCTCACCCTGGGCGTGCGCACGGCCCATCCGGACGAGCCTCTCTCGAACGGCGCTGCCGCACTGTCGTCCCCGCATGTCGTCTTCACCGTCGCCGATACGGGACACGGCATCCCGGGCGACGCGCGCGATCGCATCTTCGACCCCTTCTACACGACCAAGGCGTTCGGAAAGGGCACAGGTCTCGGCCTGTCCACCGCACGCGGCATCATCCGGCAGCACGGCGGGTTCATCGACCTGCAGAGCGAGCATCATCGGGGCACGCGCTTCAGTGTCTACCTGCCGGCCGTGCGGTCGGGTGGCACGCCCGCCCCGTCCGCCGGGCCGTTGCCACGCGCGCTGCCGCGCGGACACGGGGAACTCGTGCTGGTCGTCGACGACGAGGCCTCGGTGCGCGACACCATGCGCCACGCGCTCGAAGCGTTCGGCTATCGCGTGCTGACGGCCACCGATGGCGCCGAGGGCGCGGCGCTCTTCAGGGCCCATGAGGCGGACGTGGCCGTGGTCGTCACCGACATGATGATGCCGGTGATGGACGGGGCCACCATGATTGCCGCGCTGCAGCAGATACGACCGGACGTACGCGTGATTGCCGCGAGTGGCCTGGCGGCCGCCGGCATGGAGGCGCACGCCATGGCGGCAGGGGTGACCCACTTCCTCGCCAAGCCGTTCACCGCCGAGGCGCTGCTCGACGAGCTGGCCAGCGTGCTCGCCGAGGGCTGACGCCTCGCCGCGCGGTCAGCGCTCGGGGATGGTCCAGAGGTAGACGGTCTTGCCATCCACCTCGACGGTCTTGTCGGGGGCCCAGTCGCCCATGTCGAAGTCGTGCGAGACGATGCGGGTGCCCGGGCGCAGCTGCTCCATCAGCATCGGGCGCAGCTTCACGTTCAGGCTGGGCAGCAGATAGAGCGTCACCACGGTGGCCTCGCGGATGTCCGACTGGAACAGGTCCTGCTCGAGGAACTGCACCTTGTCGGTGACGCCCTCCTTCTCGGCGCGCTCCTTCGCTTCGGCGATGCGCTGCGGGTCGATGTCGATGCCCACGCCCTGGGCCCCGAGCTTCGCCGCCGCCACCACGATGCGGCCGTCACCGCAGCCGAGGTCGTAGACGATGTCGTCGGGACCGACGCCCGCGGTCTCGAGCATGGCCTCGACCACGGTGTCGCGCGTGGGCACGAAGATCACGTCGGGCCGCCGTTGCGCGGTGCCCGCCACCTGGGGCATGACGACCTTCTCGTCGGCCGCCGCTTCGGGGCTGGCCATGCCACAGGCGAGAGACGACACGAGTGCAAGACAGACGGTCAGGGCAGGGCCGCGGCGAGACATGCAGTGAGGTCCTTTCGCAAGGGCAACGGAGCGTGACGTGTGTCGGACATCCTACAACACGCGCCCGGTGTCGCCGCAGGCCGCGGGAGGGTAGGCTAGGAGGCATGCAACGTCTCCTGTGCACATGGGTGCTGCTTGCCGGCCTCACGACGACGGTGGAGGTGACGGCCCAGCCGGCGGCCACCTGCAAGGAGTGGCGCGCCTGCCGGGTCGACGCGCTGGCTGCCGAAGCCGCAGGCGACATGGAGCGCTTTCACGACTTCGCCTGGCGCACGGTGCAGCTCGGTCCCAAGGACGATCCGGCGCAACTGTACCTGCTGGCACGTGCACAGGTGGCCAGCGGCCGCCCCTCCGACGCGCTCGTCATGCTGCGCCGCCTTGCCGAGATGGGTGTGGCCACCGACGCCGATACGCTCGACGTGTTCGCCAGGGTGCGGGCACGTGAGGGATGGGCAGAGGTCGAGGCGTTGATGGCCGGCGCACGCACGAGGATTGGCGCGGAAGCTGACGGCGCGGACGTCGCGACCGCTGCCGGAGTCGGGCCCGCGACGCCACCACCCGCTCCGGGCGCTGGCGCAGACACGCCATCCGCTGACGCGTCTGCTGGCGCGCCGCTCGACGCCGAGCCGTCGGTCTCAGCGGCCACTGCAGCCGGGGCCGCACCCGTCGTGGCCATCGGCACGGCGCTTCCCGGCGTGGACGCCGTACGTCTCGACGACATCGACGTGGCGACTGGCGGCTTCGCCTACGACGCCGTCTCGCGCCGGTTCCTGCTCGGGCACACCCCCGACCGCAAGATCGTCGTCGTCGACGCCGAGTCCCGGCGCGCGGCCGACCTGGTGCGTGGCGATTCTGCCGGATTCCGGGACATGCAGGCGATGCACATCGACACGCGCCGCGGCGACCTCTGGGTGCTCAGCAACGACGGCACGCCCACCGGGGCGGCGCTTCACAAGCTGCAACTGGTGGCCGGACGTCCGCTGGCGCGCCTGACGCCCCCGGCATCGGCCGGAGCCGCCCGCTTCACCGATCTCACCGTGACGCCGGGCGGAAGTGTCCTGGTTCTCGATGGAGAGGGACGACGTGTGTTTCGGGCTGCGCCGAGAGGCACGGCGCTCGACCTCGTCGCGTCGCTCGACCTCGCGTCGCCGGTGGCCATCACCGCCGCCGACAGCGAGCACGTGGTCTATGTCGCGCATGCCGAGGGCGTCAGCCGCGTGGACCTGACAGAGCGCCGCGCGCAGGCGGTGCGCTCGTCCGAGGCCGTGCCGCTCGACGGCATCCGCCGCGTGTGGTGGCACCAGGGTAGTCTCGTGGTGCTGCGGACGTGCCCATTGGGCGGACGCCTGGCGCAGCGGCTGGAACTGGACCGACGCGGTGTGGCCGTCGTCGCCATGCGCCCATTGGACATCTCGCTGCCCGACGGTTCGGCAGACGTGGCTGCGACGATGGCCGGCGACGAGTTGTACGTCATGGCCGCCGACCGCACGACGGCGACAAACGGCGGGGCCGACGATCGCCAGGTGGTGGTCCGGCGTGTCACACTGCGGCGATGACCTCGTCCTACCTGCACGACCGTCTCGACGCGGCTCGGCGCGGTCTCGTGCGCGTGCACAAGGCGCTCATCGACGCGGAACAGGTGCGTTACGAACGGACGCATGGGCGTATCGACAGCGCGGGGCGTCTGCTGCAACTGGTCGTCAATGACCAGGCCTTTGCCTGGGTGCGGCCGCTCTCGTCGCTCATCGTCCGGATGGATGCGTTGTTGGCCGAGGCCGAGGCGCTGGACGCTGCCGACGTGGACGCCCTCATCGAGCATGCGCGGCGCCTGTTGCGACCCGATGCCGACGGCCAGGAGTTCCCCCGCCTCTACCATCGTGCCCTCCAGGAGTCGCCGGATGTCGTGCTGGCGCACGGCGCGGCGTTGACCCGACTCGAGTCGGTGCATTGACGGCAGCCCTCCACGCGGACGCTGCAACCGTGGTGTGGTGGGCCTGTACCGAGGGGACACCCGAGCGCTTGGCGCCATTCGCGGCGTGGCTCTCACCGGGCGAGGCCGCACGGATGGGCCGCCTGCGCTTCGAGAAGGATCGCACCGCGTTTCTGGCCAGCCGCGTGCTGCTGCGGTCGAGCCTGGCCAGTCGCGTCGGGTGCCCGCCGGCCTCCCTCGTGTTCTCGACCCACGCCCACGGCGAGAAGCCTGCCGTGGTCGCTCCCGAGGCGGCGCGGCCCCTGCATTTCAGCCTCACGCACACTGAAGGCCTGGTCGCCTGCGTGATGACGCACGCCGGCGACGTCGGCATCGACGCCGAGCCCGTCGGGCGACCGGCGCGTCTCGACCTGCTCGCTCGCCGCGTGTTGTCGCCAGGGGAACACGACGCGTTCGTCGCGCTGCCAGACACCGCGAAGCCGCGCCGGTTCTTCGAGTACTGGTGCGTGAAGGAGGCTTGTCTGAAGGCCGAGGGCACCGGGCTGCGTGTGACGCCCTCCAGCGTCAGCGTGCGCTTCACCCCTCGGGGCGTCCACTTCGACGATGCGGCGCGGGCGGGGCGGTGGACCGTGCGGATGCTCGAGGTCCGCCCCGGGTACGTGACAGCGGTGGTGCTGCCGGCAGGCGCGGACGCCGCCGGTGCACCAGGTCTCGCGGTCGAGCGCTTTGCCATGCCGGCGACCCCCTGACCCGCGTGAGGTCAGCGGTACCCGGCCGCCTGCAGTTCGAACAACTCGGCGTAGCGTCCTCCTGCCGCAAGCAACTCCTCGTGGGTGCCGGCGGCTTCCACCTGCCCGTCGGCCAGCACGAGGATGCGGTCGGCCATGCGCACGCTCGAGAACCGGTGCGAGATGAGCACCGCCGTCCGGCCGTCGCTCAGCTCCTTGAACCGCTGGAACACCTCGAACTCCGACCGCGCGTCGAGCGCGGCGGTGGGCTCGTCGAGGATGAGCAACTGCGCATCGCGCATGTAGGCACGGGCGATGGCCACCTTCTGCCACTCGCCGCCCGACAGCTCGACGCCCGACGTGAACCGCTTGCCGATCATCTGCTCGTAGCCGGCCGGCAGCCGTGCGATGACCTGGTCGGCAAGGCTGCGTTCGGCGGCGGCCACGATGCGGGCATGGTCGTGGCGCGCGTCGATGCGGCCCACGGCGATGTTCTCGCCCGCGGTGAAGTGGTAACGGACGAAGTCCTGGAAGATGACGCCGATGTTGGCCCGCAGCTCGTCGAGGGGATAGTCGCGCAGGTCGTGCCCGTCGAGCGTGATACGGCCCTCGTCAGGGTCGTAGAGCCGGGCCAGCAGCTTCACGAGCGTGGTCTTGCCCGCACCGTTCTCGCCGACCAGCGCGAGCACCTCACCGGCCCGCAGCTCGAAGGTCAGGTGACGGACGGCCCACCGCTCCGCGCCGGGATACCTGAAGCCGACGTCCTCGAAGCGAAAGCCCTCACTGACGGGTGATGGAAATGGACGCGGGTGTTCGGGCGAGCGGATCTCGGGTGCGATCTCGTAGAACGAGAACAAGTCGTCGAGGTAGAGCGCCTGCCCGGCCACCTGCGAGAAGCCGGTGAGCAGGCCCTCGAGCAGGTTGCGCAGGCGGCGGAACGACCCGGCCAGGAACGTGAGATCCCCGACGCTGAACTCGCCGCGCACCGTGCCCCACGCGATGTACGCGTAGGCGACGTAGTAGCCACCCGTGCCGATGGTCGTGAACAGGCCGCCCCATCCGGCACGGCTCACCGCGATCGAGCGGTTGGCGGCGTAGAAGTCGTTGGCGAGCTGACGGTACCGGTCGATGAGAAAGCCGTTCAGCGCGAAGATCTTCACTTCCTTGGCGGTCTCGACGCTGGCCCCGGTCTGGCGGATGTAGTCGAGCTCGCGGCGCTCCGGCGTGCGGGCGTAGTTGAGCGAGTAGCTGCGCGCGTTGAAGTGGGCCTCACCCAGGAAGGCCGGCACCAGCGCCAGCACCAGCAGGGCGATGAGCCAGGGCGCATAGACCGCCAGCCCCGCGGCGAAGCTCACGATCGTGACGATGTCCTGGGCCTGGCCGAGCAGTTGGCCGAGCAGGGTCATGCGCCCCATCGTCTGGCGCCTGGCGCGGTCGAGGCGGTCCTGCAGCTCGCTGTCCTCGAAGTCTTCGAGGTCCAGTGTGGCTGCATGCTCCATCAGCTGGATGCTCGTGGTGTTGACGAACTGCTCCGAGAGCAGTGATTCGAGCAGCGAGACCAGCCGGCCCAGCACGTCCGAGACGACGGCGATGGCAAACTCGAGGAGCAACAGCTGCGACAGCGGCGTCAGCGCGCCGCTGTGCCACCAGTCGAGGAGGCTGCCCGGCGGCAGGCCGGCCTGGGTCAGCCGCAGCACCTCGTCGATGATGAGTTTGCCCACGTACAAGGTGGCGATGGGCAGCAGCGCCCGGGCCAGCCGCAACGTGAGCGTGCCTGCCGTGAGCCACCGGCTCGTCGACCACACCATCGCGAAGAAGGGCGGGAGGTTGCGGAGCGCGCCCAGCCGCTCGCGGAAGCTGCGAGGAATGGGCACTGCGCCGGCGTGTGGGTCCCCGCCTGGTGCGGCCCGTCCTCCCATGGAGTACTGACGTGGCATGTGAGACGAGCATCGCACACCCCCCGGGCCCCGCGTGGGCTAGACTGCTGGCGCATGCCGACTCGTCACCTCGCCAGTGCCTGCCGCCGTGTGGTGGCCCTCACGCTCCTGCTGCTCGCCGGCGTCCTGCCCGGGCTGGCGCAGACGACACCGCCGCAGACCAGCGAGCCCCCGGCCGTGCGCCTGGTGCTGCTCGTCGCCGTGGACCAGTTCCGGTTCGACTACCTCACGCGGTTCCGGGGGGAGTACTCCGCCGGCCTCGATCTCCTGCTGACGAGGGGCGCC
>JAEZDP010000132.1 GCA_023418055.1 Acidobacteriota bacterium
GCATCAGCTCGGGCACGTTCTCGGGCAGCGGCGCAATGGCCGCCAGCATCAGCGCCGGCGGGCCGCCGAGCATGACCGTGACCGGCAGCGCCCGTCCGCGGCTCTCGGCGAGGTGGTAATGGAAGCCGCCGCCCTTGCCAATCTGCCAGTGCATGCCCGTCCGCGTGGCATCGTGCACGTGGAGGCGATACATGCCCAGGTTGTGTCCCTTGCCGTCGGGGTGCTCCGTGTAGACGAGCGGCAGGGTGACGAACGGGCCGCCGTCCTCCGGCCAGGTGGTGAGCACCGGCAGACGGTCCAGGCGCACATCCGACGTGACCACCTCGGTGACCGGCCCCGCCGTCCCTCGACGCAACCCGACGCGGGCGGCCGCCGCTGCGACGTCCCGCGCGTCCCACAGCGTGGCGGGCGTCGGCGGAAGGATGGTTTCGGCCAGCGTGACCAGGCGCTTGATGAACGCCTGCGGGCGCGTGCCGAACGCGAGTTCCGCGCGGGACGCCGTCCCGAAGAGGTTGGTCGCCAGCGGGAAATCGGCGCCAATCACATTGGTGAACAGCAGCGCGGGCCCGCCGGCCGCAATCACGCGGCGATGGATCTCGGGCACCTCGAGACGCGCATCGACCGGCGCCGAGACGACGACGAGATCGCCGTCCCGACGCAGCTGCCGCAGGAACTGTCGAAGATTGGAATGTCCGTGGGTCACAGGAATCGCTTCAGACCGGCTTACCCATTTCCTGGGCCAGCTTCACGAGCGCGCGCGCCACGGCCATGCGCGCCGCGTCGGGTGAGCTCTTGCCGAGGGCCGTCGCCACTTCCGCATACGACAGCCCCAGCTCGACGCGGGCCACGACCGCCTGCCGATCTTCGTCGCGCAGACGCGCGAGCGCCGACTCGTAGCGCTCGACGGCCTGCGTGCCAATCGCGGTCTCGAGTGGCGACGCCGTGCCGTCCTGATGCTGATCGGCTTCGAGCTCCTCGGGCGCAGGACGCCGCTGGGCGCGACGCACCTCGTCGCGGATGCGGTTGATGACGGCCTGACGCAGGTACGCGTGCAGCGCGCCATCGTGGCGCATCTCGAAGCCCTTCAGCCGCCGGAAGGCGTGCACCATCGTCTCCTGCACGAGGTCTTCGGTCTCGAGCAGGTCGCGGGCATACTGCGGCAGCCTGCCGCGCGCCCAGCGTCTCAGGGGCGGCAGGTAGCGGCTGAACAGGAGGTTGACGGCTTCGGCGTCCCCTGCCTGTGCGCGTCCCAGCAACTCGACCGTCGCGTCGAGCGCGGGGTCTGCGGGTTGCTGCGCGTCGTCCTGCGGTGGGGGCACATCGTGCCCGGAAGGGTCTGTCATGGTCTCGGGGTCGTCGCGATCCCGCTGGCTGCCAGCGCCTGCAGTCCCTGACGGTTTAGCCGGAAGGTCTGCCAGTCGTCAAGCGAAAAGGCGCCGAGGCGCCGATAGAACGCGATGGCCGGCGCATTCCAGGTGAGCACGTTCCACTGGAGCCGCCCGCAGCCGCGAGCCTCCGCGATGCCCGCCACCCTGGCCAGCAGGGCGTGTCCGATGCCACGGCCGCGCGCCTCCGGCACGACGAAGAGATCTTCGAGATGCATGCACGGACAGGCGAGGAACGTGGAGTAGGTGCCGAAGAAGAGCGCGAAACCGACGTCTCGCCCGCCAGCGCTGGCGATGACGACCTCGGCGGCCGGGTGCGGGCCGAACAGCGTCGCCGCGAGCGCCTCGCGCGTGGCTTCGACCTCAGAGCCCAGCCGCTCGTACTCGGCCAACTGGCGGATGAACGACAGCACCACGTCGACGTCGTCGCGGACCGCTGCGCGAATGACGAGGTCGGGAGGCGCGGCGTCAGGTTGGGAGGACACGTCGTGAGCGGACCGTGCGCGGGTGAGGCGACGTGACGCACAGTCCAGCGTGCACCATACTACACTGGCGCGACGCAGCGCGATTACGCATCCATGGCATCCTCACACGCGACGACACAAGGCATTTCGGTGACCGTGGACGCCCGCTTCGCTCCGGAGCACTCGGCGCCTGCGCGACGCCACTGGTTCTTCCTCTACACCATCACGATTGCCAACGAGAGCGACGTCACGGTGCAGCTGGTGAGCCGGCATTGGATCATCACCGACGAGGACGGGCACGTCGAAGAGGTGCGCGGTCCGGGCGTCGTGGGTGAGCAGCCCGTGCTCATGCCTGGCGAGCGCTTCGAGTACACGTCCGGATGCCCGCTCACCACGCCCAGCGGCGAAATGCACGGCACCTACCAGATGGTCACGCCGAGCGGCGAGCGCTTCGAGGCCGTCATCGCGCCCTTCCAGTTGCGTGGACCGTACACGGTGCACTAGGGCGGCATGGGTCATGCCTCATGCTTCATGCCTCATGCTTCATGCTTCATGGCCTGCGACCTGCGACTTGAGACCTGCGACCTTGAGACGTCAGGCATCGAGCGCTTGTGAGGGCGCTGGCGCCGGGCGCACGTCGATGGCGTAGGCCTCGACCACGCGGCCGCCGATGAGGTATTCCTGGATGATGCGCTCGAGCACGGGCGGAT